>JAWUYU010000033.1:0-35404 GCA_034110645.1 Pseudomonadales bacterium
CTTGGCTGGCAAATACCGCTCCAGTTCGACCCACTAACCAAATGTAGCCGGTGTAGGTGATCACGTGTAATAGGCTGTTTGCTAAAATAGCCCATTCAACAGACGTCCAAGTTTCACTTAAGTCTACCCATGAATCAGTAGCTAAGGTAATTGGAGTGCAGATGCCTAAGCCAATAATAGAAGCCCCACGTAAAGTGGTAATAGGGCTCATTTTAGGGGGTAATTTAAGGGCAAGGTAATTGCCTTCAATGCCATAAAATAGCGGCGCTATAAGAGCTAATAACATAAATAAGCCAGTGCCTTGGCTACCAAAGTCGGCTTCTGGGCCGAGGATTAATAAGATGGCTATAGCACCTAAAAAGATACCTAACATACGTATGCCGTTAAACCGTTCACTTTGGATAAATAGTGCAACAAGAAGGGAAAACATGGGCACTGTAGCGATACCAATAGCTAATAACCCTGCAGGTAAGTGTGCTGCGCCAATGTAGGAAAAGGTGTTTGGAATAATAGTGCCAGTCAAAGCCACAATGGCGTAAAAACGAATGTGGACCCAGCCCATGGGTAAGGGAATACCCCGCCAGCGAGCAATAACACTGAGTAACACTGCTCCTAATGCGAGCTGCCAAAAGATTAAGCCAAAAGGTTGGTGGCCGGTGGAAACAACGTGTTTCATAATAACGATGGTGCTACCCCACACACTACCCAATAATAGTAAGCAGGTTAAAGAGAATAGGGTGGCTGACTTGGACTTTGCAGTATGTTTAAGCACGTAATTTTTGGCCTGGTTCGTCTTCAATGAGTTTTGTTCGCTTAAATGTGGTTGGACTGAGCCGTATGCTTGCATTAAACTTATGGCATGTAAATGTTTTTTTGTGGCGTATACAGGGCTATAAAAACGCTTAATTTTAAAGGTTTAGGGTCTACGTTTAATACTGATGAGATAGAACATTATTCGATTAATTAAAACTTACGGTACCTTTATGGCCGCCACTGATACAGTTTCATAGACACTTTGTGGTTTTGTAAATATACACCTTCTTGTTCAAGGTTTTCCCGCTGGCGTACATAATCTGCAGTAGCCGGTGGAAAGGCCAATTTACCGCTGGAGGTGATGACCCGGTGCCAAGGCAAGCTAGAATCACTAGGCAAGTGCCGTAAACACCAACCTACCCACCGTGCAGCACCGGTTTGCCCGGCAAGGGTGGCTAGCTGGCCGTAACTTGCTACTTTGCCGTGGGGGATGGCAGCAATAGTTTGGTATAACTGTTGGCGCTTTAGTAACTGTTCTTTATGTTGTTGCTTTTTATGGTCGTCTTGGGGGACTTTCATTTTTAGAGTATGGCCGCATATAAGAAACACAGTTAACTTAGCTTAACTTAACTAGGATTACATTATTATGCGGTTTCTTTTTCTCTTATTTATTGCCGTTCCTATACTAGAGATGGTAGTGCTTATTCAAGTAGGCCAACAAATTGGCGCGTTATGGACTATTGCCTTGGTGTTACTCACCGCTTTTATTGGTATTAATTTATTACGTCATCAAGGTTTAGCTACGCTAAATAGAGCAAGTTGGCGTATACAATCGGGCCAAATCCCTGCTCAAGAAATGCTAGAAGGTATTCTTTTAGCTGTAGGTGGCGCACTATTATTAACGCCTGGTTTTGTTACCGATGGCATTGGGTTTTTGTTGTTGCTGCCTTTTACTCGACAGTTTCTTGCAGCTCGTTTAATGGGACGATTTAAAGCCTTTTCTAGTGCGAATGTTGCTGGTGGTGTTTTTGGTTCGGGCGCTGGCGGTTTTGGTGCCAGTGGCTTTAATCCTAGCTACCATACTGACGAAAGTATAATAGATGGGGAGTTTGAAACTCCTCAAGATCCTCATCCGCAGGACAAGATTAAATAAAGTGCAGTTATCTAAACTTTATTTTGGATTTGCTATTGAAAAGCACAGTTCACCCCGCATCTATGACTTCGTAATTCAATAAAACAATTCCGGATTAACCGGACATATAGCACCTAGGAGTATACAGTAATGAGCATCCGTCCTTTACACGATCGCGTTGTAATTCGTCGTCAAGAAGAAGAAGCAACTAGTGCTGGTGGCATCGTGCTACCTGGCAGTGCTGCAGAAAAGCCTAACCAAGGTGAAGTATTGGCAGTAGGTCCTGGCCGTATTACGACCAATGGCGAACAGCAAGCAATGAGCGTTAAGGTTGGCGACAAAGTATTGTTTGGCCCATACGCTGGCAACAGTACCGCTAAGATCAACGGCGAAGAAGTGCTTATCGTTAGCGAAAGCGAAATCTATGGCGTTCTTGAAGCTTAATTTAACTCTTTTTTGATATAGGAATTTTTGACATGGCAGCTAAAGAAGTAAAATTTGGTGATTCGGCTCGTAGCCGTATGGTAAACGGCGTAAACATTTTAGCCGATGCTGTAAAAGTTACTTTAGGCCCTAAGGGTCGTAACGTAGTATTAGACAAAGCTTTTGGTTCACCAACTATCACTAAAGATGGTGTGTCTGTAGCTAAAGAAATCGAATTGGCAGACAAGTTCGAAAACATGGGCGCACAAATGGTGAAGGAAGTTGCTTCCCAAGCCAATGATGTAGCTGGTGCCGGCACAACAACTGCAACTGTTTTGGCTCAAGCGATCCTAAACGAAGGCCTTAAGGCTGTTGCAGCTGGCATGAACCCAATGGACCTTAAGCGTGGCATCGACAAAGCGTCTGCTGCTGTAGTAGCTCAGCTTGAAGCCATGGCCACACCATGTGCAGATACTAACGCTATTGCTCAAGTAGGTACTATCTCTGCTAACTCTGATAGCACTGTTGGTCGTATCATCGCTGAAGCGATGGAAAAAGTAGGCAAAGAAGGCGTTATCACTGTTGAAGAAGGTACTTCTCTTCAGGACGAGCTAGACGTTGTAGAAGGTATGCAGTTTGACCGTGGCTACTTGTCTCCTTACTTTGTAAACAACCAAGAGAACATGACAGCCGAATTGGAAACTCCTTTCCTATTGTTGGTTGACAAGAAGATCTCTAATATCCGTGATTTACTACCAATATTGGAAGCCGTTGCAAAATCTGGTCGTCCACTATTGATCGTTGCTGAAGATGTTGAAGGCGAAGCCTTAGCTACTTTGGTAGTGAACAACATGCGCGGTATCGTTAAAGTATGTGCTGTTAAGGCACCTGGTTTTGGCGATCGTCGTAAGGCAATGCTTGAAGATATCGCAGTGCTTACTGGCGCTACGGTTATCTCTGAAGAGATTGGTTTATCCTTAGAAACAGCTACTTTAGAGCAGCTAGGTCAAGCTAAGCGTGTAACAATGTCTAAAGAAATCACCATCATTATTGATGGCGTAGGCGAAGCATCTGCTATCGAAGGTCGTGTTACTGCGATCCGTGCACAAATTGCTGACACTTCTTCAGATTATGATCGTGAGAAGCTACAAGAGCGTGTTGCTAAACTTGCAGGCGGCGTTGCCTTAATTAAGGTTGGTGCAGCTACTGAAGTAGAAATGAAAGAGAAGAAGGCACGTGTAGAAGACGCATTGCACTCAACTCGCGCAGCTGTTGAAGAAGGTGTTGTACCAGGAGGCGGTGTTGCTCTAATCCGTGCTCTACAAGGCATTCAAGATCTAGAAGGCGAAAACCCTGATCAAACTGTAGGCATTAAAGTTGCTCTTAAAGCAATGGAAGCACCTATGCGTCAAATTGCTACTAACTCAGGTGACGAAGCCTCTGTTGTGGTTGATAAGGTTAAGGCTGGTTCTGGTAACTACGGTTACAACGCTAGTACTGGTGGTTACGGTGACATGATCGAAATGGGTATCCTAGATCCTGCCAAAGTTACCCGTACTGCGCTTCAAGCTGCAGCTTCTATTGCTGGTATGATGTTAACTACCGAATGCATGATTGCTGACGCTCCTTCAACCGATGGTGGCGGCATGCCAGACATGGGCGGCATGGGCGGCGGTGGTATGGGTGGCATGGGCGGCATGATGTAAATTTACCCCCCAAGCTAACCATGCTTGCTAAAAAACCGGCTCTTGTAGCCGGTTTTTTATTGGCTAAAAATAGTAAAAATAGTTATATTGAGCATAGCTAAATAACACCCTTGTAGGATATTCAAATGATTGAAGTGAAAAACTTAGGCAAACAATATACCAACGGTTTTGTAGCCTTAGATAATATAAACCTGAGCGTTAAAAAAGGTGAAATTCTGGCGTTACTAGGTCCTAATGGTGCGGGTAAAACCACGCTGATATCCACTATTTGTGGCATTGTGAACCCCACCTCTGGAAGTGTTACCGTGGGTGGTTTTGACATTATTAAAGACTATAGAAAAACCCGCAGCCTTATTGGTTTAGTGCCTCAAGAGCTCACAACGGATGCCTTTGAAACGCCTTGGAATAACCTTAGATTATCTCGGGGTTTATTTGGCTTGCCAAAAAATCCACAGATGGTTGAAAAGATTTTGAAAGACTTATCTTTATGGGATAAAAAAGACGACCGCATTATGACTTTGTCTGGTGGTATGAAACGCCGCTTGTTAATCGCCAAAGCGCTAGTTCATGAACCTCAAGTGTTGTTCTTAGATGAGCCCACAGCGGGTGTAGACGTAGCACTGCGCCAAGACATGTGGCGTATGGTAGATGATCTACGTAAGCAAGGCGTTACCATCATATTAACTACCCATTACATAGAAGAAGCAGAAGCTATTGCAGACCGCATTGGTGTAATCAGCGGTGGTAAATTGCTGTTGGTAGAGGATAAACAATTGTTGATGTCTCGCATGGGTCAAAAACAACTTAAAGTTGAATTGATGGAAAGCCTTGATGCCTTACCGACTGTGTTGGCAGAACAAGGTTTTGTTCTTGCTGAAGATAGTTTAAGTATTGTTTACCACTACGGCAAAGATGCACCAGAAGTAGATATTGCAGGTTTATTGCAATCTGTGGCTAGTGCAGGCTTAGGTGTGAAAGACATACATACTCAAAAAAGTAGCTTAGAAGAAATATTTGTAGACCTAGTGGAGCGTGCAGCATGAATGTAAGAGGAATGTGGGCCATTTATTGTTTTGAAATGTCCCGTACAAAGCGTACTATTACACAGAGTATCGTTTCACCTGTGCTTTCAACAGTGCTTTATTTTGTAGTGTTTGGCGGCGCTATTGGGTCACGTATAGAGTCTGTTGATGGCATCAGCTATGGTGCTTTTATTGTGCCTGGTTTGATCATGTTATCCATCATGACTCAAAGCCTATCTAACGCCTCTTTTGGTATCTACTTTCCGCGTTTTTCAGGCACTATTTATGAAGTGCTTTCTGCTCCTATGTCCTTCTGGGAAGCGACCGCAGGTTATGTGGGTGCTGCAGCTACTAAAGCACTACTAATTGGTCTCATTACTCTGGCTACGGCAGGGTTGTTTGTGCCGATTGAAATCGCCCATCCATTTTGGATGTTAGCCTTTTTAATACTCACTACCATTACCTTTAGTCTATTTGGTTTTCTTATTGGTATTTGGGCTGATGGCTTTGAAAAGTTGCAATTAATTCCTCTTTTGGTAGTGACCCCTATGGTATTTTTAGGTGGGGCATTTTACTCCATCGATATGCTTCCTAGTGCCTGGCAAACTGTCACTATGTTTAACCCTGTGGTGTACTTAATCAGTGGTTTCCGTTGGAGTTTCTATGAAATATCTGATGTAAGTGTGGGTGTTAGTTTGATGATGGTGACGTTGTTTATGGGTATTTGTTTAGCCTTGATTGGTTGGATATTTAAGACAGGCTATCGCTTGAAACAGTAATTGTAATAACGCTTAATTTGCTCTGCTAAATTTTCCCATAGAAGGCGCAGTAATGTTTACCACTTGTATTAAAGACACATGCACCTTTTTCAAAACACATTGGTGGGTACTTGCACTCATTTCTATACCGTTAGTTTTACTAAGTGAGGCCATTAGATATTGGGTTGGCCCTATACCTATGGACGGTAGTAGCTGGAATGTTGTTTGGATCTATGTAGCTGAAATTGTGTTGGTGTTAAGCGTACTTCAAATTGCTGTCATCTTATATGTTCATTCGGCTGTAAGTGGCTCACGAATTGGTGTTGTTGAATCTTGGCGCATGGGGCTTAACTGGTTGTTGCCGTTTCTAGGCCTTAGTTTATTAACCCTAGTACCAGTGGCGTTAGGGCTATTTTTGTTGGTAATACCGGGTATTATTGTGATGGTGCGATTACTGCTGGCTCCGTATATATTTTTGTTGGAAGGTTTGGGTGCTAAGGCGTCTCTGAAAGCAAGTTGGGAGAGAACTAAAGGACACTTTGGAGACCTCGTTATGGGCGTTATTGTTATCATGCTTCCCATTACCTTGGTCAGTCGTTTTTTAGTGGGCTCTGAAGAAATGCTAACGTCAAGTGTCAAGGTGGCTATGGTTGCTTCTGTAGAAACACTCTTTGGACTTTTACTTTCTGTCTACGTATACCGCATCTATTGTTTAATTAAAGCTAAGTAGTGGCGTTATTGGCGTTAATGGCGCGTCACAATTCATCAATATATGAGAGCTACTGTGATTTTTATTACAGGTATATTAACGGTAATAGGTGTAACTAATATTGAACAACAGCATAGATAATCGAAAAGGCATATTGTTAATGCTCGTCGCAATGGCGGGATTCACCATAGAAGATGCATTTTTCAAGCTGCTTTCTAACACCATCTCTATTGGCCAAATTCTGATTGTTGTTGGGTTGTGTAGTACTGTTTTTTTTGCACTGCTAGCCGTCACCAGAGGACGAAACTTATTAGCACCAAAGGTCTGGACGCGAGCAACATTAATTAGAATGTTGGCAGAAGCGGTGGCAGCTATGGCCTTTATCACAGCATTGTCGCAGGTGCCTATATCAACAGTTGCGGCGGTTTTTCAAGTAACGCCCTTAACTATCACCATGGGAGCTGCTTTGTTTTTAGGTGAGCGTGTTGGGTGGCGTAGATGGGCAGCTATTTTTGTGGGTTTTATGGGCGTTTTACTGATAATAAGGCCAGGCTTTGGTGGGTTTGATCCATCGGTATTATGGGTGCTGGTTGCCGTTTTTGGTGTGGCTGTAAGAGATCTAGTGACTCGTGTTATTCCTACGAGTGTAGAATCTTCAATCATCTCTTTTCAAGCGTTTGCGTCTCTCTTTGTCGCAGGGACATTAATTTTACTCTTTAGCCCGCAAGAGATGGTTCCTATCCAGAGCAAGGAATTAGTTTATTTTGGCTGTACCATTGTTTTTAGTATTTCTGGCTATTACGCTATTGTATCGGCTATGCGTGTGGGCAATCCTTCTGTTGTGGCGTCCTTTAGGTATGCAAGGCTGCTGTTTTCGTTGCTGGTAGGTGTGTTTGTTTTCGACGAGAGTGTAGATGCGCTTACCCTTACTGGGTCTGCGATTATCATAACAACAGGCCTGTATACTTTCTTAAGAGAGCATCAGATTGATATGGCAAGTAAGAAATTAGCCACTCCATTATAGATGTTGGTAATTCTGCAGTGTGGCGGGAAAAGCTTAGCCGTGCATGAGTAATTCATGCCCAACCACTTCATCCATTACCCCATAAGGCACTCTAAACGTTTTACCATCTAACTTGATAAGAGCATAGTCTTTACACATTTTAATGACCGTGCAATTGATAATATTACCGTTGTTGTTAATCCGTACGATATTATAATTATGAAGTGATATGGCCATGAGCGTGGTTTCAGGTCTGATTTAGGATTGATTTAAAGCATTAAACTTTGCTGATACTTCAATGGGGATTTCACAGCTTTTGAGGCGTTTAAAGTCATAATATACGACTACCCCTTTACCTTGCGCAACTAAGCGATTTTGCTGGGTACTCCATAGCATGTGTGCAAGCTCTACCTTTTTGGCCCCTGTTTGTGTGGCTGTGCTGAATACTATAAGTGTATCTGGGTATGTCACTGGTGCTAAGTAGTCACATTGAATGGACGCTAATATGGGGCCCATATTAGAGGTTTTCATATCTCCACTCACATCTAGCTTTTCAAATAGATCGATACGGCCGTCTTCTATATAACGGATATAAACGGTGTTATTAAGGTGCTGAAAGGCATCCATCTCGCCCCATTTAACTTTTATTTCTGTGGCTACGGGGTATTCGTTCTGTAGTGTTGCAAAATCCATGTTCATTTTTCCTAAGTAGCTCTAATAATTCTAAATAACTTCAAATCCGTGGGCGTATGGGTCCCGTGGGTCTACAATAATAGTGTTATATCCAGTGACTTTAGCCCAGCCTTGAACGCTTGGCATAATGGCAGGGTATGGGCCAACGAGTGTGGTGGATACTACACGGCCAATAAATTGGCTGCCGATAATGCTTTCGTGGATGAATTCTTGTCCCTCTTGCAATAAACCTTTGGCGTGTAGTTGAGCCATGCGCGCACTGGTGCCAGTGCCGCAAGGCGATCGGTCTATGGCGCCACTGCCATAAAATACGGCGTTAGCAGCACTAGAATCCGGCTTATGCGGCTTTCCAGTCCACATGACATGACTAATGCCATTAACACTGGCATCGTCTGGGTGTACGCAGGTAGCTACTTTATTGATGGCTTCCCGTATTAGCGGACTGTAGCGCAGCACTTGAGCGGCGGAAAACTGATCCAAGCCAGCAAAGTTTTTTTGTGGTTCGATGATGGCGTAATAGTTACCACCGTAAGCTACGTCTATTATTAGCTCGCCTAATTCTGGACACTGTATCACCAGGCCTTCATGGGCTAAGTAACTGGCCACGTTAAAGATACGTACGTAGTCAATTAAGCCTTCGTCAGTTTGTTGGTATTCAATGCTAATCACTCCAGCAGGTACCTCTAAGGTAAGCTGCCCTGCCACTTTTGGTGTCCACAGGCCTTCTTGCAAGGCAGTGGTTACTGTACCTATGGTGCCGTGGCCACACATGGGTAAGCAACCACTAGTTTCAATAAACAAGATGGCGCCATCATGCTCTGGGTTGTTGGGCGGGTAGAGTATAGAGCCAGACATCATAGCGTGGCCGCGTGGTTCAAACATTAATGAGGTGCGCACCCAGTCGTGGTGCTGCAAAAAATCTTGCCGCTTTTCGCTCATGGTATTGCCGATAAGCTTAGGGCCACCTTTGGCAACTAGGCGCACAGGGTTGCCACAGGTGTGGGCGTCGATACAGTTAAAGGTATGTATGGTCATAATGGCCAGAAAATGAGAACTCCGTATTACTGCATGGTACAATGACCACGCTTAAATAACCTAACATTCTATGCGCTCTGGTTAGTCAGTCACTAAGTCTAAGTGCAAAAAAGAGAACTGCTATACATGAAATTACTCATCGATTTTTTACCCATTGTCATTTTCTTTATCGTTTATAAAATGACGGGTGATTTGATTCTTGCTACAGCCGTATTAATTCCCGCAACTATGCTTCAAATGGCCTATACCTGGTGGACCACAAAAAAAGTAGAGAAAATGCAGTTGATCACGTTGGTATTAGTGGTTGTATTGGGTGGTCTTACCGTAGCCTTGCAAGACGGACAGTTTATTAAATGGAAGCCGAGTATCGTTAACTGGTTGTTTGGCTTAGGTTTCTTAGGTAGTCAATTTATAGGTAAAAAGCCGGTAGTGCAGCGCTTGATGGAAAAAGGTGTAGAGCTGCCTAGCCGCATTTGGCGTCAACTCAATTTGGCGTGGGTCGTGTTTTTTGCCACTATGGGCAGCCTTAATTTATATGTTGCGTTTAATTACAGTGAGTCTACCTGGGTAGATTTTAAGCTGTTTGGCATGCTTGGCCTTACGTTTGTATTTATCTTAGGGCAAGGCGTGTATATGTCTCGCTTTATGCCTAAAGAAAGTGAAACAGAGGATTAATTATGCTGTTTGCCATTATTGCCCAAGATGTAGAAAATAGTTTAGCAGCTAGGTTAGAGGCGCGGCCAGAACATCTAGCACGGCTTACAGCGTTAGATGCACAGAATCGACTAACCCTAGCTGGGCCACATCCCCATGCTACGGAAGAAGGTTTTACCGGCAGTTTGATAGTGGCAGATTTTGCCGACCTTGCAGCTGCCAAAGCATGGACTGCAGAAGACCCATACGTTGCTGCAGGTGTTTATAGCCAAGTGACGATTAAGCCATTTAAAAAAGTCTTACCAGTATAAGGGTATACCTATGAAACAACTATTAACGGCTCTATTGGCCATCGTCTCCCTAAGCCTAAGCTTTACCGCATGGGCAGAAAACCCTCAGGTAGAACTACAAACCACTCACGGTAGTATTGTTATTGAGTTGGACCAGCAGGCGTCTCCCATAAGCGTAGAGAACTTTCTGTATTACGTGAACATTGGCTATTACACGTCTACCATTTTCCACCGGGTTATCCCAGACTTCATGGTTCAGGGCGGCGGTTTTGGTAATAACGAAAAGCCTAAAAAAGGCACAGTGGCTCCTATTGTGAATGAGGCAGATAATGGTTTATCTAACCTACGTGGCACGTTAGCCATGGCTCGTACTAGTAACCCTGATAGTGCCACAGCACAGTTTTTTATTAATCACCAAGATAACGTATTCTTAGATAAAAGTAGCTCCAGTGCAGGCTACGCTGTGTTTGGGAAAGTGATCAAGGGTATGGATATTGTGGACCTTATTGCGCAACTACCTACTACAACTAAAGGCATGTATCGTGATTGGCCGTCTGAGCCGGTTTTCTTGTATAAAGCTTACCACCTTAATAAATAATCACTAGGTATGAAAGCCCGTCACACTAAAAAGGCATTTTCTGACCCTCAAAGTTTGGCTGCAGCTCCTGAGGCTGTGGCGGCTTTAATTACCCAGCTTCAAAAAACACCCCTTCAAATAAACCAGCGGTTTAATGTGCTTAAATCCCTGTTTGTCGATTCGTATTTATTTCCAAACGCCAACGCATCATCACCTAGTGCTGATGCCTCTAATGACATGCAGGCTCCGCAGACCACGGTACAGGTGTTAGATTATACATTTGGCGCAGGCTTAGATTTTCTTCTTACATGGAAGCTATGGCTGCAGGCTAGTCAGGACAAAGTAAAACCAACACAGCTAAGCTACTTTGCTATTTGTGAGCAACCTTTATATTTAGAAGGCCTTAAGCAGTTACACCAAAACTGGCCTCAATTAGAAAGTTTGAGCCTGCAGCTGCAAGAGCAATACCCAGATGCTATTAAGGGCTTTCATCAACTAGATTTTGGTGGCGTAAAGCTAACTATAGTAATGGCTGAAGCCGAGCACGCCTTAGTGCAAGTTAGAGGTGAGTTCGATGTGTATCTTAATGGCGTAGAGCGGCAGCTAAATAAGGCTTATACGCCGCCCTGGGAACGCCCAGTCAAGGGTGTCGTGCCTAACAATGAAGCTAATAAGAAGGCTATGAAGGTTGCGATCATTGGAGCTGGTATTAGCGGTGTAGCTACAGCGTATAGTTTATCGAAAAGGGGTTTTGATGTGACCCTAATAGATCAAGGCTCTACGCTAGCCAGTGGCGCTTCTGGTAATCGGCAAGCTATGTTGTATGCCAAGTTGCCAGACAATGCCACCATAGCAGGGCAGTTTCATCAGCAAGGCCTCCAACATACTATGGGGCTTCTTAAGCGTAGTTTAAGTACTGAATATTGGCAACCTTGCGGCTTGTTACAGTTAGCTACTAGTGCTAAGCAGGTGTCTCAAATGCAAGCAGTAATGAAGCGTCAGTATCCAGCGTCCTGGTTGCAATTGTTAGATCAAACGGCAGCAGAAAAGTTGGCCAAGTCACCTCTAAGTGCTGGTGGTTTGTACTTTCCTCATAGTGGGTGGGTGTCATCTGCAGATTGGTGTGCGGCGTTATATTCGCTAAGTGGCGCAGAGTTATGGCTCAATACCAAGGTAGAATCGCTACAACAAAGTCAAAACTCTACTCAAACTGGAAATCTAAAACAAGGCTGGCAACTTCAGCTCACTGGTGATCACACAGGTTTGTACACGTTTGATGCGGTAGTGGTTGCCAATGCCAATAGTGCTCAGGATTTATTACCCAGCCAATCCATACCGTTAAAGTCTATACGTGGGCAAGTAAGTTATGTTGAAACCTGTATGGCGTCAGTGCAAAGCCCAGCGCTTGTGCTCTGCTCCACAGGCTATGTGACACCTGCCAAAGACGGCGTGTTGGCAGTGGGAGCTAGCTATAATTTACACACTGCTGATAAGCAATTATCAACCCAAGATCACGTGGGCAATTTGGGCCGCTTAAGTGAAGTACTACCCAGCAACAAAGGTCTTGGCATAGATTCTATTACAGGTGGTAGGGTAGGGTTTAGAGCGGTAACACCAGACTATCTGCCTTTGGTGGGTCAGTTGGCTGATGAGGCTAAAGTGTTAGATCGGTTTGCTAAATTACGCCAAGACGCCAACTATAAGTTTGCTGATGACATGCCTTATTTTACGGGGCTGTATATTAATGCCGGTCATGGATCTAAAGGTTTGATCAGTGCGCCTTTAAGTGCCGAAATGTTAGCTTGCCAGATGGCTAATCAAAGCCTGCCTGTGGCACAATGTGTGGCTTGGAGTTTAGACCCCAACCGCTTTATAATACGCGACTTAATTCGCCGTAAACGTTAACCGAGAGCCATTCTGTGAATCCAACTAAGATTAAACTTCATAAAAGCAGCAACACGCTAGAGCTTAGCTATACAGACAGTAAAGGTGAAATTAGCTACACCTTAGCTGCAGAATACCTGCGTATCTCGTCACCTAGTGCAGAAGTACGAGGCCATAGCCCAGAGCAAGCAGTGCTTCAGGTGGGTAAGAGCAAAGTTAAGCTGGTAGGCATAGAGGGTGTAGGCCATTACGCTGTTAAGCTAGAGTTTGATGATGGGCATGATTCTGGCCTATACACTTGGAATTACTTACACGATCTTAGCATCAATGAGCAACAACACTGGGCTGACTACTTAGAGAAACTAAACCTAGCCAAACAAAGCCGAGACCCACACACCAGTGTGGTTCAGTTTGTTTAGAGGCCTACGCTAAGACCATCTCGAACTAGATAATCACTAGGTGATTAGGTAGTTCGTTTTTATCATTAGTGGATGGCACATGCTCAGCGAGTAAGTTGCCACAGGCACTGATAGCTTCTATAAGGCCAGCTTCAGTATTGTTAGTTTTTATTTGTGCTAACAGCTGATTCAAGATCTTGTCCCAAGCTCCGTCGGGCACTAAATTATTGATGCCACGATCCGCTAATATTTCTGCATAACGTTCAGCTTCTGAGACAAAAATAAGCACACCTGTTTCACCTTGAGTGTGGTGCAGGCCCTGAGCTAAAAACTGTTCTTTTGCCACAAGCGCCGCTCTTGCTTGCTTAACAGGTTTGGGCACTAGTAAATGCTTTAGAGGCTTCCAGCGAAACACAAAAGCTAAGGCAATAAATTCAATAAGCTGAATCCATAACATGTCTGTTTGACTTAGCCATAGGCTAGTTTGAAGTAGTACCGCAGGAGTGACTAAACTGATTAAAGCAGCCCACATGGTAGGGATAAAATAGTAGTCATCACTTTCACCAGCCAGTACGGTCACTAACTCTGCGTCGGTTTTTTTCTCTGCTAGCTGAATGGCTTGCAGCACCTTGATTTGTTGTTGTTCGTTAATTAATGTCATAGTTACCATCCTCCAGATGCGCCGCCGCCACCAAATCCGCCGCCACCGCCGGAAAATCCACCAAAACCGCCGCCACCTGAGCTACGGCCACCAGAACCACCACTACCTAATATCATTAAGGGTATTAACCAAAGGCTGCTTCTGCCTCGGCCACGTCCGCCAATACGCCCCATTACGGCAAAAGCCATAAATATAAGCATAAATATAATGCTGGGTAGGCCAGAACCGTCACCAGATCTTTTATTCTTAGCTACGGGGGCAATCACTTCGCCTCCAAGAGCGGCTACTATGGCTTGAGTACCTATCAACAGGCCACCGCTAAAGTCTCCTGTTTTAAAGCGGGGTAAAATATACTCTTGAATTATTGTGGCACTCACGGCGTCGGTCATTATACCCTCTAGGCCATAACCTACTTCAATGCGCACCTTACGTTCTTTCTCTGCAAGAATTAGCAAAATACCATTGTCTTCATCTTTTTGGCCAACCCCCCAGGCACGGCCCATTTCTACACCAGCGTGTTCTATGTTGTAACCTTGTAAG
The DNA here is from genome assembly GCA_034110645.1 of Pseudomonadales bacterium. Taxonomy (GTDB): domain Bacteria; phylum Pseudomonadota; class Gammaproteobacteria; order Pseudomonadales; family Balneatricaceae; genus Njordibacter. The sequence continues at coordinate 14,239 of JAWUYU010000033.1, forward strand.
TCTTTAAGGGTAACTACAATCACCTGATTACTAGAGGCCTTTTCATGGCCGGCGAGTAGCTGGTTGATTTTCTGTTCTGATGTAGCGTCAATTAAATTGGCTTGGTCCAAAATGCGCGTTTTAAGCTTAGGTACTTCAAAAGCAGCGAAGCTAGGAGAAGACAAAAGCAAGAACCCCATTAAGCTTGCTAGCATCCAGTGATGTTTTTTATGGGCTACCATCGATAGAAACGTCATTAGAAACTAACCTTAGGTGCTGTCGCTGCATCTTGGGTGGTGGCTGTATAGGCTTCGCGTAGTTGCATTTCGCTATAAAGAAAACTATGCCATAGCTTGCCAGGGAAAGTGCGAATTTCTGTATTGTAAAGCTGTGTGGCGGCTATGAAGTCTCTCCGGGCTACGCTAATGCGGTTTTCTGTGCCTTCAAGTTGAGATTGTAGAGCCAAAAAGTTTTGGTTGGCTTTCAAATCTGGATAACGCTCACTCACTACTAATAAGCGTTTGAGGGCACCGCCTAGTTCGCCTTGAGCTTGTTGGAATTGCTGCATGGCTTGAGGATTTTCAAGGAGGTTTTTGTCCACCTGAATAGAGCCCACTTTTGCTCGCGCATTAGTCACCTCTGTTAGGGTGTCTTTTTCGTGGGCGGCATAGCCTTTAACCGTGCTTACCAAGTTAGGAATAAGGTCTGCGCGGCGTTGGTATTGGTTTTCTACCTGAGACCAAGACGATTTCACCTGCTCATCATAGGTGGGAAGGTTGTTTACGCCACAGGCACTTAAGGTAAGGCAAGCAATCACTAAGGTGACTACATAGCCCCAACGTTTAAAAGACAACATAATGTGTTTCCAATTTAATTGAATAAATATCTACAGTGCCCTAATTATGGGCCTAAAAGCTCAATTTTCAAGTCGGTTGATTAATTATTGAGGAGGATTGATTTGCTTAAGGGCAATGCTAGCGGCAGCGTTAACGTGGGCAACGCACGCTTTTCTAGCCGTTTCTCCATCACGTTTGGAAATGGCTCGCATAATAGCCTGCATTTCCATGAGGCTGTCTTTCCATCGTCCTGGATGTGCAATAGTGCCAGCTCGCAACACCATAATGCGGGCTAAAAGGCGATTAAGGCTAGTGTCGAGTTCGGCATTGCCGCTGCCTTCAAGCAACTGGTCGTAAAAGTCTTTGGTGCAGGCTAAAATCTCACTCACTTCTGAGCGATCAAAGGCATTCTTTAACGCATCGGTAGTGTCTTGTAACAAACTAATCTGTTCGTCGTTTGCACGATCACAAAAAAGCTCACCAGCTAAACCTTCCAGAGCAGCCCTCAGTTCATAGATATTCTTAACGTCTTGCGCATTAAGTACCGTAACACTTGGGCCACGTTGGTCTGCATATTGAACCAACCCTTCAGATTCTAAGTAACGTAACGCTTCGCGCACAGACGTGCGGCTTACGTCTAATACTTTACACAGTTCTCGTTCTACCAAGCGCTGGCCTGGCTTAAGCTGAGTACTAATAATGGCATTGCGTAATTTGTCTACTACAATCTGTCGTAGAGTAATGGTGTTACGAGTTACCTTGAGGTTTGAAAGGTCGGTGATCATTAGTTAAGACTCTGCTGCCATTTCTGCTAATACTTCACGGGCACAACGAAATGCATCAATAGAAGCAGGTACACCGCAATAAATGGCACTTTGTAGCAACACTTCGCGAACTTCGTCTTGGGTACAGCCATTATTAAAAGCGCCACGAATATGAAGTTTTAGTTCATGAGGGCGGTTTAGGGCTGTAATCATACCTAAGTTCACGAGGCTACGAGTTTTACGGGGTAACCCATCACGGTTCCAAATGCTGTCCCAGCAGTATTCGGTAACAAGCTCTTGCAGGGGCCAGGTAAAGTCATCTGCTGCCGCAAGGGATGCGTCTACATAGGCATCTCCCAATACGGCTTTACGGGTTTTTAAACCGGCTTCAAACTTTTCTGACCGGTGTTTTGAATCTGACATCAGTTAATCCTTATTCAATTAAATAGGGTGGATTATTACAAGCCGCCCATCAACATGTATTTAATTTCTAGGAAGTCTTCAATGCCGTAATGAGAACCTTCACGGCCTATGCCGGATTCTTTTACGCCACCAAATGGCGCCACTTCTGTGGAGATAATGCCTTCGTTAATACCTACAATGCCATACTCTAAGCCTTCGCCAACGCGCCATACACGGCCGATGTCACGGGTATAGAAATAGGCAGCTAAACCAAATTCGGTATCGTTTGCCATATCGATGGCTTGGGCTTCATCTTTGAACTTAAAAATAGCCGCTAAAGGCCCAAAGGTTTCTTCGGTGGCCACTTTCATGTCCGTAGTGACATTACTAATAATGGTAGGTGAAAAGAAACTGCCCCCCATGGAGTGGCTTTCACCGCCACAGATAAGGGTGCCACCTTTGCTTAATGCATCGGCAATATGATCTTTTACTTTATCAATGGCGCCTTGGTTAATCATAGGGCCTTGGGTTACGCCTTCGTCCATGCCATTGCCTACCTGAAGTTCGGCTACTTTGGCAGCAAATTTAGCGACAAAGGCATCGTATACACCTTCTTGTACAATAAAACGGTTAACACAAACACAGGTTTGGCCTGCATTGCGGTATTTTCCAGCGATAGCTCCAGTTACAGCAGCATCAAGGTCAGCATCATCAAACACGATGAATGGTGCATTACCGCCTAGCTCTAAAGACACTTTCTTTAGGGTAGTTGCACATTGTTGCATCAATAATTTGCCAACAGGAGTGGAGCCAGTAAAGGTGAGCTTACGAACAGTAGGGTTACTGGTGAGTTCTGCACCAATAGGGCGAGATTGGCCAGTAATAACGTTAAATACGCCAGCAGGAATGCCAGCTTCTTCTGCTAATACAGCTAGAGCTAAAGCAGAAAAAGGCGTTTCCGATGCTGGACGTACTACAAAGCCACAACCAGCTGCTAATGCAGGGCCACACTTGCGAGTGATCATTGCTGCTGGAAAGTTCCACGGTGTAATGGCTGCAACTACACCAATAGGCTCCTTGGTAACAATGATGCGGGCATCGGCTTTATGAGTAGGGATAACATCGCCGTAAGTACGCTTGCCTTCTTCGGCAAACCATTCAATAAAACTGGCGGCATAAGCAATTTCACCTTTGGCTTCGGCTAAAGGCTTGCCTTGCTCTAAGGTCATAATTTTACCAAGATCATCTTGGTTAGCCATGATGAGGTCAAACCAACGGCGTAAGATAACAGCCCGTTGTTTAGCTGTGAATTTGCGCCAGCTAATCATCGCCACACGTGCTGCTTCTATGGCTCTTGCAGCTTCTACAGCATTCATGTCTGGAACGTGACCTACCACTTCGCCATTTGCTGGGTTGGTTACTTCAATAGTAGCGCTGGAGTCGGCATCTAACCAAACACCGTTAATATAAGCTTGTTGACGAAATAACGCTGGGTTGGTTAGTTGCATGATGTGGATCCTGTAAATTAGTAGTAATAGCTATGTGTAGTATATTTTATATTAAAGTGTTCAAAATATTAAACACTTTAATGTTTTTATCTAAATTAACATGTTAACCAAATTGGCTGACTTTGTCATTCATCGCATCACAAATGGGTCTGCCATAGGTTCGCTAGAAGTATTGATCCACACTGTCTTTAATTGAGTGTAATCTTTGACGCCATCGATGCCGCTTTCACGGCCATAACCACTGGCTTTAAAGCCACCAATAGCGCCCATAGGTGAGACAGCTCGGTAAGTGTTAACCCAAATTATGCCAGCCTGTACAGCCTTGCTCATGCGATGAACTCGGGCGTTGTCACGGGTCCAAATACCGGCAGCTAATCCAAACTCACTGTCGTTGGCTAAGGCTAAGGCGTGTGCTTCATCTGTAAAGCGCATGATGCTAGCTACAGGACCAAATACTTCTTCTTGCATAATGCTACATTGGTTGTTGTCTACCGCCAAGATAGTGGGTTCATAATACCACCCATTACCTGCTAAAGCGGCACGTTTGCCACCGTGAATTAATGTAGCGCCTTGTGCTTGAGCAGCGGCAACCATGCGTTCAACTAAGGCCAGCTGCGGTTGCGTGGCCATAGGGCCCATTTCAGAACTAGGAGCCATAGGATCACCAATGACAATAGTGGCGGCACGTGCTTTAAGAGCAGCTAAAAACTCATCGTATACAGATTCTTGAACTAACAAACGGCTACCAGCCACACAGCTTTGGCCGCTGGCGGCAAAAATGCCGGCAATCACACCGTTTACTGCACTGCCAATGTCGGCGTCTTCAAAGACTATGTTGGGAGACTTGCCACCAAGCTCAAGGCTCAGCTGAGCTAGATTTTCAGCACTGTTTTTAATCACAGCTTTAGCACCCTGGCTACCACCAGTAAAAGCAATGCGGCGAACTAGGGGGTGCTTAGTTAAGGCAGAACCCGTATCAGCACCAAAGCCCGTGACTACGTTGACTACGCCGTCTGGAAAACCAGCTTCTTTAACCAAATGCATCAGCTCAATAATAGTGGCCGACGCATGTTCTGAAGGCTTGAGTACTACGGTGTTGCCTGCGGCTAATGCAGGCGCTAACTTAACCGCCGTTAAGTACATGGGAGAATTCCACGGGATAATAGCGGCAACTACACCTAAGGGCTCATGGGTAGTGTAAGCAAACATGTCTACTTTATCTAACGGCAGGGTTTGTCCTTCAAGCTTGTCGGCTTGACCCGCGTAGTAATAGAAGAACTCTGGCATGTAGCCAATTTGGCCCATGGTTTCACGGATGAGTTTACCGTTATCATTGGTTTCTAGTTGCGCTAGGCGCTCTTTATTGGTGGCAATTAAATCACCTAGCTTGCGTAACAGCTTACCTCTAGCAGTAGCGTGTAAGCTGCGCCAAGCTGGATTTTCAAAAGCATTTTGCGCTGCCTGAACAGCAGCATCTACATCGACTTCTTGAGCATGTGGAAAACTAGCCCATGGTTGTGCACTAGCAGGGTTTAAGCTGTCGAACCGACCGCCGTCTTGGGCATCAACCCATTGGCCGTTAATAAACATTTGGTACTGGCTAAGTGTAGGAATAAGTGCCATGGGTTGCTCCTTTATTTACTTCAGTTACTAGTCAGCACAGGGGTGGTTAGTTAGCTTTAATAAATTGCTGTAATATATTGTTCACTTCACTAGCGTGCTCAACGGGCATCATGTGCCTAGCGTTGGGTAAAATGGCTACCTTTGCGTAGTTGATCTGTGCGGCTAAAGCATGACTCATTGCTGGGGTAGAGCCGGGGTCTAGTTCGCCAGTGGTGATTAATGTTGGGCAAGTAATGTTACATAGCTGATCTTTTACGGCATTATCACCTTCGCTAAATAAGCGGTAACAACGACCATAACTTGCGGCATGGTTAGATAATACTTTAGCCTTTAGCTGGGCTAAGTAATGTGTATGATTCTGAGTATATAGGGGGCTAAACCAACGGGTTAGGGCCTGATCTATATTGGCACTGGGGCCATGTTTCTCTACCTCACTTACCCTTTTTGAAATGGCTTGGCGTAAAGGTTTATTACGGTCAAATACCGAATTCATAATAGTGAGGCTATTTAACCGATGATGGTATTCAGTAGCAAAAACACGGGCCACCAAACCCCCTAAAGAAAAACCTATTAAATGTACCTGCTCAAGCTGTAGATGTTCAAGTAGATCATTCAGTTGTTGAACAAGGGTGTTGAGGCTAATGTCAGTGGGCGCATTGGGGCTTAACCCATGGCCCAGCATGTCATACGTGATGATATAGTGCTCAGTTTTTAAGCTTGTTACTTGGTCTTGCCACAGGCTTAAATCCAAACCTACGCCATGGATAAATACCACAGCGCTTTTGCCTAGTTGTGGCGTACCAAACGTTTGGTAATGGGTGCCTTGAGGGCAAAAAAAATCCATTAAGCTTCTGCTGCAGCTTTTTCTGCTGCAATTTCTTCCATATCCATATAGCGATTGCCAATACGAGGGTGTGCACGGCCACCATCAGAACCACCTAGAACAATGATGATTTCATCGGCTGCTGGCGCATCTTCAATATGCATTTCTAAAGTGATGTAGTGAGAGCGAAAGCCAGCATCGTCTTTATGCATCATAGGGATTTGAATAGAGGTACCGGCTGGGCCACGTTTGTTGGTAAAGCTTAAAAAGCTTTTAGCATTAACGGCATCGCGGTAATGGTTGCCAAAACGTAACGTGTGAATAATAGCAGATGCATGTTCTATTTCACCCTCTAAACCAATCACTGCTGCTTTGCCATAGGCTTCAATGGCTTCGCCAGAAGGGAAGTGAGATAATATGGCAGCAACCATTTCTGCACCTAGTTCTGAACAGCCTGCAGTAATTTCAGGGCGTAGGTTTTCTACAAAACCTTGACCTGCCCATGGGTTTTTAATGATATAAGCTACGCCCACCATTTTAATGGGTGTAGTGGCTGATTTACCGCCTTCAATACGGGTTTCTTCGATGTGGGTAACAACTTTACGTACTTCAAAATGCATTATTTATTCCTGATTAGAGTGAGTCATAGCTCTTAATTAAAGTTAGGCATAACTTTGTCTATAAACAACTGGAGAGATTTTTTCTTTTCGGCATGGGGTAAGCCGTTATCGCTCCAAAAACTAAATTGGGTAATACCAAGTGCTTCGTAATGTTTAATACGTTTGGTGACTTGTGTTGGAGTGCCTATAAGAAGATTTTTATGTAAATCATCTAGGCCAAAACCTGGCAGTTCATCCATTTGTGCGTCAGTTAAAGGCTTTACAAAACCATTTACAGGGTCTTGGTCATTTTTAAACCATGCGTAAAAATAAGCGTACCAATCACGCAGGGCTTGGGCACCTTTACTCCAATCCTCATCTTCTTCATGCACCCAAGTGTGGCGTAGGGCAAGTAATTGAGGTGCTGGCTTGTCTGGGTTGTTAACGCAAGCTTGCTTAAAACGCTCGCAGGCTAGCTCAATACTAGCGTCACCTGCAATAAGAGGAGTTATCATTACGTTGCAGTCACTCTTTACCGCATAGTCATGTGACTCTTGCTCGCGTGCTGCCACCCACATTGGTGGAAAAGGTTTTTGTGTAACACGAGGAATAGCTGTAGAGGTTGGGAAAGAATAGTGTGTGCCATCATGGGCGTAATCCCCGGTCCACAGCTTTTGTAAGGCTGGGATCATTTCTCTCAGTGGTCCACCGCCTTCTTTAGCTGTCATACCGTCGGTCATACGATCGAATTCAGATTGATAAGCACCACGAGCAATACCAAAATCTAGCCGACCATTACTCATCATATCCACAAGTGACGCTTCACTGGCAAGACGAACAGGATTCCAAAACGGTGCAACAATAGTGCCTAAGCCTAAACGAATGGTTTTTGTAATAGGGGCAAGATAGGCCATAAAGTTAAGAGGGTTAGGGCAGATAGTGAATTCCATCATGTGGTGCTCACCAATCCATACGGTTTCAAAGCCCGCCTTCTCTGCCATTAATGTGAGTTCTACTAACTCGTCAAATAGCTCTTTATGAGGCTTGGCTGGATCTGAACGCTCCATGTGGAGAAACAAAGAAAATTTCATACTAATAATTCCCTAACCTATTTTTTATACAGACTTTAACTAGGCTTGCCAGCTAACTAATATAGTGTTTGTATTATGGTATACCAAATATGCGAAGTGCATTTCACCACTGAGCTAATAAGAAGTCAAGCTGCATTTATAGTAGATATTGTGCTATTAATTGTCTAGTCTTAGGTTCGCTGCTGGTCTCTGGTTTAATTTTTTTACGGATGGTCCTTATGTTTCAATCCTTTTTTCCAAATCCTCGATGGTTTTTTATAACACTTATCGTGTGGGCAAGTTTTTGTATTGGTATTTGGTATGGCTGGGGAGACCAGTTAGGAACTTTATTAGGCTTTGAATTGCCGCTCGAAGATGCTGAACCAGTGCTGGGTTTGGGTCATTTCATTAGCGCAGACTTTATTTGGTTTTACCTCTACTTTTTCATTACGCTAATGCTGTTCGGATTAGTTTGGGTGAAGGTTGCGCCCCATGAATGGCAGTTGTGGTCTATTTTTGGTACCGCCCTTATCTTGTTCAGTACCTATTTTTCGGTGCAAGTGTCAGTGGCTATAAACACTTGGCGGCGTCCGTTCTTTGATAGTATTCAAGCGGCATTTACAGAACAAGGTAGTGTGACAGCAAAAGAGTTGTACGACTTAATTATTATTTTTGGTGAAATTGCCTTTTTGGCCGTCATCGTATTTGTACTAACCCGTTTTTTTGTTAGCCACTATATCTTTCGCTGGCGCATGGCGATGAACCAATTTTACGCTACTAAATGGGCTCAATTAAGGCAAGTTGAAGGTGCCGCACAGCGAGTACAAGAGGATACCATGCGCTTCGCTGGCATTATGGAAGGTTTAGGCGTGTCATTAGTGGATGCCTTTATGACCTTGGTGGCTTTTTTGCCAGTGCTCTGGTCATTATCCCAATATGTTACAGAATTGCCTATTATTGGCAGCATAGCGTCACCTTTATTTTATGCAGCTATTTTTTGGTCTGTTTTTGGTACTGCATTGATGGCAGTTGTGGGTATAAAACTCCCAGGTTTGGAATTTAAGAATCAGCGAGTGGAAGCAGCATATCGTAAAGAGTTGGTGTACGGTGAAGACCACGAAGACCGTGCGCAGCCATTAACCCTATCTGAATTGTTTGGCAACGTACGTAAAAATTATTTCCGGCTGTATTTTCATTATATGTACTTTAATGTAGCTCGTAGTTTTTACTTGCAGGCGGATAACCTGTTTGCCTATATCATCCTCATTCCAACCATAGTTGCTGGTACCATCACCTTTGGTATCTTGCAGCAAATTCTCACGGCTTTTGGGCAAGTGAGTAATTCCTTTCAGTACCTAATTAATTCTTGGCCAACTATTGTTGAATTGATCTCTGTATATAAACGCTTACAGTCGTTTGAAGAGGTGTTACACAATAAACCACAGGTGGCTATAGATCGTAACTATCAGGAGGGTGGTGAAGAAGGCTGATCTTCACTTAAGTGCTAGTTTGCTTTGAAGGGTTTATCAGATCCCGCAGCCTTTTAGTATGATGTGTTTAATGCTGTTAGCTGCTTGGCGATAAGATGCTTCTGACTGACTTTGAGCTTCGGTTGCAATAAGAATTTGTGGCTCAAAGTCTGCGTAATATTGGGTGCTAGCCCAAATCATAAAAATAACATGGGCGGGATCTAAGTCGTCCATCTTCCCTTGAGCTATCCAGCTTTCAAAAATACTCATGCGCTGCTTAAACCACAGCCGGTAGTCTTGCTGTAGATACGCACTTAAGTGGGGTGCTCCACTAATCATTTCTTTAGCAAATAAACGCGAGGCGGTAGGGTTGGTGCGGGAGAAGTTCATTTTCGCATCAATATAGCGGCCTAATACATGGGCAGGGTCATCCTGGCTAGATAGCTCATTAAATACCGTATCCCAGAGGTTAAGCGTATTTTCTAGCACCGCACCATAAAGGCCCAGTTTGTTAGAGAAGTAATAATGAATGTTAGCTTTAGGTACCTGGGCAGACTCAGCGATACGTTGCATGGTTGCGCCACGAAAACCATGACATGCAAATTCCGCTTCTGCTGCTTGCAAAATTAAGTCTCGACTTTGCTCTCTAATGCGTCCTGGCTTATATGGTCCTCTTGAGATACTGGTAGTCATGTAGTGCGCCCTTAATAACTAGAACGATAATGTATATTACTTGCCATAGTATGGTCAATCGGTAGGGTGAAATGAAAAGTTGACTATATAGACAAGTATTGAGAAGATAAAGCTATAACAACATAGAGTAGCCCAAATGTACCTGTTATTAAATAAAACGACTATAGAGATAGTAGATCCAGCAGCAGACACGACTCTTTTGCAGTGGTTAAGAGAGTCTCAACACTTAACAGCCACTAAAGAAGGCTGTGCTGTAGGAGACTGTGGTGCCTGCACGGTTATTGTGGGGCAGCTAGAGCCAGATACTGAGCCAAGTAAGATTGTGTACCGCAGTGTGAACGCTTGTATTGCTTTATTGGGTAGCCTGCATGGCTGTCATGTCATTACCTTAGATGCGATCCAAGGCATCTCCCTAGATAAAGGATTAACTAAAGAACTACATCCTGTACAACAAGCCATGGTGAATTTTCACTCAAGCCAGTGTGGTTTTTGTAGCCCAGGCTTTGTAATGTCTCTTGTGGTTTGGTGGCTTAATACGCCAGCTGATGCATTAGCTACGCCGGAGGCTTTTGCCAAGCACCGTCATGGTGTTGAATTGGCATTGTCTGGCAATTTATGCCGCTGTACTGGGTACCATCCTATACTTTTGGCAGCCGATCAATTAGCACCAATGGATAGGTCATCTGATCCCTTGTTTGATTATGTGGGTGGTTATAATCACTGCCTTGCTCAGTTGCAAAGTATGGCGTCCCAATCCCAACATAATGTCGGTGAGGTTTCTTCCGCAGCGTATACGGTACCAGCGACTCTTGCAGAGTTAGCGTTAGCCTACGAAGCTTCTCCAAGTACGCGTTTGGTGGCAGGGTCTACAGACTTAGCCTTAGACATTACACACGGCCTTAAGTCTATTGATCGCTTAATAGATATAACGGGAGTGGCAGAACTCCAGTGTATTGAGCAGCGAGATCACCAAATTCATATAGGCGCAGGAGTATCCCTTAGTGCGGTAGAAGCATTTTGCCAGCAACCCTTGCCCATAATGAGCGACCTGCTAGGTCGTTTTGCTTCACGCCAAGTGAGGAACCGTGCAACGTTGGTAGGTAATATTGCTAATAGTTCTCCTATTGCTGATATGCCTCCATTATTACTAGTGCTGGATGCCCAATTAATCCTTCAGCGTGGCTCAAAGCAGCGTATTCTTGCATTAAAAGAGTTTAATTTAGGTTATAAAAAAACCGCTTTAGCAACGGCTGAGTTTATTCACAGTGTACTATTGCCGCTGCCATTGAATGGTCAGCAAGTGTTTGTGGAAAAAGTAAGTAAGCGCGCCGAAGATGATATATCGGCCACGTGTGTGGCTATGAGTATCACCATTGAACTAGATAAAAAGTCACAGGCAAAAGTCACCCAGATTAATATAGCCTGTGGTGGTATGGCGGCTACTCCTAAAATGGCTGGTGTGACTCAAAACCAGTTATTAGGCCAAGCTTTAACCCCTGTGCTTATAGCTCAAGTACCTGCATGGCTTGCTCAAGACTACCAACCCATTGACGACATGAGAGCCAGCGCTGCTTATCGCCAACAGGTTACAGCTAACCTCATTCAAGGCTTTTTAATGGAGGCTATGGCATGAGAAAGCTACCTGAAATCAACGATCACAAATCACAATCTGGAAATGATTCTAGCGCCAATCAAGGCATAATGGGTAAGCCCACGCCTCATGAAAGTGCCAAGCTGCACCTCACAGGTAAAGCGCAATACATAGACGATATTACAGCCCCAGAAGGGTGTTTGCACGCCTATGTAGGCATGGCTAAGGTAGCTTGTGGCCTGCTAAAAAGTCAGGATTTAAGTGCCGTATTAGCTGCGCACGGTGTGGTAGATGTAATCACAGCCAAAGATATTCCGGGCCATGTAGATATTGGGCCGGTATTTGGCGGTGATCCTTTGTTGGTAGAGGAGCAAATTAACTACTTTAGTCAGCCGCTATTTGCAGTTGCTGCAACTAGCTATAGTGCCGCCCGCAAATCTGCCCTGTTAGGCTTGGCAGACATTGAGGCTTCACCACCGTTGTTAACGCTAGAACAAGCCCAGATAGCCAACAAACAGGTGAGGCCTAGTCATAGTTTAGTGAAGGGTGACGGCAACGCGGCATTAGCCGAATCAATAAACACTTTAAGTATCAATCAGCAGGTGGGTGGCCAAGAACACTTTTACCTTGAAGGGCAAGTTTCCCTAGCTATCCCACAAGATAATGGAGGTGTATTGGTTCACTGCTCTAGTCAGCATCCTAGTGAAGTACAAAAGCTGGTGGCCGAAGTATTGGCCTTACCTATGCACAAAGTAGTGGTAGACACACGTCGTATGGGTGGTGCTTTTGGCGGTAAAGAAACACAAGCTGCACAATGGGCATGCCTTGCCGCATTGTTGGCTGTGCGCAACCAAAAGGCTGTAAAGCTACGCCTTGCAAGAAGTGATGATATGGCTCTCACGGGTAAGCGACATCCTTTTGTGAATCAAGCGCAGGTAGGTTTTGACAATGATGGGCGTATAAGTGCTGTTAATGCTGAACTCAATGGTTTGTGTGGTAGCAGCCCAGACTTGTCTGACGCTATTGTAGACCGAGCAATGTTCCATACAGACAATGCCTATTACTTGCCAGCCGCGACCATTACAGGCCATCGTTGGTTCCAAAACACAGCGTCAAACACAGCGTTTAGAGGATTTGGTGGGCCACAAGGCATGATGCTCGCAGAGCAAATGTTGGATGATATTGCCCGTAGTCTGGGCAAAGATCCTTTGTTAGTAAGGCAGACCAATCTATATGGCCAAGACAAGAGTGCCGAGCGTGATGAGCGAAATACCACGCCATACCATCAGACAGTAACGGGTATAGACCTAGAACGAATTATAGATGAACTGATTGTATCTAGTAGCTACTGGGCTCGTAGAGACGAGATCAGAAGCTATAATCAAGCGTCTTTGAAAAATGGTGGGCGTTATATCAAAGGGTTAGCGTTAATACCTGTGAAATTTGGTATTTCTTTTACCGCCATGTTCCTTAATCAAGCGGGTGCGCTAATTCATATTTACACCGATGGTACAGTACAAGTGAGCCATGGTGGCACGGAAATGGGGCAAGGTTTATATACTAAAATCGCCCAAATTGTTGCAGCTGAGTTTGGGCTTCCGTTAGAACAGATAGAGGTTACCTCCACTCGTACAGACAAGGTGCCGAACACTTCACCTACTGCGGCGTCAAGCGGTACAGACCTTAATGGCCAAGCCGCGCGTAATGCAGCATTGATTATTAAACAGCGGTTAATAGACCATCTGGTAGAAACTTATCAAATAGAAGAGCAAAGCATAGAATTTAGTAACGGTCAGGTGAGTTGGCCTAATGAGCAAATATCTTTTGCAGAGCTTACGCAGCAGGCCTACATGGCGCGTATTTCTATGTCTGCCACTGGCTACTATCGCACACCAAAGATCCACTACGACCGTAAGCAAGCTAAAGGCAACCCATTCTTCTATTACTCTTGTGGTGCTTCTGTGAGCGAAGTGGAAGTAGATACCTTTACCGGCACTTATACCGTATCTAGGGTAGATATACTTCACGATGTGGGTGAAAGTATTAACCCCGGTATCGACATAGGGCAAGTAGAAGGTGGCTTTATTCAGGGCATGGGTTGGCTTACAACTGAAGAGTTAATATGGGGTCAAGATGGTCGCCTACAAACCAACGGTGGAGCCAGCTATAAAATACCAGCCGTGGGCGATACGCCTAAACAGTTTAATGTGGCTTTGTTACAAGACAGTAAAAACCACGAGGCCACTATATTTCACTCCAAGGCAGTTGGCGAGCCACCGTTTATGCACGGTATTTCTGTTTGGTCTGCCTTACGTGACGCCATTTGGGCCTATGGTAGTGAGCAAATAAATCCTCAGCTAGATACTCCAGCCACTCCAGAGCGAGTGTTGTGGGCACTGCAGGCTGCTAAGTCAGCCTTCAATAAAGAGGAAGCAGAATCATGAAAGCCTGGCTTACAGCCCAATGGCAGCACGAACAACAAAACCAAGCGTATGTGCTGGTAAGTATTGTTGCTTTGCAAGGGTCATCACCCCGTGGTGTTGGCAGTAAAATATTAGTTACTAAAAGTGAGCAATTCGACACTATTGGTGGTGGGCATTTAGAATATAAAGCCATTGCTCAGGCCCGTGAAATGTTGGCAAAAGAAGGCCAAACCCAAATGATAGATTACCCTCTTGGTGCGAGTTTGGGCCAATGTTGTGGTGGCAGGGTTAGCCTGATGTATGAAGTGTTCAGCGCTACTAAAATGCCGGTGGTGGTTTTTGGTGCGGGCCATGTTGGCCGAGCATTGGTGCCATTGTTAGCGCAACTACCCATACAAGTAACATGGGTAGATAGCCGTTACGACATGCTGCCAAAAGAATTACCTATAGGTGTAGTGGGTGTGCATGAAGAACACCCACAAGATCATGTGGCAGATTGTTTGGTAGGTAGTTGTTACTTAATTATGACCCATCACCATGGGGTAGATTTAGCCCTTACCCAAGCGGTACTTAATCGTGGCGATGCTGGTTATCTAGGTGTGATTGGCTCGGTAACAAAAGGGCGTAAATTTCGCCAAAGATTGACTGCTAAAGATTATCCGCAAAGTGCTATAGACCATTTACACTGTCCTATGGGCAAAGATGGAATTAGTGGTAAACATCCTATGGAAGTGGCTATCGCTATTGCCGCTCAGGTGATGGATTTATATCAAAATTTTAACGAAAATAGCGATAAAAACCTTACTACTCAAGACTCTACTGATACTACTAAAGAGACCCTAAAACATGTCTGAACGCCTAATGCGTGGCCCTCTATTACATTGCCTAAGTGAACCAGATAAGGATGCAGCCGCAGTTGATTATCAACCTGATGCTTTGCTTTGGATTCAAAATGGCCTAGTACATAAAATGGGCAATTTTGAATTAATGGCTAAAGAGTTAACCTCCGCACAGTTGTCTAAGGTAGAAGATTGCAGCCAATACCTAATGGTACCAGGGTTTGTAGATTGTCATATTCATTATCCACAAACAGAAATGATAGCCGCCTACGGTGCACAATTATTAGAGTGGTTAAATACCTATACCTTTCCTGTAGAGTCTACCTTTAACGACCCAGTAAAAGCTGCGGCTGTGTCTAAGGTATTTATCAACCAATTGTTAAATAACGGCACTACCACGGCTTTGGTATTTTGTTCTGTGCACCCAGAATCTGTAGACGCCTTGTTTACCGAAGCCCAAAAATACAACATGCGAATTATTGCTGGCAAGGTAATGATGGATCGCAACGCGCCAGAAAACGTATTAGATACCGCACAATCTAGTTATGACCAAAGCAAGCAGCTTATACAGCGTTGGCACGGCGTAGATCGCCTGCAATATGCAATTACCCCACGGTTTGCACCAACATCTACAGACGAACAGCTAAAAGCCGCAGGGCGTTTATTGGCAGAATATGAAGGGGTGTATATACATACCCACCTTTCAGAAAATGTGGACGAAATAGAGTGGGTAAAAGAACTCTTTCCCAAGGCAAAAAACTACTTAGACGTATACGACCAAGCAGGCTTGTTAGGTAAGCGCAGCGTATTTGCTCACGGCATTCATTTATGTGATACCGAGTGTGAGCGGTTAGCCCAAACTGATTCTGCCATTGCCCACTGCCCAACCTCTAATATGTTTATTGGTTCTGGTTTGTTTCCTATGAAACGCATGCAGGACCATGGCATTAAAATAGGCATGGGTACAGACGTAGGTGGCGGCACCAGCTTCAACATGCTTCAAACCTTAGCAGATAGCTATAAAATGCAGCAGCTAAAAGGCAACAACCTTAGCCCAGAACAAAGCTTCTACCTTGCCACTTTAGGCGGCGCTAAAGCACTCGATATGGATGACAAGATAGGTAACTTTACAATAGGAAAAGAAGCCGATTTCTTATTACTAGACCCTAACGCCACAGACTTATTAAAGTTTAGAACCAGCCATTGTGAAGGCTGGCGTGATCTATTGTTTGTATTACAAACCTTAGGTGATGACCGGGTGATTGCTCAGACTAATGTGATGGGTGTTGCTAATCATAAATGTATGGAAAAACGATAAATTACATATATTAAACAGTGGCAAACTAGTTGAGTAGCTTTACAAGTGGTAACTTACTCGGGACATTGGTTGCGTAATACGAAAATTTTTGAGGGGGTTCATTAAGTTATTTATTGAGTCCCTTCTTTTTATGAGAATTAATAATATGCCTAATAACACCCGCTTACTTGCCAAGCACCCAGTATCTGCAGTTAGTTTAGGTTGTATGAGTTTGTCCCACGGTTATGGCGAAAAAAGTAGTGATAAGCACAGCGATACATTCTTGAGTAAGGCTCTAGACCTAGGATACACCATGCTTGATACAGCTGCAGTGTATGGCTATGGCCATAATGAATCCATGGTCGGTAAGTTTGTTAGCCAGCGGCGCAATGAGTTTTTTCTAGCCAGTAAATGTGGTTTTGGCCAACAGCCAGACAGCAAGCCCAGTGTTAATGGCAGGCCAGACCACATACGGGCAACCTGCGAAGCTAGTTTGAAACGATTACAAACTGAGCATATTGATTTGTATTATTTGCATCGACGTGACTTTACAGTGCCTATTGAGGATAGCATTGGTGCGTTGGCTGATTTGCAGCGAGAGGGGAAAATTGGTGCTGTGGGGGTGTCAGAAATAGGTGCGGCAGACTTGTATAAAGCACATGCAGAGCACCCAATCAGTGCTGTTCAGTCAGAGTTTTCTTTATGGACGCGTAATGCTGAAATCGCAGTGCTAAAAGTCAGCCAAGATATTGGTGCAGCATATGTGGCTTTTAGCCCTTTAGCGCGGGGTTTTTTAACCAACAAACTACATGATACTTCGGGGTTGGCAGAACATGACTTGCGCCTAACTATTCCGCGTTTTGATGCTAATAATTACCCAGCTAACCTGTCGCTATTACCTGCCTATGTGAAGTTGGCGCACCGCCAAGGCTGCACTCCTGCACAGCTTGCCTTGGCTTGGGTGGTTGCCCAAGGCGATAATGTTATTGCCATTCCAGGTACTCAAAATTTACATCACCTAGAAGAAAACATAGGTGCTAATGACCTAGTGCTGAATGCCGATGTACTAGCAGAGCTTAATGGCTTGATCAACCAACAAACAGTACATGGAGAGCGTTACGGTGATAGAGCTCAAGCATCTGTGACTACAGAGCAGTTTAACGTTGAGCGTCAGCAATAATCATAGCTGCCGCTTTCTCTCCAATCATGATACACGCGGCATTGGTATTGCCGCTAATGAGTGTAGGCATAATGGATGCGTCGGCTACCCGCAAGCCTTTAATTCCGTGCACTCTTAGTGCAGCGTCTACCACTGCTAATTTACCCTGACCCATGGCACAGGTGCCTACAGGGTGGTATTCAGTTTCTGCGGTGGCCTTTATAAAATCGCATATTTGGGCATCTGAAAGCACTTCACTACCGGGTGAGTATTCATTGCTTATAACGTCTGCAAAGGGCCCGCTAGCGAGTATTTCTCGGCAGACATAAATACATTCGCGCATTCGGTCAATATTGCCTTGGGTCTGTAGAAAGCGCTGATCAATAATGGGTGCATGTTTAGGGTTGGCGCTGGCCAAGGTGATTTCGCCTACGTCTGTAGGCCGTAAATTACATGCATGAATGGTGACCCCGTGCGCTTTTATTTCAGGCACTGGTTCGGGGAATATCATCAAGGGTATAGCATGGAGCTGAATGTCGGGTCGATTTGGGCTGAAACTAGAGTTGGTAAAAGCACCACACTCAACGCTGTTAGAGGCCCCTGGGCCAGATTTGTTCCAATAATATCGTACGCTTGTAGCTAGTGCGCCTATGCCTTTGTCTGCGCCATATAGGCTATTGGCTTCTTTGGTGCGGGCTAGTACAGAAATATTAAGGTGGTCTTGCAAGTTTTTACCTACGCCCGGCAAATCTAAATGCATTTTTATATTATGTTTAGCTAACTCATTTGCAGGGCCTACGCCTGATAGCATGAGCAATTGAGGAGAACCAATTGCGCCAGCGCTTAGACTAACTTCTTTACTAGCAAAAGCATCGCTTACACGATTATCTACCTGATAACTCACTCCCAAGGCCCTGCCATCTTTAATAATAATACGTTTAACGTGGGCCCCAGTAATCACTGTTAGGTTAGGGCGATCTGCAATAGGGTGTAAATATGCCACTGCTGCACTGCATCGCTTGCTCTCTTTTTGAGCGACTTGGTAACGACCTGCACCAGCTTGTTGTTTGCCGTTAAAGTCTTGGTTATGAACCATGCCTGTAGCCACTGCAGATTCAACAAATTGGTCGCTCAAATGATGGGTATATGAGCGGTCACTTATAGTTAATGGGCCGTGGCTGCCATGGTAACCTGCATCAAGGTTAGCGCCTAAGTTTGTTTCAGACTGGCGAAAGAAGGGCAATATATCGTCATAACCCCAGCCAATATTACCTAAGGCGCGCCACTCATCATAATCTTCACGTTGGCCACGAATATGAACCATGCTGTTAATTGCACTGGAGCCGCCTAAGGTTTTTCCCCTGGGTATGGTCACTTTGCGCCCATTCATAGCTTCTTGTGGTGCGGACCTATAACGCCAGTTGAGTCTTTTATGGTTGAGCAATAGACCAACGCCAGCCGGCATGTGGATTAATAGGCTGCGATCACGGGGGCCAGCTTCTAGCAAAAGCACTTCGCAGTTTAAATCTGCACTTAAACGATTGGCTAATACACAACCAGCCGAACCTGCGCCGATGACAATGTAATCAAAATGATGGTCTGCAGCGTTGGGGCTTGTCATGGGTTAGCTCCAAACTGGCTTTACTTGCATAGACTCAGGTATAGCAATACCCATGCGATGTAAGATGCTGGGGGCAAGGGCTGTTTGGGGGATAACGTGATCTTGTGCTGGCCCTTTAATAGGATTGTTAGGGTTAGCAAAGTAATAAATAGGAATATCTCGCATAATATCTTCTGTGCCACCGTGGTGGCCTCGTGCACTTTGGCCGTGATCGGCGGTAACGATGACGTCATAACCTTGTTCTTGCCAGCGAGGGATAAAGTCACCTAGGGCGGCATCGATGGTGTAACAGTTTTTGTCTATTTCAATAGAGTCAAAGCCATAGTGATGGCCCAAACTGTCTAGGGTGCTGGAGTGGAATAAAAAGTAGTCTGGCTGGTGGCGTTGAATAAGTAGGCTCATTTGCCAAAATAGATCAATGTCTGAAGGAGTAGCAGGTTGGGCTTTGTTTTCTCCTGCCATGGTATAAAATCGCGCATGTTGAATAGGGCGGTTTATATCGTCTACCTCCATGTCGCGTAAATGATCAAATGGGCTAGCTTGGAAATAGTCGGAAAAAAACGAGTGGGCTACTGCTGCTGTGGCGCCGCCAGCATCTCTAACTGCACTAAAAATATCGGCATCTTCTAATTTGCCTTGGTGGTAGTTGCTGGTTACACCATGGTCTTGTGGAGTAAGCCCGGTGTGAATGCTGGCATAGCAAGGGCCAGACACAGAAGGCAGCACAGATTGGCCTTTCCATAGGCTAGCTTCGCCTGATTCTACCCAGCCCTCTAAGTTACCCATGAGCTTGCGAGCATAGGAATAGCCTAGACCGTCTAAAATGAGCAAAATAACTTTATTTTTCATGAATTTATGGTCCATATTATTAGTATTATTAATTTCTTGTGTTATTCTATAGCGTGGTTTGCAGTGTGGCATTCCCACCACGCATAATGCAACCCCGCCAAGGACAATGTTCAAGTTATTAAGAGGCGCATATCGACCCTGTATCAGACACTAGTATTACCCAGCTGCTCATTGGATTAGCAGGCGGGGTAGCCTTGCTTATTTGGGGCTTAAAACGTGTGCAGCAGGGAATGAAACGAGCTTTTGGTGGCCGCCTCACTTATTTTATTAGAGACCGGTTTGCCGGTGTATGGTCGGCCTTAGGGTTGGGCGTAATGCTTACCCTTGTGCTTCAAAGTAGCACAGCCTCTGCCTTGCTTGCAGCATCTCTGGGTGTACAAGGCCCAGCCGGATTAGCTTTATTGTTAGGTGCTGATGTAGGCACCACCTTAGTCGCCCTTATTCTTTCCTTCGATCTTAGTGCCCTTAGCCCTTTGCTAGTAGCTATTGGTGTGTTTATGGAATTGCGCGCCAAAGACAAACGCCAACACGGTATTGGCGAAGCGCTTATGGGCTTAGGTTTAATGCTATTGGCATTAGGTTTATTACGCCAGCAAGCCGTGCCTTTGCAAGGTTCTGAACTCTTTAGCGACATGTTACGTAGTCTTATAGCAGAGCCTTGGCTAGCGATCGTGTTTGCCGCTTTATTAACCTTCTTATTACATTCAAGCCTAGTAATGGTACTGCTATTGGCAGGCCTTGTGGGTGCTGAAGTAATTGGTGTTGAATCGGGCTTACTGCTTATTTTAGGTGTGAATATTGGTAGTGCCGGCATACCGGTGTACTTGTCTCGTAAGTCGAGTAACGCTAAACGAGTAGCTCCTTTAGGTAATTTAATATTACGGAGCATAGGCGCCATGGCTTTTTATCCATGGGTGGCCGAAGTTCATTTAGGGCTTAATTATGTGAGTATGGACCCAGCTTGGCAGTTAGTGTTAATGCATTGTTTATTCAATGTTACCGTAGCTGCTTTTGGTATGTTAATTGTGAGTAAGCTGGCAGGTTGGATTGATACGCGCTTGCCACGAGAAACGTTAGCGCCTTTGCCAAGCCCTAAATACCTTAAAAATGTGCAAGATACAGCGCCCTCTGCTGCTTTAGCTAACGTAGTAAGAGACACCCTAACAATGGGTGAATTACTAGAAGACATGCTGCGTGAAGTTCACTTAGGAATGACCGAACGTTATGATGCATTGGAAAAGAAAATCCACCAAAGTGACGACATTATTGATGATTTTCACCAACAAATTAACGCCTATTTGTTGGAGCTAGGCGGGCAAGATTTAACCGAAGAGGAACGTCATCGCTGCCAAGACTTACTACTGTTTATTACCAATATAGAACATGCTGGTGATACTTTAGAACGGAGTATGACCTCATTGCTGAAGAAGAAAAACAGCTTACATATTGATTTTACAGAATACGAACGTGAAGCTCTAGACACTAGCATGAAGGCCATCTTTAAGGTAATGCCTTTGTCGTTCCAAGTAATGATGAGTGAAGATGTGAGCAGTGCTCGTGGCCTTATTCAAGCGAAGCATGAGTTTAATACTAAACACCAAACTTATTTAGACGGCCAGCA
>JAWUYU010000034.1:0-12749 GCA_034110645.1 Pseudomonadales bacterium
TTCTTTAATATTGAGTAATCCCTGCTTAATATTCGGCATCGTTAATTCCTTTGTGTATTGCTTTGTGTATTGCCTTGTATATAGTCTTTCATATCGCCCCTAGAACTCGAACTTATATGGTGTTAGTTGGAGTAAGCTTGAAGTTCATCTTTGCGAGCAAGGTAGTTAACCTCTATACGTGCCGGCTGACTATGTTTAATATTAGCCCTAATTCGTTGCTCTGGATCTGCACTATTCATGGTTTGATATACCCAGCGCGCCTGAACGTCTTTAGGTGCCACAATCAGCATAGTGGCCTGCAAATTTTGGGCTTTTTGCGCCACCACCACTAACCACTGAGCTAGTCGATCATCCTGCTGATCTATAAGCGTAGTCGGTAAAAGTAGCTTTTGGTTACGCATGACCGGTACTGCGGTTTCTGGCCCACCCCCCACCGCCACTTGCGGCTTAACGGCATGGCTCTCTATCAACTTTCTCATAGTAGTTAACTGGCCATGCTTAGGCATGACCTTTTTAGCTCGAGACAAAAAAACTCGTGCTTGCTGCACCTTACCGTTGGTAAGGCTAGCTTGTAATAATTCATAATAGCGCTGAACGATTTTTTCCAAGGCTGCTAATGCTTGAGGGTTACGAGGTTCTTTCGTTAACACTCTAGTTAAATAATAGTATGCACTTTCACCCGTAGGAGTGGTTAATTTATCTTGCTCAAAGGCCCAACCGGCTTCGCCTAACCAAAAAGCAATGCTATCAGTAGGCTTGTTACTAGATTGCACAGCCACAGGCGTGGTTTTATTAGCTACAGAAACAACCGGTACCACTGGTTTGATATTGGACGGCGTGGTTAAAGACAGTTCTGACGGCGTGGTTAAAGACAGTTCTGAGGTTGGTATTAAGGACCTATCTACAACCTGATCGTTTACAACAGGAACTGCCTCAGAGCTAATTGGTGGCTGGGTAGCGCAGGCTGTAAGCATTAAAAACACATTTACCGCAATAACAGCCCGAGGTCTGAATAGAGGTTGGAGGTATTGCAAGGTCATAAAATTGAATCCGAAATAATTTACACCCTTAAGAGTAACAGACGCGAGAAGACTCCTCTAGGACTAAATAAAGTACAAAAACTTCGGCAAAATCCTACCAACCTGCTATCATCTTCCATCAACTTCATTAATTTGTTGCAGCAATGGAAAGTATTTAATGGCACAGATTCTGCTACTTAATGGCCCCAACCTTAACCTCCTTGGTAAAAGAGAACCTGGCATTTACGGCACTCTAACCTTGGCGCAAATAGAGTCTCAATGCCATTCTCAATGCCAGCAAGCTGGTGTATCTTTAGACTGCACACAAAGTAACGCCGAGCACGAACTCGTAGAAGCGGTACATCAAGCACCTGAACAGGGCGTGCAATTTATCATTATTAACCCCGCTGCTTATACACATACTAGTGTAGCACTTCGTGATGCAATGCTTGGAGTGAACATCCCTTTTATTGAAGTACATTTAAGCAATGTGCATCAGCGCGAAACTTTTCGCCATCATTCTTATTTATCTGACATTGCCGAGGGCGTAATCTGCGGCCTAGGTGCTGACGGCTACCATTTTGCTATAGACGCCGCCATTGGCCGTTTGAGCAGTTAATTATCATTATAAAAAATACAGAGAGATCCCATGGATATTCGTAAAGTTAAAAAGCTCATCGAGTTGCTAGAAGAGTCTGACATTAACGAAATTGAAATCAAAGAAGGTGAAGAGTCTGTGCGCATTAGCCGCGCCTCACCTGCCATGATGATGGCTGCCGCTGCACCTGTTATGCAACCTGCGCCTGTTATGCAACCTGCTCCAGTAGCTGCACTAGTTGCTGCCGCACCCAGTGCGCCAGAAATGAGCGGACACGCAGTGGTTTCTCCTATGGTTGGTACCTTCTATCGCTGTCCGTCTCCAGGCGCTCCAGCATTTTCAGAAGTAGGCCAAACTGTTAAAGAAGGCGATATCATTTGTATCATCGAAGCCATGAAGATGATGAACCAAATTGAAGCTGACAAGTCTGGCACTATTACTGCTATTTTAGTTGAAGACGGCGAAGCCGTTGAATTTGATCAACCTCTGGTCACCATCGCCTAATACCGGAGTTTTCTATGTTAGAAAAAGTTCTTATTGCTAACCGTGGTGAAATTGCCCTACGTATTTTGCGTGCCTGTAAAGAATTAGGCATTAAAACCGTAGCGGTACACTCCAAAGCAGACAAAGACCTAATGCACGTGCGCTTAGCTGATGAAGCTGTGTGCATCGGACCAAATTCGTCTACAGAAAGCTACTTGAATGTTCCACGCATTTTATCTGCTGCAGAAGTCACACGCGCCACGGGCATCCACCCAGGCTATGGTTTCTTAGCAGAAAATGCCGACTTTGCAGAAATGGTAGAAAACAGTGGCTTTACTTTTATCGGTCCCACTGCAGCAACCATTCGCATCATGGGTGATAAAGTAGCAGCTATCAAAGCCATGCAGCAATCCGGCGTACCCACAGTACCAGGCTCCGACGGCCCTCTAGACGATGACGAAGAACGCACCAAACGCATCGCCAGAGGCATTGGCTATCCCGTCATTATTAAAGCCTCTGCTGGCGGTGGTGGTCGTGGCATGCGTGTTGTGCACGACGAAGAATCTCTAATCACTTCCATTTTAATCACCAAGGCAGAAGCCAAAGGCGCTTTTGGCAACGATACGTTGTACATGGAAAAGTTCCTACAGAACCCACGCCATGTGGAAGTACAAATTTTGGCCGATGGCCAAGGTGGCGTCATTCACCTATATGATCGTGACTGTTCTATGCAGCGTCGTCATCAAAAAGTAGTTGAAGAAGCGCCAGCACCACACATGGACGAAGCAGCTAGAGCCCAAGTGCTCAAGAGCTGTACTGATGCCTGTCTAGAAATAGGTTATCGTGGTGCAGGTACGTTTGAATTTTTGTATGAAGACGGCGGTTTTTACTTCATCGAAATGAACACCCGTGTTCAGGTGGAACACCCTGTGTCTGAAATGATCACCGGTGTAGACATCATCAAAGAGCAGTTACTTATTGCTGGAGGCTATCCACTGTCTGTAAAGCAAGAAGACGTGGTTATTAATGGCCATGCCTTTGAGTGTCGTATCAACGCAGAAGATGCTAAGACCTTTATGCCAAGCCCTGGCAAAGTGACCCAGTTCCACGCGCCAGGCGGTTTAGGTGTGCGAGTAGATTCACACCTCTACAGCGGCTACACAGTACCTCCGTTCTACGATTCAATGATTGCCAAAGTGATCACCCACGCACCTACACGCAGAGAAGCGTTAAAGCGCATGGAAGTGGCTTTGGATGAAATGATCATTGATGGCATCAAGACCAACATTCCACTACAACAAGAGATTGTACGGGATGAGCTTTTCGCCGAAGGGGGCCTTAATATCCACTACTTGGAGAAGAAGCTAGGCCTTTAAGCCAGTCGCTTCTCTACTACGCCGCCCCAGACCTCCTGTGGTGGCGTTTTTGTTTATACTAAAGTTTACACCGATCTACAACACCCCATGAACAACAAACCTAGTGGGTTCCTTAGGCCCATTAATCAATCACTAAAGTTATACCAAGGGGGAAATATGTTAAATACCCACTGTGTTATAATAGATTACTGCAGTTAATTACACAGGAGTAAAAAGCATCTTATTAATTACAACATCGGCGAGAGTTAAATGAAACGTATTACATTAAAAGTAGGTAGTGGTGTTCTAACTGAAAACAACGCCGTCGCCAAGCAGCGCATGCTTAATTTAGTCTCATTTATCGTCAAGTTGAAGGAAATTTATGATGTTATTTTAGTCTCTTCAGGTGCAGTTTCATCAGGTTATACCGCACTAAAGTTAGATCGAAAAAAACATATCAGTAAAAAAGTACTTGCAGCAGTAGGTCAGCCTATTTTGATGAGTAACTATAAAGCGTTGTTTGATATTTATGATGTAGATACCAGCCAGGTACTAATGACCGAAGAGGATTTTGATTCATTAGCCCATATTGAGATCTTCCGCCAGATTATAGACTCACAAATTGAACACGCCATACTGCCTATCGTTAACGAAAATGATATCACCACTATTTCTGAGCAAGTATTTGGCGACAACGATCAACTTTCTGCGCATGTTGCCCACCATAGTGGCTCAGAAATGTTAGTTATCCTTAGCGACATCGATGGGTATTATGATAAAAACCCTAACGAACATGATGAGGCGGTGTTGTACAAATTGGTCACTAAAATCCCACCATCTGAACTCCTAAAAGGAGATTCATCTACTCACGAGTTTGCCACTGGCGGCATAGTAACCAAACTTAAGGCTGCCC
This sequence comes from Pseudomonadales bacterium, assembly GCA_034110645.1. Taxonomy (GTDB): domain Bacteria; phylum Pseudomonadota; class Gammaproteobacteria; order Pseudomonadales; family Balneatricaceae; genus Njordibacter. Next base: position 4,369 of record JAWUYU010000034.1, read on the forward strand.
AATTTATGTTGGATCAAGGCCGGGAGATGTTTCTTTGTAATGGTTACGACCTTACTTCGGCGGAAGAGTTTTTAATTGATGGCCAGCACAACAAGGGAACGCTGTTTTCTAACTCAAAAAAATAGTTAATACATACTCCCTAGAGAAGAAATTTGGCCTTCAAGTCTGTCACCTTATCTACCCTGCTGCCGCGGATATCCAAGGCGGCGCTTTTATTTTTCCCTTAACCAAGAGACACCACAATGCCCTGGGTTCAAATCACGTTATCCTCCCCCCCTGAAAACTCTGAATTTTTAGAGGACATGCTACTATTATGCGGCGCTGGAGCCGTTAGCATGCTCGATGGCGCAGACCAACCCGTATTTGAGCCTATTAAAGGCACTACCCCTTTGTGGCAAGACACCCGGGTTATGGGTTTATTTGAAGCCGATACCGATGGCAACGCTCTGCTCGACTATCTAAGTAACGGTTGGCAAGAAGCATTTTTAGACGCTCCCTTTCCAAACCATAAACTAGAAATTTTAGAAGACAAAGACTGGGAGAGGGAATGGATGGATCGCTTTGAGCCCATTCAATTTGGAGAACGCTTATGGGTTTGTCCTAGCTGGAAACCTGCACCAGACCCAACGGCCGCCAACCTTATGTTAGATCCAGGTTTAGCCTTTGGTACCGGCAGCCACCCCACTACAGCCCTATGCTTACAGTGGATTGCACAGCAAGACTGGCAAGGTAAAACCGTCATCGATTATGGTTGTGGCTCAGGGATTTTAGCCATTGCAGCCGTCCTTATGGGCGCCGAACATGTGGTTGGTGTAGACAACGACACACAAGCGTTAACAGCCACAAAAGACAACTCCGGGCGCAACGGCATTGATGCGCAAAAAATTCCTGTTTTCTTACCTGAAGACACCCCAGACACAGCCGTAGATGTGATGCTCGCCAACATCCTTGCAGGCCCGCTAATCGACATGGCAGCTCGTTTGGCTGCACTCACCAAACCTGCCGGTTTAATTGCCTTGTCCGGTATTCTTGAGCACCAAGCCGACGCCGTTATAGAAGCTTACCAACCATGGTTTGACATGCACACGGTTGTCTCCAAAGACGAGTGGGTACGTATAGACGGACAAAGACGTTAATTGATGATGTACAAAACTTATGCAAGATAATACTTATGGATTTTAGCACTACACAGCTTATAGCCATTAGCGCCATTTTTGTTTGGTCTGGCTTTGTGCGTGCAGGCCTTGGTTTTGGTGGCGCTGCTTTGGCGTTACCTTTATTGCTCATAGTACTCGATCAGCCTCTATTCTTTTTGCCTATTATAGCAACCCACTTATTGATTTTTTCTAGCATTACTGCTGGCCGAGGCTTAAAAAATATTGATCGAGCCTTTTTAAAAGAATCCCTGCGTTGGATGATTATTCCAAAGTTAGCGGGTGTGATTGGGCTTTTAAGTCTGCCTAATGATTGGATGGTGTGGATCATTTATGCCATCACTGGTTTTTATGCTATTACATGGATTATTAAGTGGGAAATCCGCAGCCAGTCTCCCTGGGTAGACCGTTTATTGTTCATAATAGGGGGCTACTTTAGTGGTGTGTCACTCATAGGGGCACCGTTAATTGTAGCCGTAGCAGTACGAAAAATGGCTATAGATGCTTATCGTGATACCTTATTTGTACTCTGGTTTATCCTTGTCGTTATAAAGATGCTAGCCTTTGCTATTGCAGGTGTGGACTTGCAGTGGCAATGGTCACTCGTGCTACTATTACCTACTACCCTAGGCCATCTGATGGGACTAAGGTTCCATCAACAAATGCTTAAACGAGATCCTCAAGTGGTTCGCCAGTGGCTTGGGGCATGTTTGTTAGGCATTATAGGTATGGCTTTGTGGCAATATGTCCCATAACAGCAAGTGGGTGGGCTATCAGTTTACAACCCCACTGATGGTTTAATTATTAAAGAGCGCTTGTATCTTAAGCACTACCGCACTCGACAACATTTTTGTCACTTTAATATTTAAATAATATTTTCTCGTCCGACCCACTGCTAGAACACAGTAAAGCCGACACTTTTCAGTTGAACAAAAAACGTACAAATCGTACAATACCCTATTGAGTCTTAAGGCTCACTTCCGGCACGTTTTAGCCATATTTCAGCCAATCTTTAGGCATTTACTTACCTTGTAATGAATCACTCTAGCGTTGTTTTCGGCTTTGCCATTGGTCCCCATCAGCTTGAAAACGGCTTGATATTGGCGCCCATGGCTGGTATTACTGACCGTCCCTTTCGGCATCTGTGCCGCCAACTTGGTGCGGGGCTAGCTGTTGCCGAAATGCTCACTTCTGACACTTCATTATGGCATACACAAAAATCTCAACGCCGCCTACCCCATGCTGATGACAGTAACCCTATTAGTGTACAAATTGCCGGTAATGATCCCGCTCAAATGGCTCATGCAGCCCAAGCCAATGTGGCGCTGGGAGCACAAATCATTGATATTAATATGGGATGTCCTGCAAAAAAAGTGCTTAAAAAAGCCGCAGGCTCGGCATTACTACGAGACCCTGCATTGGTTAAAGATATACTAATAGCCGTGGTATCTGCCGTAGATGTGCCCGTAACCTTAAAGATTCGTACAGGCTGGAGCACTGACCAACGTAATGGTTTGGATATTGCAAAAATTGCTCAAGATGCCGGCATCCAAGCCCTTGCCGTACATGGTAGAACCCGTGAGTGTGGTTTTAAAGGTGAAGTGGAATACGACACCATAGCCACTATCAAACAGGCCTTAGAGATCCCAGTGATTGCTAACGGTGATATTAACACCGTAGAAGATGCCACCAATGTCCTCTCTCATACTGGCGCTGATGGGCTTATGATAGGTAGAGGAGCTCAAGGTAATCCTTGGTTATTCCAACAAGTACACCATTACCTTAAGCATGGTACTGCACTGAAAAAACCTAGCAACGATATCGTTTGGCATGTATTACAGCAACACCTGTATGGTCTGTATAGCCTGTATGGGGAAGTGATGGGCCCGCGCATTGCCCGCAAGCATGTAGGTTGGTATCTAAAACAAGAACCAGCGCAACGCAAAGCCTTTAATGAATTACAAAATCAACAACAACAATTGAACTTTTTAAACCACTATTTTGCCAGTGCTGAAGAGCAGGCGGCTTAATATTATGAGTTCTAACATCAAAGACGCCATGAACAGTATGACCCTAACTACTAATATCAACCAAGCTGCTGCCCCAGATAATGAAGCCGAGCAACCACAAGTGCCTCGGTCTTTGCGCCAAAGTGTTGAGCAATCTTTAACTCAATACTTTAACGAACTAGACGGCCAGCAAACCACCGCGTTGTATGAATTATTCATGCAACAAGTAGAAGCTCCACTATTTGCATGTGTTATGCAACACACTCTAGATAACCAGTCTAAAGCGGCTGCGTTACTAGGCCTTAACCGAGGCACCTTGCGCAAAAAATTAAAACAATACGACTTACTTTAGACAGACCCAATCTCTCAGTTAAAAGGATAGACTCATGTCACAAGCACACCCCATTCGCCGCGCTCTTATTAGCGTTTCAGACAAACAAGGCATTGTTGCCTTTGCCCAAAACCTGAGCCAGTTAGGGGTAGAAATACTATCCACTGGTGGTACTTTTAAGCTATTAAATGAGGCTGGTATCGCTGCTATTGAAGTGTCTGATTACACCGGGTTTCCAGAAATGATGGATGGCCGAGTAAAAACATTACACCCTAAAATACACGGTGGTATTTTAGGCCGTCGCGGCCAAGACGATGCCGTAATGGCGCAGCATGGCATCCAAGAGATAGACCTAGTGGTAGTGAACCTATACCCCTTTAAGGCCACTATCGAACGTGAAGATTGCACCTTAGATATGGCTATTGAGAATATAGACATTGGTGGCCCTACTATGGTTCGCTCTGCTGCTAAGAACAACAAACACGTAGCTATCGTAGTTAACTCTGGTGACTACACTGGCATCCTTGAAGAGCTCACAGCTACGGGCGGCTTAAACCAAGCAACACGTACAGATCTGGCTTGTAAAGCCTTTGAACACACCGCTATGTATGACGGCGCTATCGCTAATTATTTAGGCGCTCAGTTAGATACAAGCTCCAAGTTCCCACGCACATTTAATGCCCAATTCAAAAAAGTGCAGGACATGCGCTATGGTGAAAACCCTCATCAAGATGCCGCTTTTTATATTGAACATGACCCTAAAGAAGCCAGTGTAGCCACTGCACACCAAGTACAAGGCAAGGCGCTTTCTTTTAATAATATTGCCGATACAGATACCGCCATAGAGTGTGTAAAAGCTTTTCAAGACCCTGCTTGCGTCATTGTGAAGCATGCTAACCCTTGTGGCGTGGCCATGGGCTCAGATATCACCGAAGCCTATGAAAAGGCCTACAGCACCGATTCAACCTCTGCCTTTGGCGGCATTATTGCCTTTAACCGTGAATTAGATGCAGCCACAGCTCAGCGCATTATCGACCGCCAGTTTGTAGAAGTAATTATAGCGCCAAGCATTAGTGCTTACGCAGTAGAAGTTTTAGCCCGCAAACCCAATGTTCGAGTACTAACCTGTGGCGAGTTGCCGCACTTACATGTGCCAGAACTGGACTACAAGCGCGTTACTGGTGGCTTGTTAGTTCAAGACCGTGACTTAGGCCAAATATTAGAAGCCGACCTAACAATTGTTAGCGAGCGCATGCCCACAGAAGCGGAAATGCATGACCTACAATTTGCTTGGAAAGTAGCCAAGTATGTAAAATCCAATGCTATTGTGTATTGCAAAAACGGCATGACTATTGGTGTTGGCGCAGGCCAAATGAGCCGCATTTACAGTGCTAAAATCGCTGGCATTAAAGCCAGTGATGAAGGCTTAGATGTAAAAGGTTCGGTCATGGCATCTGATGCCTTCTTCCCCTTCCGTGACGGCATTGATGCCGCTGCAGAAGCTGGTATTAGCGCTATCATTCAACCAGGTGGCTCTATGCGGGATGATCAAATCATTGCCGCTGCCAATGAACACAACATCAGCATGATCTTTACCAGCATGCGTCATTTCCGTCATTGATGACAGGGCCCAAGCTCCTAGAACGCAGCCCAGTGTCATCCTGAACGCCGCTGAGAGATCTTAGACCTTAAGATCCTTCGGCTTCGCTCAGGATGACAAAAAAACCCAATTTAAACGGTAGCATTAAACATGAATGTATTAATTATCGGTAGCGGTGGTCGCGAACACGCACTCGCATGGCAGGCCTCTAAAAACCGTGGTGTACACAAAATATTCGTAGCACCTGGCAACGCCGGTACCGCCTTAGAAAGAAAAACAGAAAACGTAGACATTGATGTAATGGACATTGCAGGGCTATTAAGTTTTGCCAAAAGCAATCATGTAGATCTGACTATTGTAGGGCCTGAAGCGCCCCTAGTTGCAGGCATAGTTGATCTATTTCGTGCTGCAGACATGGATATTTTCGGCCCAACAAAAGGCGCTGCACAGCTTGAAGGCTCTAAGACCTTTGCTAAAGATTTTCTAAAGCGCCATAACATTCCTACAGCCGCATATGCCACCTTTACCGAAATCGCACCCGCTGTTGCATACATCAAAGCACAAGGCGCTCCCATTGTAGTTAAAGCAGATGGTTTAGCTGCAGGCAAAGGCGTAATTTTAGCTGACACCGTAGAGCAAGCCTGCGCAGCAGTTGAAGATATGCTTGCTGGCAACGCGTTTGGTGAAGCAGGCAACCGCGTAGTAGTAGAAGAATTTTTACTAGGCGAAGAAGCCAGCTTTATTGTAATGGCAGACGGTACTAATGTGCTGCCACTAGCGTCTAGCCAAGACCACAAAGCACGTGACGAAGGCGACCTAGGCCCTAACACCGGCGGCATGGGTGCATACTCTCCAGCTCCTGTAGTGGATGAAGCCATGCATAAACGCATTATGGATGAAGTCATTATGCCTACCATTCACGGCATGGCTGCCGATGGTTATGTGTATACCGGTTTCCTATACGCAGGCATTATGGTAGCTGCCGACGGCACTCCAAAGGTGTTGGAATTTAATTGCCGCTTTGGTGACCCAGAAACACAACCCATAATGATGCGCCTGAAAAACAGCATTGTAGAACTTTGTATCGCAGGCACCATGGGTGTACTCGATCAAACCATCGCTTACTGGGATGAGCGTCCTGCTGTAGCTGTGGTGCTAGCTGCTAAAGGCTACCCTGATAATTACCCTAAGGGTGATGTTATCAGCCTACCCGAAGAGACCGACAGAACCTGTAAGATCTTCCATGCAGGTACTGCTCTTAATGAATATGGCATGGTGGTCACAAACGGTGGACGCGTACTATGTGCGGTAGCACTTGGTGATACCGTAGGTGAAGCGCAACATAAAGCTTATGAACTTGCCGATAAGATCAGCTGGGATGGTGTTTTTTGTCGTCGTGATATTGCCTATCGAGCCATTGCTCGGGAGCTACTTCATTAATAAGCCAACTTAGGGTGACCACTATGAGCACTATTTTTGACAAAATAATCAGCCGAGAAATCCCAGCTGATATCGTTTATGAAGATGAAGAAATTTTGGCTTTTAAGGACATCGCACCTAAAGCACCAGTACATTACTTGATCATTCCTAAACAACCCATAGCCACACTTAATGATGCTAATCCAGAGGATAAAGCACTGTTAGGCCACATGATGCTTACGGCGGCTAAACTAGCTAAAGAAGCAGGTGTTGCGGAAGGTGGCTACCGGGTACAGATGAACTGCAACCCAGACGGCGGCCAAGTGGTGTATCACATTCATTTACATGTGATGGGTGGTAGAGCGTTTAGTGCTTAATAACACTGTTAAAGCAGGTCTGTAAGGGCCTGTACTAACAACTCACACTCCGTTTCACTACCTACACTAATACGTAGATAATTGTTGATGCGTGGGCTGCTTGTTAAATGACGTACGATAATACTGCGTTCACGTAATTGGGCGGTAATGTCTATAGCATCCATAGTTTCATGGGTTACAAACAAAAAGTTAGCATAGGAATTTGTCATGCTAAAACCCAATGTCTGCAACTGGCCCGCAAGTTTTTCTCGTTGCGCTATATTGGCTTGGCAAGTGTGTTGGAAGTAGTCTTCATCTTCTATTGCCGCAATGGCACCCGCTTGAGCTTCGCTGCTCAAAGGATATGAATTAAAGCTATTCTTTACTCGTTCCAAGGCTTCTATTAAGTGAGCTTGGCCAAACGCAAAGCCCACTCTTAAACCTGCTAACGAACGTGACTTTGATAAAGTTTGTACCACCAAAATGTTATCAAACTCTGGCACCAACTGCGTAGCAGACTGGCCACCAAAATCAATATAGGCCTCGTCTATCACTACCACTCTGTTAGGGTTGGCAGTGAGTAATTTACGAATTGCATCTAGGCTGAGTAACTCACCAGTAGGTGCATTGGGGTTGGGTAAAATCACACCACCATTGGGCTGTTTATAGTCTGCCACATTAATGGTGAGGTCTTCAGATAAAGGAACTTCACACTTTTCTATGCCATATAAACCGCAATACACTGGGTAAAAACTGTAGCTAATGTCAGGTATCAACAATGGTTGGCCATGTTGCAATAATGCCTGAAAAGTGTGAGCCAACACTTCATCCGAACCGTTACCTACAAACACCTGATCCGCTGTTAAACCTGTATAAGAGGCTAAACACTGCCGTAATTCAGTAGCGTTAGGGTCTGGGTACAAACGTAATGAATCACCCAATTGATCCTGCATTGCTGCCAACACTTTAAGCGAAGGTGGAAACGGATTTTCATTGGTATTTAGCTTAACTAAATTACTTAACTTAGGTTGCTCTCCTGGCACATAAGGCGATAGCTCATGAACCTTAGGTGACCAAAAATGACTTAGATCTGTGTTTGATGAACTCACTTTAGGCATCCAACTCTATAATTTCGTGATCGTGGCTCATTACCACACCACCCTTCTCCAACATGATAGAAGCAGAACAATACTCTTCAGCAGATAATTGAATAGCCCGGGCTACGTGCTTTTCTTTTAAATTTCGCCCAGTCACTACAAAGTGAAGGTGGATTTTTGTGAACACAGAAGGTATAGCATCGGCACGTTCTGCACTCAACTGCGCCACGCAATCTGTTACGTCTTGCCTGGCTTTCTTAAGAATAGTCATCACGTCAAAAGCTGTGCAGCCACCCAACCCCATCAGTAATAATTCCATTGGCCTGGCACCAAGGTTTTCACCACCCAAATTAGGCGGGCCATCTAGTGTAACGGTATGGCCTGTGCCCGATTCAGCTTTAAAACTAACACCTCC
>JAWUYU010000035.1:0-15460 GCA_034110645.1 Pseudomonadales bacterium
GGAGGGCCAATGTAGATGAAACCAACCTTGAGCTTTTCTGCGGCAACAGCAGAAATGGATAGTGCTGAGATCAGCGCAATGCTGGCTGCAGCCGTGAGCAACTTCTTCATAAAACTTCTCCTCATCAAATATGATGACTTATTATTAAAATGTTACAGCAATTGACCTTAAGCTAGGCTTAACGATCGGGTACAAACCCTTGCCCCAATGAGGCCGGGGTATTGATTACAGATAAACGTCGATTCGTAGAAATGATAACCAACGCCAAAATAGTGGCAATGTATGGCAATGCTGATAACAGCTGTGATGGAATGCCCATACCCATACCTTGTGCATAGAGCCCTAAAATCCATACGCCACCAAATAAATAGGCCCCTGCTGCTAATCGTGCAGGTAACCATGTAGAGAATACCACTAATGCGAGTGCAATCCAGCCCCTACCAGCGGTCATATTTTCTATCCACTGCGGTGTGTAGACTAAGGATAAGTAGGCACCAGCAAGGCCCGAGGTTGCCCCACCAAAGGCAATACAAGCATAACGAACGGCCACTACGCGATAACCTAAAGCGTGAGCAGAGTGATGATTTTGTCCTACTGCACGAATAATTAAACCCACACGGGTGTACTTTAATACGTAAGCTACACCAACTGTCAAAGCAATGGATATATAAACTAACGGGTCTTGGCCAAAGACTAATCGACCAACATAAGGTAGCTCAGACAACCATGGAATAGATACATTAGCTAATTTAACGCCCGGCAATCCTACAAAGCCACTGCCAATTAATCCCGAAAGCCCTAATCCTAATAGGGTAATAGCCAAACCTGTTGCTACTTGGTTGGTCATTAAGGTTTGCGTAAGTAGCCCAAATAACAAGGATGTGGCAATGCCTGCAAAAGTAGCTGCCATTACGCCTACCCAAGCTGAACCGGTGACATGGGCAGCAACAAAACCGCACACAGCGCCCATTACCATCATGCCCTCAATACCAAGGTTTAGTACCCCAGAGCGTTCAACGACTAATTCGCCAATAGCGGCTAATAGCAAAGGCGTAGACGCTGTAATAATGGTTAGCAGTATTGCTTCGTATGGGCTCATGATGCGTTACCTGTAGTTTGCTGACCAGGGTTAGTGCTGATCCATTTAAGACGATATAGAATTAACGTATCGCACATCAAAATAAAGAATAACAACATGCCTTGAAAAACCTGAGTGGTTTTGTCGGAAATGCCTAATTCGATTTGTACGCCTTCACCACCAATGTAGCTGATAGCCAGTAACAGGCCGGCAAAGATCACTCCAAGGGGGTTTAAACGTCCTAAAAAAGCCACGATAATGGCCGTAAAGCCATAGTTAGGTGAAATATGTGGTTGTAGCTGCCCTACTGGGCCTGCCACTTCTATTAGGCCTGCAAGGCCTGCAAGGCCGCCAGAAAGTGCAAAACAGAACCACACCATTTTGGTTTGTGAGAAGCCTGCAAAAGCACCTGCTCTTGGAGCACTGCCTACAACATTAATCTCAAAACCCTTTAACGTATGACGCATCACCCAGAATAGTACTAAGGCGGCAACTAAAGAAACCACCAAGCCTAAGTGCATGCGACCATCCCCCCACATAGGTAATAGATGCCAGCCTTCGAAGGATGCAGATTTTGGAAAATTATAACCGTGGGGGTCGTTCCATGGCCCACGCACCATCCAATCTAATAACAATTGAGCGATGTAGACCAGCATCAAACTGGTCAATATTTCATTCACGCCAAAGCGAGTCTTTAACCAAGCCGGTATAAATGCAAATAAGGCGCCACCTAAGGCCCCTAAAAACAGCATGGCCACAAGTGCAAAAGGTGATTGCCATTCGCCCCACAACACAGGAATAATCGCTCCCATTAAAGCGCCAGCTGTAAATTGTCCTTCGGCACCAATGTTCCACACGTTGGCCTTAAAGCATACCGCCAGGCCTACACCTATTAATACTAATGGCCCAGCTTTAACTAATACTTCTTCAATAGACCACCAACTGGTTAAGGGGTCTATAAAGTAGATATATAGAGCAGTGAGGGGTGGCTTACCCATGGCAGCAAAAATCAATCCACCCATAACCACAGTGAGCAATATAGCCAGCATAGGCGAACATAGATTCATTAAGCCTGAAGCTTGGGCACGTTTTTCTAAAATCAACTGCATATTAAGCTCCAAGCTCTTGAGAAGACTGTTCATGGGAACCCGCCATCATTAAACCAATTTGTTCACGCGTTAAGTCTCCAGCTGCATAAGTAGGCGACAATTGCCCACGAGACATCACCGCAATGGCATCGGCTAACTCAAATATCTCATCTAGATCTTGGCTAATAATTAAAATGGCACTGCCTTGGCGTGATAAGTCGATCACTGCTTGACGAATGAGTGCCGCTGCTCCAGCATCAACACCCCATGTAGGCTGATTTATAACTAAGACTTTAGGTTTACGATTGAGCTCTCTACCTACAACAAATTTTTGTAGGTTACCTCCAGACAAAGAACCTGCTGTGGCGTCTTCCTTAGATTTACGTACGTCATAATCTATACCGATAGCTTGGTTTAACTTAGCTAGCTGCCTTTTGTCTATACCCAGCCATCCACGATTTAATGGGGACTGTGTGTCATTACAGGCGTGGCGAGAAAGTAGAATATTATCAGTTAAACTTAAATGTTCTACCGCGCCATGGCCCATACGCTCCTCAGGTACAAAAGCTGCACCTAAGCAGCGACGCTGGTTAATGTTAAGTGCATTGCTCACCTGCCCTAATAGTGAAATAGAGCTTTGATTAGGGTTACATTCTTCACCAGAAACCACGCCAAACAACTCGCCTTGGCCGTTACCAGCAATGCCTGCAATAGCTAATATTTCACCGCTTTTAACCTGTAAGTTCACATCCACTAGATCTACCCCAAAAGGAGTCGATGATTTTTGTGAAAGATTGGAAATGTCCAGCAGTACGTCGCCTACTTGATCGTTAGAATCTCTGCTTACCTGATGTACGCTAGCGCCCACCATTAGTTGAGCTAAGGTAGCAGCGGTTTCTACTTGAGGATCTACCTCCGCCACCAATTTGCCATGACGTAAAATAGTAGCGTCTTGGCATATTTGTTTTACTTCTTCCAAACGATGAGAAATATAGAGAACAGCACAGCCCTCTTCTACTAAGCGGCGTAAGGTTGAAAATAGTGCTTGGGCTTCTTGTGGGGTAAGAACCGCGGTAGGCTCATCCATAATAAGGAGTTTGGGTTGTTGCAATAAGCAACGGACAATTTCAATGCGCTGCCTTTCACCCACAGAGAGGTCTGCTACTAATGCAGCAGGGTTCAAGGGCAAGCCATAATCTAGTGACAAGTCGGCGATACGCTGGCTTAAATCGCCTTGGCGTAACTGTGGTGGTAAAGCAAGACTAATATTTTCAACCACAGTAAGGGCTTCAAACAATGAAAAGTGTTGAAATACCATGCCAATACCCAGCTCTCTTGCATGGGCAGGGCTAGCGATTGAAACCTGCTGGCCTTGCCAGTGAATGGAGCCTGATGTCGGCTGTAAGGCACCGTACATCATTTTTACTAAGGTAGACTTACCCGCACCATTTTCACCTAATAAGGCATGCACCCTACCGGTTTCTATGGATAGGTTCAGCGTGTCATTGGCGTAAAAATCGCCAAATTTTTTGGTAATAGCTTTAACCTGTAACAGGGTCGATTGTGCATTATTATTAGAATTATTGAGCATCATTTTCCAGTGTTTAGACGTAATACTAAATATCATTGTAACGGTAAAATACTTATCGTCAACAAAAAACTGACTAATTGGTTAGCTTTTCAAAAATATTGGCCACTGAATTCAAGCTAAACTAAACACTATAAACGTCAAAATCTTTGAAATAAGCATGCTTGCTTAAATCTGCCGGTGCAACAACGGCCTCAGATGGCTGGACACCTTGTAAATAGCGCGCAGCCACAGTTTGTAATGAGTCTAGATCTACAGCCAATATAGCTAACCTAAAGGCTTGGCGGATTTTGGTAGTACGGCCATGAAGTTCGTTTTGGTATGATTGTAAGGCTTCGCCCGCAGGGGAACCTGGTTTATCAAGACTACCTATAACGCCTAACACCGCTTCTTCAAGGTGCTGTAATTGTAGTTGGTCAGAAAGAACCCAATCTACAGAAGCACTAAAATCTGTAAAGGTATCTGCACTACGTGGGTCGCGGTAGGAGTAAAAGCGGAAACAAGCGTTATTATTATCTTGTCCAGCACCACCACCATAAGCACCACCTTGTTCGCGTACAGAACGGTGCAAATGACCATTACGTAATACCTCACCAAGAACTACTAGAGAAGCAGCATCAGGATGGGCGCTTGATACAGTAGGGAAAGATCTGGCGCAATAGTTCACCTGGGTGTTGGTAGTCCACATCTGCTGTACTGGCTTGTAATCTGCCTGATTACGGGTTTTATCATAAGGCCATTGAAAGCAGCCGCTTAACGCGCCTACCTGTTCTGAAAATGCGCTGGTAAACGTTGACTCAATATGAGCTTGTTGCTGCTCTTCACCTACACTGGCTAATTGTAACGGTTGTTGGCATAGCTGTTGTTGAAGATTGGTAAGGGTATTACACAGATCAGACAGTGCCTGTTCATCTTGCAAACTATCATCAAGCTCTTGTAACCAAACAATACCCTGTAAGCCACTAATGCTGTATTGAAGGTTTGCGCCAGCGCTCATGTTACGGCTGGCCGCGCCTAAAGCAAAAGTATGACCAGATTGCCCCACACTCTGCTGCCGACGTGACCGTAACTGTCCAACTAATTCTTTAATACGTTGTTTTTCGTCAAACCGCACTGACAACAAGGTTTCTTTAAGTAAATCGACGATAGCACTTTGCTGGCTTATTAAGCCTTTGATGCTGAGTACAAAGTAAGCATTCAACTGGTCTGCGTCTGTTGCTTGGCCACGATAAGTTAAATACGCAGCCAGACTGCCACAAACAGCAGCCTGCCTTGCTTGAACAGCTAAGTAATCCTGTTCGCCAAGGCCTAACTCAGTCATTAGTTGGGCCATCAAGTTAAGATAAGGTAAGGTTTTATCATCTACCTTAGGCCAATCAATCACTAGCTGGTGATATACCAAACCATTGGTTCCTGCACCATAGAACTCCCAGCATAAGTCTTTATTAGAGACTGTTGGAGTAGCTATGAATTGGGTGGCCGGAATATCTTCTCTGGTGACTTCTGGCAAAATATCGGCGTCATCTTCTTGAGATTGACGCTCTAAAAGCGCTGCGGTTTCAGCAACAACTACCTCTCGCTGTTCGTCACTCATAGCGTTAAGAATGTCGCTAAGTCGTTGCTTTTCGGCCTCATCTCTACGGTTTGACATGTGCTCATCAGGAACTAATGTGAGACGCACTTGATGACTGTTATTTAGCAGTAAGTCTTGTATTAAACTGGGAATAAAATTGCGATCTTTAATATCTTCAGCCAACTGTGACAACACTGGATCTAGGTTAAGTGCAGCTAGTGGATCACCACCGTGTATTGCAGCGGGTAGCGCACTCAAGATGAGTTGCATGCCAAACGGGTAACCATCACCACCAATTTCACGTTGACCCAATTCAAGCTGATGTAAGGCAGCTTCAATTTCGCTTTGAGCTACACCTTCTTCTGCCACTTTTTTCAGGCAGTTTAATACTAGAGTTTCAAAAGTATCTGCGTCTGTAGTATCGGCGCCTTCAAGACCACAAACAAAGGTCATTTCTTTGTTTGAATCTTCTAACCCACAAAGTTGCGAAGGCCCAGTGCCTACGCCACATGTTTCTAGCTCTTTGCGCAAAGGTGATGCACTGTTATCAAGTAACACACGAGACAACAAATTGGCCCGCATTTGTTGTTTTAAGTCAGTACTATGTCCAAGTAACCAGCCTAACACTAAGTGGCTTTTAGCCTGCTTGTCATTAGCTGCAGCAGGATAACTTTCCTGAACTTTTAAGGGACTAAAGTAGCGTTTTTCATCAGCAACAAAAAGATCTATTTTTTGTGCTGAAAAACGATGCAATGCGTGCTTTTCAAAAGATTCTTGATGAGTTGCAGCTGAAATGTCACCGCTGGTCATGAAAATAGCATTGGATGGGTGATAATGGCGCTTGTAAAAGGCCAACAATTGCTCGTGGGTTAGATCTGGAATATCAGATGGCTCGCCACCACTATTAAAGTGATACGTTGTACTTGGAAACAGATACTTGGTTAAGGTCTGCCATAGCTGACTTACTGGCGAGCTCATGGCGCCTTTCATTTCGTTAAATACAACACCTTTGTAAGTAAGGCTTTGCTTACCTTCTTCGTCATCAACAAGCTCTACACGGTGACCTTCTTGGGCAAAATCCAAGGCATCAAGACGCGCAAAAAATACGGCATCTAGATAAACTTCTAATAGATTATTAAAGTCCTTTTTGTTCTGGCTAGCAAATGGATATGCGGTCCAATCACTACTGGTAAAGGCATTCATAAAGGTATTTAAAGAGCGCCTTATCATCATGAAGAAAGGGTCTCTTACTGGAAACTTCTCACTCCCACAAAGGGCTGTATGTTCTAGTACATGAGCCACACCAGAAGAGTCTTGGGGCATAGTTTTTAAGGCCACTAAAAACACATTTTCAGTTTGTTCGCTGGCCAAATGGATATGTAAGGCGCCAGTAGTGATGTGCTCGTACTGTTGAATATTTATACTTAAAGAATCTATAGTTTGCTGGCGCAAAAAACGAAATGCAGAATGTGCTTGTGGTGCTACGGACATATTTTTACCAATTAATAATGACGAAAGCTACAATCAGTGTAGCACCGATTGAGGCATAATAAGGTTGAGAAGTTAATACACGTTCAGGACCAAAGTGGGTTTATATACACTAGTCAAACGTTACCTCTGGCATGGTTATTTGTAAGGCAGATAAGAAGGCACCTTCATCAAAAGGCTTACTCAAATAGTAATTAGCACCGGCCTCTAGCCCTACTCTACGCTCTGCATCGCTAGCTTTAGCCGTTTGCATGATAATAGGTAGTGATGCGTTTTTCGCTGTGGCGCGCACATGTTTCAGAACATCAAGGCCACTGATGCCTGGCATTATCCAATCTAGAAAAATGACATCAAACTGGTAAGCGTCGTTGTCGAGCACCTCAATCGCAGACTCGCCGTTCGATACTGTCATCACTACTAAACCTGCAGCTTCTAGATAATCACTAAGGATCTCTAAATTAATCTCGTCATCATCAACGATTAAGGCAGAATAAACTTTGTCTTGGTAGTCTGTCATAGGGCTCACAAAATGATGGGCTCAGAAGTTGCCAGGCCCATAATTGGGCGCTGGGTAATGACAATATTAGTATAATTTGAAACGTGTGGCTAGAAAAATACACTTTAACAGAAATATTAAATTACCCTATCACATACCCATTGCATATCGAACTACTCGTTTCTTAATAAGCGGAAGATTAGCCGATGCTAGGACCAAATTCCTTAGCCATTTAGCGCTTGAATTGGTTTGGCTAAATCCGTGGTGAAACGCATCCATACTTTGAAGCATAAGACTATTAGCCAGTTTTCGCTTTTTTTGATAGCGACTCAGAACGCTTACAGAGCACCAGTCTTCACCTTTGTTGTGAGCATCTGTAAGCACCTTTGCCAAACAAGAAACATCTTGAAAGCCCAAGTTGACGCCCTGTCCTGCTAACGGATTAATAACATGAGCAGCGTCCCCAACCAATACCATACCGTGCGTAAAATAACTCTGGGCATGTTGCTTTTGTAAACCAAAAGAGGCTTTCGCTGTAACTTCAATCTTACCTAACTGAGGAGGGAATTGCGCCATGATCTCATCTGCCAAGTCTCCATGGGACAACTTCGATAACGCTCGTGCTTGATCAGCTTGATGATACCAAACTACTGAGCCGTGCTGGCCAAGTAAGGGTAAGAATGCTTGCGGACCGGTATTTACAAATCGCTGCCATGTAATGTCTTGCTGGCCCAATTGCGTGTTTACCGAAGCGACTAGGCAAGCCTGTTGATACTGCCCGCGATTAACCCCCACTCCAAACCCCTGCCTTACTTTGGATTGGGCGCCATCAGCACCAACAACCAATCTGGCTGATAAACTTTGTCCGGTATCAAGAACGATACGAGTCGCAGAATTGCCACGCTGAAATGTTGTTGGAGAAGCTGGACAAATTACATCTACGTTATCGCTCTCTTCTAAAGCTTGCCACAGGCTTAGTTGCACTAGGCGGTTCTCAACGATATGCCCAAGTTCTGATACCCCAGTTTGGCTGGCATTAAAGGTTAAGTCACCGAACCCTGCTATTTCCCATACGCGCATGCGCTTGTATGGACAAAGACGCATATCTTGCAGGATATCCCAGGCTTTAGATTGCTGCATCACTTGAGCGCTCTTAGGGCTTAAAGCAGAAATTCTTAAGTCAAAACTTTGGCTCAAGTCATAAGCAGCAGGCGCTTGGGCCTCTACTAACGCAATAGAAAACCCATGCGGGGCAAGTTGAGTTGCCAGCGCAGCACCAATCATACCGCCACCACAAATCACAATGTCATAATTATGCTTCACGTCTATTGGCCTTTAATCTAATCAATGAGTCGTTCAATTCAATTTACCTTTGCTTGACAAAAAAAGCACTTCCCTTCCTAGCCCACTTATGGTCTATTAAAAGCACGGCTCTAGAATAAGCGGTTTCATATTTAGAGTCCAAGTGATGTTAGTTACAACACTAACAATCGTATGTACTTATTTAACCTACTCAAGAGGATTCAAACTTTATTTCTATATTTTTCTAACTCTCGATAAGAAGGAATCGATTATGCAAATGAACATTACTGCTCGACACGACACCAAAGCTACTGATGCTATAAAAGAACGCATTATGGCCAAGCTGCAGAAAAATGAAAGCCACTTCGATCATATCACCAATATTCAAGTCACTATGGACAAAGAAGGTGATCAAGACCTTGCTGAGGCAACCCTCCACTTAGATACAGGCCAAGAACTATTTGCCAAAGCTAAAGGCGATAATATGTTTAGTGCCATCGACTCACTAAGTGCAAAAATAGAGACGCAAATACAAAAAGTTAAATCTAAATCACTTAACCGTAAAGGTATCGACAAAGGCATGAGAGTGCCACCAGAAGAGCCGGACGAGGAAGTGGCCTAATAGCTATTAGCAATATAATCACTCTAGATGTTCAGCAAACGTGGCATAGGTTTCATAATCATTAATACCTAAGGCCGCTGCAGAACACAAAGCCATAGGATCTTCTGCTAGGTCCTTTGGTACCACTACTAAACCATCACTGAACGACACCACCCGCAAGCCAACCTTATGGCAATGAGCAAATACTTTTTCTAGGGCGTGCACTACCTGCTCTTGATCTTTAAGCAACCTCTCACGAGGCACCTCTTCATGAGCTGGGGGTTTATATTTAAACTGCTTTAACACCTGCTTCTGATCATCAATCATCAACAACAACACATCACTCCAGCGCCATTGCTCCAACAACCGCTTACAAATCAAAAACTGCCCTACATCTATACAATGCACACGGTCGCCTGCTTGTAATTGGCGTAACTCATCGTGCACCCATTGCTGAGTAGCGGTGCTGTTAATTTCTATATGCATGAGAAAGGCTTAACTTAATGTATGGACCGATAGTTTAACAAACCTTGGCCCAAAGTGAACATTTTCAGACATTATCCCTTAATACTGTACGGTATTGATTGAAACTCTGTTTAAGAAGAGCCAAAATAAGTCGGTATATGAACAGTAGGTCACTTTTGCAGACGTTAAAGTGACATTTTACACCCTAAATACTAAACGAGAGGATATCCAGTGGAACGTGAATCAATGGAGTTCGATGTTGTTATCGTTGGTGCTGGCCCATCTGGCCTAGCCACTGCATGCAAACTACTACAACTAGCTCAAGAAAAAGGGCAAGAATTAAGTGTTTGTGTAGTTGAAAAGGGTTCTGAAGTAGGCGCTCATATATTGTCAGGCGCTATCTTAGAACCCACTGCCCTGAACGAACTCTTTCCAGATTGGCAATCCATGGGAGCTCCCTTAACTACTCCTGTAGTCAAGGATGAGATGCATATTCTTACCAGCGCTACGGCTGGTATGGCGCTACCTAGTTTTGCTATCCCCAAACCAATGCACAACGAAGGCAACTACATCGTAAGTTTAGGCAATGTGTGCCGTTGGTTGGCAGAACAAGCTGAAAACTTAGGTGCCGAAATTTTCCCTGGTTTTGCTGCTTCTGAAGTACTTTACCACGAAGACGGAAGTGTTAAGGGTATTGCTACCGGCGACATGGGCGTTAGTGCAACTGGTGAGCACAAAGACAGCTACATGCAAGGCATGGAATTACATGCTAAATACACCGTCTTTTCCGAAGGTTGTCGTGGCCACTTAGGTAAGCAACTGATTGAGAAGTTCAACCTTGATGAAGGCACTACTAGCCAGCATTATGGCATCGGTATTAAAGAACTTTGGGATATTGACCCAGCTAAGCATCAACCAGGTTTAGTTGTTCATGGTTCAGGTTGGCCCCTTACTAAAGGTGCCAATGGTGGTTTTTTTCTATATCACGGTGATAACAACCAAGTGACCGTCGGCCTTATTATTGATTTAAGCTACGATAATCCACACCTAAGCCCATTTGATGAATTTCAGCGCCTCAAACACCACCCTGTACTTAAACAGTATTTAGAAGGCGGTAATCGAGTGTCTTACGGTGCACGTGCTGTAGAAAAAGGTGGCCTATTCGCTTTGCCAAAAATGAGCCTTCCTGGCGCTTTGTTAATCGGTTGTGATGCAGGCACCATGAACTTTTCCAAAATTAAAGGTAGTCACACAGCAATGAAGTCTGGCATGTTAGCGGCCGAGACATTATTTGAAGCAATTTCTAATGGCGATGAAGGTAAGCAAGACTTGCTGGCCTATGGCGAAATGTTTAAACAGTCTTGGTTACATGAAGAGCTTTATAAGGCACGTAACTTTGGCGCAGCAATGCACAAGTTTGGCATGTGGCTAGGCGGTGCTTTTAACTGGATTGACCAAAATATCTTTGGTGGTAAATTACCAATTTCCTTAAAGGACAATACACCAGACTACGCTACGTTAAAGCCAGCTTCTGAGATGCCTAAGATTGAATACCCTAAGCCTGACGGGCTGATTAGCTTTGATAAGTTATCTTCAGTATTCATCTCTGGTACTAACCATGAAGACAATCAACCTTGTCACCTTACCTTAAAAGACGCTAGCCTCCCCTTAGGTGTTAACTTAAGCATGTGGGATGAGCCTGCACAAAGGTATTGTCCTGCCGGGGTTTATGAGGTCCTGGAAAATGAAAATGGTGAAAAGACCTTCCAGATCAATGGTCAAAACTGCGTTCACTGCAAAACCTGTGACATTAAAGACCCAAGTCAAAATATTACTTGGGTAGTGCCTGAAGGTGCTGGCGGTCCAAACTACCCTAATATGTAATCCACATAAAGCATGATCATCATGCTTTATAAGAAAACATATAACTAGTATTGAACAAACTACGCTTTTGTTACGCGTAGTTTAGTTTAATGTTTGTAATAGCAAAAATGTCACCTACCTAGCACTAGAATGAACTTTCCTATTAGGAACAAAATCAAATGAATCGACATGAATTTCATTTAAAATTTGGCAGTAAAAAATCAATTGTTTTACCTGTTATTCATGTGTTGGACCATGAGCAAACTTACCGGAACATTACCATCGCAATTGATGGTGGTTGTCCAGGAGTATTTCTTATTAATCATGATTTTGAAAAAGAAAAACTATTACCTATCATTAAGAGCATCCGTGCTGAATTTTCTGATTATTGGATTGGAATAAATTTTCTTGCAGTCACTGGTGAATACGCCTTCCCTATTCTAGGGGCTCTACAATCTGAAGGCATCCGTGTTGATGGATATTGGGCTGATGATGCTTGCATTGACGAGCGTCGTACAGAAAATGACCAAATAAATGCACGGAGAATTGATACTGTGCGCAAAAAAAGTGGCTGGCAAGGGTTGTATATTGGCGGTACTGCTTTTAAAAAACAACGTGAAGTTGGCCCAGCTGAATATGCTTACAGTGCTCAACTGGCCTCTAATCACATGGACATAGTAGTAACCTCTGGCATTGCCACAGGCCATGCTGCTGATGTTGCAAAAATCAAAACCTTTCGTAAAAGTTGTGGAGATACAGCTCTTGCTGTTGCATCTGGAATTACACCAGACAATGCTGGAGAGTATATCGATGATGTAGACCTGTTTATGGTAGCCACTGGCATAAACATTGATAGCGACTTTTACAATATAGACCCCAATAAATTGAAAAAATTAATGAACGTGATTAACAACTAAGGAGAAAAATATGAGTTTTGAGAAAGGCCCAAGAGATGATCGCTGGTATTTTTCTATCATGGCTCCCAATACAAAGGGTGATAAGTTTGCATGGCTTGATCCAACATCAATCTATATCAACGGTCGTGCGTATCATGACTTACTTGATGACCTATGCGCAGAGATAGACCCTAAAGATGTTGATGTTGTAGCTGGATTAGATGCCATGGGATTTGTATTAGCGGCTGGCATTGCTGCTCGTATTGGCTGTGGTTTTTTACCTATTCGAAAAGCTGGCAAGCTGTGTGTTGATACAGACAGTGCAGCCATGACAAATTATTCTGGGCAAACTCAATCAATGGAAATGCGACTACCTGCATATGCCCCGGGCACTCGAGTATTGTTAGTGGATCAATGGGTTGAAACAGGTGGCACAATGCATGGTGCGGTTCAACTAGTAGAGCAGCAACAAGGCATTGTCGCAGGTATGGTAGCGATCGTTATGGAAGACAATGAAAACACCGCTAAATACCGTGAAAAGTATAAGTGTATTACTGCAATCCAGCCGAATACAAAGTGGCAGGATCAAGCCAACGCTCAGTATTTAGAAAGTTTTAAAACCTATAATCCTGAATCAGCTTTTCCTAAATAAAGTATAATTTTTATAGAGTTTAATAAATCTACAAAGGGCTGGATAACCTCACGGTATGATGCCCCCGTGGCAGAATACTTGTCCAGCCCTTTTAAATACAAAATATAAAGATTCCCTTTACCCTATTTAGTACCAAATATTTTATCACCAGCATCGCCTAGGCCTGGAATAATGTAGCCTTGATCGTTTAAATGATCATCAATGGCAGCAACGTAGAGGTGTACCTCTGGGTGTAACTCCGACACCTTGGCCAAGCCTTCTGGTGACGCTACTAAGAACAATCCCAGAATATTCTTACAGCCCTTTTGCTTAAGCAAATCTATAGTGGCCAAAAGTGTGCCCCCCGTTGCCAACATGGGATCAATAATAAGCGCGGTACGCTGGTCTACGTCTGCTATTATTTTATCAAAGTAAGCGACCGGCTCTAAAGTTTCTTCATTACGATACAACCCAACAACACTTACTTTTGCATTAGGCACCAGTTGCATTACTCCTTCTAGCATACCTAAACCAGCTCGCAGAATAGGCACAATAGTGAGTTTTTTACCGGCTAACATTTGTACAGGGATAGGCACGCCTTGCCAACCATCGATGTTAACCTTTTCCAAGGGTAGCCCCCTACTCGCCTCATAGGTTAATAGGCTGGCTACTTCATTAGATAACTCCCTAAACTGTTTAGTGCTCACATGAGCTTTGCGCAGTAGTGCAACTTTATGGGCAATAAGGGGATGGTGAATTTCATGTACTGGCATAAGATGTATTTCCTAGTGAGCTAAGCTTAAGCTGGGCCCATATAATATCGGTGAAGGCCACTGGTTAACTCAGCGCGATCACCTTGAGGGGTTTCAACCACCTCGCTGGCTAAGGCAAGTTGATAAAAAACCGACCGATTGATGCGTCCCCATAGGCCATCACGTACACACAACTGAGGTTCCGGTTGCTGTTCTGAGCCATAGGTCACCACAAATTGATTAGCTTGTGTGAGGTTAATTTGATCACCCGTGTTACTGGTGAATTGCCACAGAGCAATACCCTCTCGATGAGTATAGTCTGCAGAAACAATCACAAAAGGGAGGTCTTCTACGGTGATGCGGAAGGCGTCAACAGGAGTAATAATCCAATAATCACCATTGCTTTGACGCTGTAACAAGCGCCCAAATAATTGCATGATCTTTGTTTTAACAATGGCAGTGCCTTCGTGATACCACGTCCCATTAGCGGCAATGACTAAATCCATATCACCATGGAATTTAGGCTGCCAAGAAGCTAAATCGTAATTGGGTAATGTTTGGGCATGCTCTACTAACTGTTCTAACATGTTTAGTTATTCTTGCTCATTGGTATTATGTTCATGGGGGCTTTTCTTGGACAAATCTGTGTTTCGGCTCTGCCCACGGTTACCCATACGCATGCCTATTTGCATTAGAAATTCGAAAAAAGCCTCACGGTCTTGAATGAACTCTTTAAAGAACCCAGAATCATGTAGCGCTAAAGCGCCATGCACCAAAGCCCAAGAAGCCGATAAATGGAAATAAGCAGGCACTTGCTCAAGCCTGCCAGAATCTATACGTTTTTCAACTAAAGTGGTAAGAACCTGCATATTTTGATTACGAACTTTGTGAACTTCGGCGATTTCATTTTCATACTCTTCGCCCTTGATTAACCGGTCTTCTAGGCGATCAAACAATAATGCTTGCTCAGGATCATTCATACGGAATTCGAAGTAGCTACGCCACAATGACTCTGGGTCTGAGAAGTCTTTTGTCGCCAGCAAACTGGCCAACTGCTGCTCATAATTAATCAGCAAATAAATATAAATATCTGATTTTGACTTAAAGTGTTTGTATATGGTGCCCTTACCAATACCCACATTGTCAGCAATCATTTCTACGGTCACTTTATCTTCGCCGTGAACACGGAAAAGCTCTAACGCTGTTTCGAGTATCTCCTCTTCCCTGCGCTGAAACTCACGTACTTTGCGATTCTCTTTTTCACGTGGAAAATAGGCAGGAATTTTTGGTTTAGAAGCAATGCCCCAGTTCATGGTGATACCTTCAATTTTAGAAATTTAGTCAACAAATGGTTGTTTCAGTCGAGCTATGACCATGAAATCTATAATAGTCATAAAGTCATCAAAAGGCTATTACTTCTAACTGACACCTCACGATGTGACTTATTGAGGCTATTGAACATCGAATGGCACGACTAAATGGTACGTCTATAGGTAGGACTAACGCGGTGTTAAAAACAGCTGCGTAAAGTTATCACTCGTCTGTGCAGCAAGGTGTTCTAATGACAATCCTTTAAGGTCTGCTACATATTGTGCAACCAAACGCACATGCTTAGGTTCATTTTGTTCACCTCTATGTG
>JAWUYU010000036.1:0-38296 GCA_034110645.1 Pseudomonadales bacterium
GCGACAAAAGGGAAATGAGGAAAAATCAGTCTAATTGAGGCGGGAAACGCAGGTAATAGCTAGCTATTGCCAAGTTTTCCAACGTAAAGTAGGTTGGTTTTAGCCATTTTATCTTGGTGCCTGCTTTGTGCAAAGGTCTCAATAGATTAAACATCCTAAACTTTGCGCTTATGAAGCGGAGCGTAGATAATAGCCTCTTTCTTAGTTAGATGTGAATGCATGATTTTTGTTGCTTACATGGCCCTTGGTGCAATTGCTGGATTGCTAGCGGGATTGTTTGGCATTGGCGGCGGCGTTATCGTAGTGCCGGCGTTGGTGTTGGCATTTAATCTACAAGGGATTAACCCAGACGTCGTATTTTACATGGCTATTGCAACTTCCCTAGCCAACATTATTTTTACTTCTTTGAGTGCTATACGTACTCACCATAAAAAGGGCGCAATTGAGTGGCCCTTAGTTAAGCCTATTGCCGTGGGAATGTTGGTTGGGTCTATTGTTGGCGTTAATACAGCATTAACTATTCCTGCCATCTACTTACAAGCTAGTTTTGGTGCGTTTGCTATATTCTTGAGCCTAAGAATGATGCTGCTGCAAGTGGGGGCAGGCCCATTACAGTTGCCGGGTATTTTGGGCCTAGGTGTTGCCGGAGTTTTGATCGGCTGGGTTTCGGCTTTGTTTGGCATTGGAGGTGGCAATTTGTTAGTCACATGGTTGACTAATCGTCGATTGATTATGCAGAAAGCCGTAGCCACCGCAAGTGCTTGTGGATTTTCTATTGCCATTGCAGGTGCTGTATCTAATGGTATTTTAGGGTGGGGTAACCCCATATTGCCGCCGCACAGTTTAGGCTACATCTATTTGCCTGCATTACTTGGTATAGTATCCACCAGCTTTATAGCGGCCTCTTACGGCGCTAAGATTGCTCATCTTCTATCGCCAAAAATGCTCAAAAGATTATTTGCATGGATGCTGCTGTTGGTGGGTGTGCGCATGTTAATAAGTGTTTGGTTTTAAGGAATGTTATGCTAGTTTTCCCAAATTTTGACCCGGTTCTTATTCAGTTAGGCCCATTGGCTATTCATTGGTATGGGGTGATGTATTTATTGGCCTTTGGTTCTGCCTTATGGCTAGGCAATCGTCGTTCAGAGGCTGCGGGATTTACTAAAGACCAAGTGAGTGATTTGATCTTTTTTGGCGCTATTGGGGCTGTGTTAGGTGGCAGGCTAGGTTACATATTATTCTATCAATTTGAAGCTTTTTTAGCGCAGCCTAGTATGTTGTTGCGAGTGTGGGAAGGCGGTATGTCTTTTCATGGCGGTTTCCTCGGGGTGATTGCTGGAGTGGTTTGGTTTGCTCGAAAATATCGATTTAAAGTTCATCAAATAATGGATTTTGTTGTCCCCATTGTTCCTATTGGTTTAGGTTTCGGGCGCTTAGGCAACTTTATTGGTGGTGAGCTTTGGGGGCGTCCTACGGACTTACCTTGGGGCATGGTATTCCCCCACGTAGACTCATTAGCACGGCATCCCTCCCAGCTCTACCAGATGGCGCTGGAAGGGGTGTTACTGTTTACTCTGGTTTGGATCTATTCAGCTAGGCCTAGGGCTGCACTGCGTGTTTCAGGTGTGTTTTTGGTAGGTTATGGTGTGCAGCGCTTTTTGGTTGAGTTTGCTCGTCAGCCAGACTCCCATTTAAATTACGTGGCTTTCGATTGGATGACCCAGGGACAGCTATTGTCTATACCAATGATTGTGCTAGGGCTTTA
Source organism: Pseudomonadales bacterium (assembly GCA_034110645.1). Taxonomy (GTDB): domain Bacteria; phylum Pseudomonadota; class Gammaproteobacteria; order Pseudomonadales; family Balneatricaceae; genus Njordibacter. Next base: position 1,766 of record JAWUYU010000036.1, read on the forward strand.
TTTCTTAGTGCGCAAGAGCCCTATTAAAGGTTAAAATAACATATCCTTTATTTGTTCTAGTGTGGTTTTTATATGCAGCAGTATCTCCAACTAATGCGCCATGTGCGTGATGCCGGTGCGTTAAAGGAAGACCGTACTGGTACTGGAACCTTGAGTGTATTTGGCTATCAAATGCGCTTTGACTTAGCGCAAGGGTTTCCTGTTCTTACTACCAAAAAATTACACCTTAAGTCTATTATTCATGAATTGCTATGGTTTTTGCAGGGCTCTACCAACACCCAATACTTAACAGAAAATGGGGTGAGAATTTGGGATGAGTGGGCCGATGAAAATGGCGATTTAGGCCCTGTGTATGGGTCTCAATGGCGCTCCTGGCCAAAGCCAAGCGGTGGCCATATAGACCAAATTAGCGATCTCATCAAGCAGATAAAAAACAATCCAGACTCAAGGCGTTTAATTGTAAGTGCATGGAATGTGGCTGATGTAGAGCGTATGGCTTTGCCACCATGCCACATGATGTTTCAATTTTACGTAGCCAATGGAAAGCTGTCTTGTCAGCTGTATCAACGCAGTGCTGACATCTTCTTGGGCGTACCTTTTAATATAGCTAGTTATGCTTTATTAACCATGATGGTAGCTCAGGTTTGTGATTTAGAGGCTGGCGACTTTGTACATACACTAGGTGATGCGCATCTCTATTCTAACCATTTGGAACAAGTTGATTTACAGTTGTCCCGCGAGACGATGGCTTTGCCAACAATGAAAATCAATCTTCAGGTGAATGATATTTTTGGATTTAAGTTTGAAGACTTTGAGTTACTCGATTATGAGTCTCACCCACACATTAAAGGGATGGTTGCTGTATGAGAATTGCCTTAATTGTTGCCGCTTCCGAAAACAATGTCATCGGCCGCAACAACCAATTACCTTGGTATTTACCAGGCGATCTACAGTATTTTAAAGCGATGACCTTAGGTAAACCTGTCATCATGGGACGCAAAACGTTTGAATCTATAGGTAAGCCTTTACCTGGGCGAGACAATATAGTGATTAGCCGCCAAACGGATTACCCCATTGAGGGCATTAAACTAGTCTCTAGCCTTGCTGAAGCGATTGCCTTGGGAGAAAGTATTAATCTGATTAATGGTGGTGAAGAAGTGATGATTATTGGTGGTGCACAAATTTATGCAGAGTCATTAGCTTTAGCTGATCGTGTTTACCTAACAAGGGTACATCGCCACGTTGAGGGTGATGCTTACTTCCCAACTTTAGACACTGAAGAGTGGCATGAAATTGCCCGTGAAGATGTTGCTGCTAAGGAGCCTAACCCTTTTGACTTCAGTTACCTAGTTTTAGACCGCATCTAGCCCTAGCTAAGGTATAACTTGGGGCTAGAGGGTCAAGGTTAGAGCAGTTCTTTGCTAAACACTTTGGAGTTGCGTTGGAAATTGTATAGCGACTGTCTACTGGTAGGTAGCTCGGCTAAGTCGGCTGCAACAAAACCATTTTCTATAAACCAATGTGAAGAAGCGGTTGTAAGCACAAATAGTGTTTGTAGCCCCATGTGGCTAGATTGCTTTTCTATGTGGCGTAATAACACTTGGCCTCGATCTCCACCTCGATAGTTAGTGTCGATGGCCATGCAGGCAAGTTCTCCCTGGCGGGCATCATCAAAGGGGTATAAAGCGGCACAGCCAATAATAGCCCCGTCTCGTTCGATCACGCTAAAGTAATGAATTTCAGATTCTAGCAACTCACGTGAGCGACGCACTAAAACACCATCGTCTTCTAATGGGCGAATTAGTTGCAAAATACCACCTACATCATCAATGCAGGCGTTACGCACTTGCTCGTAGCTTTCTTTGATTACCATAGTGCCAGACCCGTCGCGGCTAAAGAGCTCGCTTAGTAAGGCACCATCTTCTTGGTAGCTTAACAGGTGACCACGGGCTACTCCTGCATCACATGCTTTGGATAGCACATCAATATGCATAGACAAATCAGTCCAACTATCCTCGCTGCTTTGATGTTGGTGCACCAAACGGTGGCCAGCACGGGTAAGTAACTCAATGACCTGCTCACCGCGGGAGTTAGTAATACCCTTGTCAGCCCCAAAAACAATCAGTTTGTCGGCCTGTAGACTCGCAGCTACACGGCCTGCCACTTGGGCTGCCGCAAGGTTAAATGTTTCTCCGGTGGGGGAATAACCTAAACAAGAAATTAGCACAAGATTACCGTCATCAAGCTGTTTGCCAATGGCTGCTGAATCGACTCGCCTTACTTCCCCTGTATAGGAAAAATCCACCCCATTTTTCACACCAATTGGCCGCGCAGTAATAAAATTGCCACGGCTAGTACGAATGCGAGAGCCCTGCATCGGTGAATTTGCTAAACCCATGGAAAAACGTGCTTCTAGTTGCATTGCCTGACGGCCAACAGTGGCTTGCACTAAAGACAGCTGCTCTAAATCTGTAATGCGTAAGCCATTATGGAACTGGGAGTCCATCTTAGCTTTTTCACAAGCCTGTTGAATTTGTGGGCGACTACCGTGCACTAAAACTAGCTTAACACCTAGGCTGTTAAGGAGGTTAATATCATGAATAGTATGGGCAAAGTTGTCGTGGGCCAAGGCTTCGCCAGGTAAATAAATGACAAAAGTACGACCGCGATGGGCGTTGATATAAGGTGCAGAATGACGGAACCAGTTCACGTACTGCTGGTTGGTTTCAATCACTTTAATTACCTATAGTCTTGGGGTAGGAAAGTCACTATTAAGCCGCGCTGGGGCCTTTCTGTCAATCACACAAAGGTGACTATTTAAAAAAAATCGACATCGGGTTCTTGGTCAGCTTCTATTTCGTCATTTTGATGGGTAATCATAGGTAAGCTAAGGCGGAAACGGGCGCCACCATAGGGGTTTCCAGAAGCGGCGATGTAGCCATTGTGAGCGGTAATAATTTCTTGAACAATGGATAAGCCTAAGCCAGTTCCACCCGCTCCGGTATTTGTGTTGCTGCTTTGAATGAACTTGTCAAAGATGGTGATTTCCTCACCTAAAGGAATGCCGGGGCCTTGGTCGTCAACTACCACAGTGAGTAAGTCAATTTCTGTGCGATGGCCCTGGTTTTTTACACTAACATGGGGGTCAAAGAAGATGGTTATTTGTTGACCAATTGGGGTGAATTTTATGGCATTAGACAGTAAGTTGATAAACACTTGTAGCATTTTTTCTGTATCAAAATAAGTAATCGTATTTAGGTCTGTGCTTTCGATAACCACCGTTAATTCACGATCGGTAATCAGTGTTTCTACTTCTTGAATAGCACGGTTAATAGTGTCTACTAAGTTGCCTTGCTGCATAAAGAATTCCATTTTCCCTGATTCTAGTTTAGACAAATCTAGTAAGTCATTTAAAAACAGCAGTAAACGATCACCCCCTCTTTGAATACGGTCAAAATAATGGCCAAGTTTTTCTAGATCAACTTTGTGCAATCGAGAATAGCCCATGTTGGAAAAGCTCAAAATAGCGTGCATTGGCGTACGTAATTCGTGTGACATATTGGCCAGAAATTCAGACTTAATACGATCGGCCTTAGTGCTCGCTTCAATCGCCTTGATGCGAGCTTGTGCGCCATTGAGCAATACAGCAAGGTTATCTTTAATGCGGCCGTGTCGATCAGGTTCATCCAGAGGCATATTGCGAATAAGTAGGCTGATGTGCTCATAGTTAATAATAGCGTGTTCGCCAAACTCGAAAATACGACCTTTGTCCTTCAGCCTACTAAGAAAACGAAATTCTTGCTCTTGGCCATTAAACTCTTGGTCACAGATGTTTATCGCACCAGATTCAACTCTAAGCTGTAAAGAAGAAGATAGGCCAAATGCCCGCATGGCCTTGAATATGTGTTGGCCTACTGCCACATGATCCTTGCAGGAAAAACTTTTTTCAAGGAAGTTTATGACCACGCCAAGCTCGCCATTTGCACGCAAAGTTGTAAATGCAATGTCGTTGGCATCCTTAAGGGCTGCTTGTAACTGTGCAACACTTGGATCTTTAGAGGCTGTCATGTCAGTGTAAGTCTATTCCTTGTGTGATTCTGAGGTAGAGACGTTTGAATACAGGTGAATAAATGGTACAAAAATAACGTATAACTTGATTATAGGGGAATTTTTCCGTTAGGGTCTAGGCTTTATATGTAACGGTAATTCACATTAACAATATTCAGTTACGATTTTTATTTTTTGGCTGAGTGATGATCACTTTTTGGAGTAATTTTTATGGCGACTGTCACGGCGCCCGCTAGTCAGCAAAAAATAGACGCCCTGCCGAGCACGCTGCAAGGTGAAGTCTTGCAGTGTTTTGAAACGCTCGCAGGGCTATCCAATGGTGAGGAATGGCAACAGGCTGAGAAGCAACTACAGCTTATTAAGGTGATAGCAGCAAGCCCATTTTCTGCTCAGCTTCTTTTACTTAACCCCCACTTGCTAGATCATGCCTTTCTAGCGTCAGCTTTTTCGAAACCTCAATTGCAGGCTCTGTTAGCTGAGTCTATGAGCAAGGTGGCCAGTGAAGCACATTTACACAAGTGTTTGAGGCAGTTTAGAAAAGCTCATCAAGTGCGCCTTATTTGGCGTAATCGTTGTTGTTTAGGGTCTAGCCAAGAATTAGTTGAAGAACTCTCTAATCTTGCGGACGTTTGTGTGGATGAGGCTTTGAAATGGCTGCATAACGACAGTGTTAAGCAGTGGGGCCAGCCTATGAGTTGCGAAGGAGAGCCGCAGGAATTAGTCGTGTTAGGCATGGGTAAGCTCGGCGGAAGGGAACTGAACTTATCTTCTGACATAGATCTAATATTTAGTTTTCCTGCCGGTGGTGAAACCCAAGGTGGAAGGCGCAGTATGGACAATCAGCAGTTTTTTATTCGCCTTGGACAGCGGTTAATTCAAGCCATTGATATGGTGACTGCTGAGGGATTTGTATTTCGGGTAGATATGCGTTTACGGCCCTATGGCGCCAGTGGAGCTTTGTCGTTAAGTTTTGATGCCATGGAAATCTACTACCAACAACAAGGGCGAGAATGGGAAAGGTATGCGTTTATTAAAGCTAGGGTTGTGGCTGGTAGCCAAGATCAGGGTAGGCAGCTTTTAGAGTTATTACGCCCCTTCGTATATCGAAGGTACTTGGATTTTAGTGCCATTGAGTCTTTGCGTAGCCTCAAACAAATGATTGCTAGTGAGGTTCGTCGTCGGGGTTTACAGCAAAACGTTAAGCTAGGCACTGGGGGTATTCGAGAGGTGGAGTTTATCGCTCAAGCCTTCCAATTAATCCGCGGTGGGCGGGACATCCGATTACAAACAACTAGCTTAATGACAGCGTTAAATTTATTGCCAGAGACAGCCGGTTTGGCACCAGAGGATGTGAAAAAATTACGTCAATACTATTGGTTTTTACGCGATGTAGAGCACGCCCTACAGGCGGTAAATGACAAACAAACCCAAGACTTACCTACTCAAGAGGCAGAACAAGCAAGGCTGGCTTTTGCACTAGAGTTTGCCTGCTGGGATGACTTACAGGCGCAAATCAATATTGCTAGGGATTTCATTCATCAACAGTTTGAGCTAGTGGTCGCCTTGAAAGAGGATGATGAATGCCAAGGGCTAGACCACCAGTTAAGCCAGTTGTGGGCCGAAATAGCCCACAGCGCAAGGCAAACAGACCAGCTTACATTGTTGCCAGAGTGGCAGGATATGTTAACTCAAGCCGGATTTGCTGATGCCTCTCGTATTTTGCAGCATTTGTGGGCACTGCACCAAAGTCGCTCAGCGCAAACGATGCAACCAGTAGCACAAGAGCGTTTAGCTCAGTTAATGCCTCAAATTTTACAAATAGCTGCACAACAAACTGATCCAGCACGTACATTATCCCGTGTACTGGTACTTATTGAAGCAGTTTTAAGGCGTTCTGTGTACTTGGTTTTGCTGCTAGAGAACCCAGTGGCGTTAAGGTTGTTGGTTGAGTTGTGTGCTGCCAGCTCGTGGTTTGCAGACTTTCTGGCTCGCCAGCCCTCATTGCTGGACGAACTATTGGATGTTAATAGCTTGTTTAATGTGCCGGATGCTATTGAACTCAAACAAGAGTTAGAACAAAACCTTTTGCGCTTGCCAGAAGACGATACCGAACAGTTAATGGAGGCCCTCAGGCACTTTAAGCATGCCCATTTATTACGTATTGCAGCTCAAGAAGTGACTGGGCGCTTGCCACTTATGAAGGTTAGTGACCAGCTAACGTATGTAGCCGAAGCGGTGGTTGGGCAGGTAAAACATTTGGCATGGCGTGAACTCAGTGCGCGACATGGTAACCCGCAAAATGAACAAGGGCCCAGTGACGATTTTATTGTTGTAGGTTATGGCAAAGTAGGTGGCTGGGAGCTTAGCTATGGCTCTGATTTGGATTTGGTATTCATTTACGATATGCCTTCTCAAACTGAAACGGATGGGCTTAAGCCCGTAGCTAATAGTGTATTTTTTACCCGTCTTGGTCAGCGCATGATCCACTATTTAAATACCGTTACTGCTGCCGGCCAGTTGTTTGAAGTGGATATGCGGCTAAGGCCAGATGGGGCTAAAGGGTTATTAGTATCTACATTAGCTGCTTTTACCCAATATCAGCTTAATGAGGCTTGGACATGGGAACATCAGGCCCTTGTAAGAGCAAGGCCTATTACAGGCAGCCATAAGCTATCTAAGGGCTTTATGGAGAGCCGCAAGCAGGTGTTATCCCAAGTTAGGAATCAGACTGACTTGAGGCAAGAGGTGATGGCCATGCGTGAAAAAATGCGTTTGCAGTTGGCCAGCAAGCCTGATGCTGATGGGCGGACGACGCAATTTCACCTTAAACATGATGTAGGTGGGATCGTCGATATTGAGTTTATGGTGCAGTATGGTGTACTTGCCCACGCACATAGATGCCAAAAGTTACTTACGTACACCGATAACATTCGCATTTTAGAAGGTTTTGAGATGCAGGGTATTCTGTCAGTATCTCAGGCTCAAGATTTACGTGAAGCATACCAAGCGATGAGAGCTGTTGAGCATCGCCTTACTTTGCAGAATCGAGCGGGCGAAGTATCTAACGACGATTTGTTTGAGCACCGTGAAAAAGTAAAGTCGATATGGGCGGCTGTGATGTGTGCGGAATAGATGTATGCCAAATAAAGTTTAATAAATATCTGGGCTATTACTAGGGCGTGTTTTAAAGCGGCGGTGTAGCCACAAATATTGGCTAGGTTTTAGGCGTATTTTTTCCTCAATAGCGGCGTTTAGGGTTGTGGCATCTGCCACAAGGTCGCCGCTAGGAATATCGGCTAGATCGTCTGATATGGTGAGTAAGTAGCGTTGGTCTTGGTGGGTACGATGATGACTAAACTGCAGTACCTTAGCTCCTGTAGCCTTAGCTAAACGGCTGATAATAGGTGTGGTAGCGGTCTCTATGCCAAAAAATGGCGCAAATACTGAACGATCTGGCCCTACATCTTGATCCGGCGCTAACCATACTGTTTTGCCTTGTTTGAGTAACTTCATCACTTGGCGAATATCTTCCCGCTCTACTATCCCTGGTAAGTGATTCAGCCGTCCGTGGCGAATAATGCTATCCATTAAAGTATTACCGTGGCGTTGGTAAGTCGCATAGTATGGGTAGGTGGGGGCCAATAAAATACCACCTAAATCAAGGCTGGTGTAATGAGCGCCTACCAATAGTACGCCGCGGCCTTGTGCTTGTGCTTGGTCGATTAACTGTCCACCTTCGATAGATACCCGATGGCTTAGGTCCTTACGGGAACTCCACCACGCCATTGCGGTCTCAATAATGCCTATACCATTGTCAGCAAACGTTTGACGAAGCATATGCTGCTGTTCTGCAGCTGTTAAATGGCTAAAGCAGAGACTAATATTGGTTTTTGCAATGGATCTTCTGCGACCAGATAGCTGATATAATAGCCACCCAATTGCTCGGCCCATGCCCATGCGCCATGACCAAGGCAGGGCAATAATGAGGCGAAGGAAGCCTAAGCTAAACCAGATAGGCCAGTATTTTACAGCGTAAAATTTGGTTAACGAAGGTTTGTTGAGTGGCTTAGGTGACATATAGAATTCGAATGAAATTAAGGGGAAAATTAGTCTCTTAGAGTGCTAATTTAATTGATAACAGAGCATTAGTTTACACTGAGCTAGCGATGTCAGCCAGCCAACAAGTGAAACTAGTATTCTATCTGATGCAAGGACAAGAAATGAGTAAGCCGGTAAGTCCAGTCACGACTAACAGCGCTCAACCCACGTTAAGCGCCTGGAGTGCCTATAAGCGTTTATTGGGCTACGTATTGCAGCACGGGGTAGTATTCTCGGTTAGTATTGTAGGCTTTGTTCTTTTTGCGCTCACCCAGCCCGCTTTTGCCAGCCTAATGGAATATATGGTGGATAGCGTTGAGAGCAGCGACGGTGCTGCACGCATCATTATTCCGTCTGCTGTATTGGCGATATTTTTTGTGCGTGGCGTTGGCTTCTTCTTGGGTAATTACGGTATCACCTACGTGGCCAGGCGAGTGATCCATCAGTTACGACTAGATATATTCGACCGGCTTTTGGTGCTGCCTGCAAGCTTTTATCACCGCAATGCATCGGCAACCTTGCTGTCAAAACTTACCTTTAATGTTGAACAAGTCACCGGCGCAGCAACAGATGCCCTAAAAATATTTGTTCGTGAAGGGCTTACTATTGTTGGTTTGCTGTCTTATATCGTGTATCTAAACTGGCAGCTGTCGCTGGTTTTTTTAACTGTGGGACCATTTATTGGCTGGGTAGTGAATAAAGCCTCCAAACGCTTTAGAAGCATTAGCACTAATCTGCAGGACAGTATGGGGCAAGTTACAGCCAGTGCCAGTGAGGCCATTAAAGGTTACGAAGTAGTGCGCGTATTTGGTGCGCAAGATCAAGAGCGCCAAGGTTTTTCGGCTGCCAGTAATAACAACCGACAGCAGGCTATGAAGCTGGCTTTGGTAGAGTCTATTTCCATACCATTGGTACAAATGATCGTGGCCATAGCTATGGCTAGCTTAATTTATTTGGCGTTACATCCAAGTATTATTAATACCATGAGTGCTGGGCAATTTATCGCCTTTATCACAGCATCAGGCATGCTCACTAAACCATTACGTTCGATGACAGAAATTAACAGCATTTTGCAGCAAGGTATTGCCGCATCCCAAAGTATTTTTGCACTACTAGATGAAGAGCCAGAAGCGGATAAAGGCACCAAATCTATGGCTAGGACAAAAGGTTTAATTACCTTTGAAAACGTAGATTTTAGTTATGATACGCAGCCTTTATTGAATAAGGTGAATGTGGCCATTCAGCCAGGGCAGGTCGTTGCGTTGGTAGGACGCTCTGGTAGTGGAAAATCTACCTTAGTGAACTTGCTACTACGTTTTTATGAGCCCCAAGCTGGGCGAATCTTGCTAGATGGAAATGATATTCAAGACCTGACTCGAGTCGATTTACGTCGCCAAGTGGCTTTGGTTAATCAACAAGTGGTGTTGTTTAATGGCACCATTGCCCAGAACATTGCCTACGGCGCAATGGTTGATGCCAGCGCCGAGCTTATTGCAGTGGCAGCTAAGGCTGCTAGGGTGACGGAATTTACTGATCGTATGAGTTTGGGTTTAGACACTATGGTGGGTGAATCTGGTGTGCTGTTGTCTGGGGGGCAGCGACAACGTATCGCTATTGCCAGGGCTTTATTGAAAGATGCACCTTTGTTAGTGTTGGACGAAGCAACCTCTGCGTTAGATACAGAGTCGGAACGTCACATACAGGCGGCATTAAACGAGGTAATGGTAGGGCGCACCACTTTGGTTATCGCCCACCGCTTGTCTACTATTGAGCAGGCTGATGTGATTTTAGTGATGGATCAAGGGCAATTGGTGGAACAGGGGAGTCATCAACAACTTATTGCACAACAAGGCCTATACGCCCATTTACACCAATTACAATTCCAGTCAATTCAGGCTGACTAAGGGTTTAACGTGTTGTTTTATCATAACGTCAATTTGTTGGCGCACTGTGGTTGGGCTGTAATAATCTCTAGCGGTGATATACCCTGCCTCACACATGGCTTGATAATCGTCCGCTTTTAAAGCTATGGCTTGGGCCAGTGTGTCAGCCAAGCTCTCGGGGTTAATCTCGCACAACAAACCATTTTCCAAGTGTTCAATAATGCCTTGTGGGCCACCACAGCGGGTAGCAACTACAAGGCGCTTACGAGCCATGGTCTCAATCACCACCATGCCGAAGGTTTCCCCCCGTGACGGTAGGCAGAAAATGTCTGCAGCATCAATAAAACTATCCCGGTCTTGGTTGCCCACCCAATCTAATCGTAGAGTAATAGCACTCAAATCAAATTGTTTAATCCACCTGTTTACTTTTTTATGCCAGCGACCTTTACCAGCAATAATTAATTTAAATTCAATGTTACGGCTACGTAAAATAGCAGCAGCCTGTAATAGAATGTCTTGGCCTTTAGTGCGCCGAAGGATGCCCATGGTCGCAATGACAGGGATTGGCTGGCGTGGGCGACATGTGGGTTCTATTGGGTTTAAATCAACCAAATTTGGGATCACTTCTAAAATGCCAGTGTAACCTTGCTTGCGAGCAAACTCAGCTAGCACAGGAGAAACGCAAATTAGGATATCAGCGGCATTGATACCTGCAGCAGTGTAGCTGTGCAAGATGAGAATAAGTTGGCAGTTTTTTGGTAAAGCGGCTCGTGCAAGTTCGGCATCAATAGGTTTGTGGACAATCACAAGGCTAACATCTTGTTGCGAAAACAGTTTTTTAAGTCGGTTGATAGCGATGTATTTTAACAGTGGCAAGCGAGTGCGCGGGTAATCCAGCAGTAAGTAATCTAGCTTACGTTGCTTTAATAAGGGTTCTAATTGTGCCTTGGGGCGAATGACAGAAGTGACTTGATGGCCTAATTGGCGTAAATTGTCACTGTAATGTAAAAAAGTCTGCTTAGGCCCGCCTAAGTCTTTACCGGATATAAGGTTGACGATCTTCATTGTTATAGGCGTCACTAGAAATAAGAGTTAACATTAGTTTAACAAACAAAAGGTAGCTTTGTACCCGTGGCACTCTTCGTTTATACCTGTTTATACTATTTAGCTTTACCTATTGGCATTGTACTGCACCTGCTATTCATTTGGCGTCGTGCAGAATTCCGCCGTGGTTTTTGGCAGCGCAATGGGTGGTTGCCACAAAAGCAGTATCAACCTGTGTTAGTTCACGCAGCGAGTGTGGGCGAACTCAATGCGATTGCTCCCCTAATTGAAGCTATTATTTGTGAACTGAAACTCCCTGTGCTTGTCACCACCACCAGTGTGACTGGGCAAGCTCGTTGCGAGAAGCTCTTTGCCGACAATGATCGTGTAAGCTGGAGTTATCTGCCGGTGGACCTTGGAGTGGCTAACTGGCTGATGTTGCGGCGGGTTAAGCCTAGGGCGGTGTTGTTAGTAGAAACAGAATTGTGGCCGAATCTAATTGCTACGTGCTCTGCAAAAAAAATCCCCGTTATTTTGGTGAATGGACGCTTATCTGAGCGTTCCGCAAAAGGGTATGCTCGCGTTTCTTGGTTGGTGGCGCCCATGCTCCAAAAGCTGACTCAATTATTAGTGCAGGATCAGGTAATAGCCCAGCGCTTTGTAGCGCTAGGGGCACCGGCCTCTAAGGTGTCAGTTCTAGGCAGCTTAAAATATGACTTGGTTGTTCCCGATATTGGAATAGATGACACTGCACAGGTTGTGCCTGAAGGTTTGTGCTGGGTATGTGGTAGTACTCGTAGTGGCGAAGAGGCTAGCTTATTACAAGCGTGGGCACACCTCCCGCAAGAGGTTCAAGGGACTTTGGTGCTAGTGCCTAGGCACCCGCAACGGTTCGATGAAGTAGCAGATTTGTGCCGGCAATCAGGCTTGTCTTGGTTAAGGTACAGTGAAATTGGCTCCTCATACGAGGGTGATTATACTATTGATGTTGATGCTTACAGGGAGCACCCCCGAAGAGTGTTATTAGTGGATGCCATGGGTTTGTTAATGCATTTTTACCGCCGAGCAGATGTTGTGTTTGTAGGAGGCAGTCTGGCCGACACGGGTGGGCATAATCCTTTAGAGGCCGCCGCTTTAGGTAAGCCAGTGCTGATGGGGCCTAACTGTTTTAATTTTGTTCAAGTATGTGACCAATTAGAACAGGTACAAGGCTTGCGAGTGACTACTCATGCTCATTTGTTAGCAGATATTACCCAATTATTAACGGATCAATCGTTAAGAGATTCCATGGGAGCTGCAGGTGTAGCCCTGGTTGATGCAAAAAAAGGCGCACTTAGCCGTCATTTAGCTGAGATAGAGTCGGCTTTGGGGCAGGCTTTGAAACAGACGCAAGACAAGTGAATAAGACACAGTCATCAACACACTGGTTGTGGTTTAGCAGTATTGGTTTTGGTTTGGTATTGTTGCCGCTATTACTTGCCATGGCTGCGTTTTCTTCTTATTTAGGTCAGGCCCAATGGTTAAGTTATATCACCGATGCGTATACTTGGCGTGTCGTGTGGTTTTCTTGGTGGCAGGCTAGCTTATCTACCATTATTAGCTTGTCTGCGGCGGTGTTAGTAGCCCGTGCTTTAGCTCGTAGGCAGTCTTTTGTGGGTCGTTGGTTACTGTTGCGATGCTTCAGTGTGGCATTAGTGGTGCCCAGTATTATTGCTGTGTTTGGTATTATTTTGTTACATGGCAAATACGGTTATTTTAATCAGCTCTGGTTATGGTTTGGTGGGCAGCCCCAAAGCTATGTTTATGGTTTAACTGGTATCTTGCTGGCCCATGTGTTTTTTAATTTACCATTGGCTGCACGTATTATATTGCAGCGATTAGACGCCGTTAATGGTGAAACTTGGCGTTTGTCTAGCCAGCTAGGGATGACGTCAATGGACCTTTGGCGGCATATCGAGTGGCCTCATATAAAAGGGGTATTGCCACAATTAGCAGCCTTGGTGTTTGCCTTGTGCTTCACCAGCTTTGCTATAGTAATGACTTTAGGTGGTGGGCCTAAGGCTACCACCATCGAAGTAGCCATATTTCAAGCCATACGGTTCGATTTTGATATCGCAAAAGCGGTGTATTTGAGCCTGTTACAGGTGGTTTTTTGTGGCTCTATTTTATGGGTTGGGTTGCGCTTAGGGCGTCCTATCGATATCTTTGCCAGCATTGGAACCTCGGTCAAAAATATGCGGCCAGATCTCAAGCCATGGCTAGGTATTGTGAGTGATGCGGTGGTGCTGTCACTGGCTACCTTGTTAGTACTATTGCCTTTACTAGCGGTAGTGATCGCAGGATTTAACACTGCTTGGGCTGACGTTTTACTTGATCTACGCTTATGGAGGGCCTTCAGTAATAGTTTATGGGTGGCTTTGAGCTCTGCTTCATTGAGCCTGCTCATGGCTGCTGGATTATTGCTGGCTCAGCGTCATTGGCTTGAGCGTTATCCAGTGGCCGCCGTGGCTGTGGAGTGGATGGGCTCTGTTATTTTGGTTGTGCCACCTTTGGTATTAGCCACAGGACTGTTCATTGGATTAAGCCCCCATGTAAACGTGTTTGCTATTAATCTTTATATTGTTGTGCTGGTGAACGCCTTAATGGGATTGCCTTATATGTTACGTGTGTTATCCGTAGCTTATTTACAAATTGGTAGAGACTACGGTCGTCTATGCAGCAGCTTAGGTGTACAAGGCTGGCATCGATTACGCCTTGTTGAGTGGCCTATATTACGCAAACCTATTGGTTTGGCTTTGGCCTTAGTGGCGGCAATGTCTGCTGGCGATTTAGGGGTGGTGGCTTTATTTGGTAGCCCTGATATTCAAACCTTACCGTTGTTAATGTACCAACGTTTGGGGAGTTACCAAAGTGATGCGGCGGGGGTGACAGCGGTGGTTTTACTGGGGTTGTGCTTGGCAATTTTTGTGGTTTTAGAACGTCTATTAGGAGGCCCTGGTGATAAACTTTAAGCAGGTAAGTTGTTGTTTAGGTGAGCAGCAATTTTATTACGACCTGCAGATTCCTTTAGGTCAGGTGGTGGCCATTATGGGTGCTAGTGGATCTGGCAAATCTACCTTACTCAACCTGCTAGCTGGATTTATTCAGCTTCAACAGAAGGACACCTCCCAAATTTTACTTGGGGGTCAGCGCATAGATCATCTAGAACCTGCCCAAAGGCCAGTGACCAGCTTGTTTCAAGAACATAATTTATTTGCTCACATGTCTGTGTTTAATAATCTAGCTTTAGGCATACGTTCCAACCTTAAGCTGACCACTGATGAAATAGTCCAAGTAGAAAGTGCGTTGGACCTAGTGGGTTTAAAAGGCTTGGGTTCTCGCTTGCCCAAGCAACTTTCGGGTGGTCAGCGACAAAGGGTGGCGTTAGGCCGAGCTTTGGTGAGGCGTAAACCGCTGTTATTACTGGATGAGCCTTTTAGTGCGCTCGATCCAGCATTAAGGCAAGAGATGGCGGCGTTGGTTAAACGTTTAAGTGAGCAACAAAAACTTACTGTGCTGCTGGTTACCCACGAACCAAAAGATGCTTTAGAATTAGCCGAAACTGTCGTATTTATTGCTGAAGGTAGAGTACATTGGCAAGGCTTGAGTAAGGATTTTTTACAACAAAAGGATAGTTATATCAAAGCCTATTTAGGCCAAAGCTGCTAACCTTGTACTATATCCATAAGATGATTTAATACTATGTATAACACTGATACAACAACGGACTCCAGCCATAGCGCTGGGCCGTTTCCAGAACTACCACAGCAGCTAGGGCAGGACGATCATGTGCTTATTATTGGTGCGGGTATTTCCGGCTTAGCCAGTGCTTGGTTTTTACAGCAGCAGGGCTTTTCTGTCACTGTGCTGGAGGCAGGAAATCAAGTAGGTGGCAACTTACAAACTGTGAAACAGCACGGCTGTCAGTGGGAGCGAGGCCCCAACTCCTTTATCAATAATCGCCCAGCGATGGCTCAGCTCATAGAGCAGGCAGGGCTAAAGCCTCATTTAATATTAGCTAACCAAACAGCTCATAAGCGCTTTATTGGCAAGAAAGGCCGCATGATTGCTTTGCCTATGAGTATTCTTGATGCCCTTACTAGTGGTGTCTTGAGTATCGCTGGAAAAGCAAGGGTACTGATCGAACCATTTATTGGTAAAGCTACTCACGAAGAAAGTATTGCCGAATACGTAAGGCGAAGGCTTGGCCATGAAATGCTAGATTGGCTGATTGATCCGTTTATCTCCGGCGTTTTTGCAGGAGATCCAGAGAAATTATCCATACGTGCGGCGGTGCCGAAAGTTTACGCTTTAGAAACCGAATATGGCTCTATGATTGTTGGCGGCGTTGCTAAAATGAAAAATAAGTCGCGCCAGAAAAAACTTGCAGAACAGCAAGGAATTACGCCTTTAGACGGAGCAATGATGAGTTTTGCTGGTGGTTTACATCAGCTGCCAAAAGTATTGGCTCAACAGCTTGGGCCAGCGGTAAATCTCAATACCCAAGTAGACAGCCTTACCTATAGCCGAGAATTTGGGTATCAGGCAAGAAGTGGCGATGAAATCTGGCAGGCATCTCAGGTGGTTATGGCTGTGCCAGCAGCGCAGGTTGCTCGGTTAATAGATGATTTAGTGCCAGCAGATGAGGCGTTATTCACTCAAGCCAAAGCGTGTTTGCGAGATATTGATTATCCGGCGGTGGCAAGTATTAGCATGGCCTTTGAAAAGAGCCAGATTGAACATGCTCTGGATGGATTTGGTTGCTTATTGCCCACTAAAGAGAATAAGCAGACCTTAGGGGTGTTATTTCCTTCCAGTATTTTTTCGGATCGTTGCCCTGATAATCAGCACCTGATTACTGTGTTTATTGGTGGCGGTCGTGGGCATCAAGCCATGACCTTAACTCCTCAACAAAGAGTGGAGTTAATATTGCAAGAGTTATCGCCTTACCTGGGTATTAAGGGGCAACCGTTATGGCACGAAGAAAGTTTATGGCCTAACGCTATCCCTCAGTATCACTTAGGCCACTTGCAAAAGGTAGCGTTAGTTGATGAGTCGTTAGCTCAGTTCCCTGGTCTGTATATGCGTAGTAATTGGCGCGATGGGGTTGCTTTAGGTGATTGCGTTGAAAACGCTCTACAATTAGCTACCATGATGACCCGAAATATGGCTCCAGACCTAATGTAATTAAAGGCTTGTTCTGAATTATGTATAAACCCAAATATCAGTGTTCAGATGTACGTGTAAATCATCAAGAAACCGTATATCAAGGGTTCTACCAAGTACAAAAGATAAAGTTGCAGCATCGTTTATTCGAAGGTGGCTGGAGTAGAGAGCTACAGCGGGAGCTAGTCGTACGTTTACCGGCAGTGGCGGTACTTATGTACGATGCTAAAAGAGACGCAGTGGTGTTGATTGAGCAATTCCGGGTGGGGGCCATGAGCCATGAAGATGGGCCATGGCAGCTGGAAATGGTGGCAGGCATGATTGACACGCAGGAAACTTCAGAGCAAGTAGCTGTTCGAGAGTGCGAAGAAGAGTCTGGCGCCATAATTACTGAAAGTGACTTGGAGGTAGTGTGTAAATACCTTGTTACTCCAGGTGGTAGTAATGAAAGTTTAGATATTTATTGCGCTCCAGTCGATTCTAGCCAGCTAGGTGGGGTGCACGGATTACCTACTGAAGGCGAAGATATTCAAGTGCAGGTGATCGAGCGCCAAATGCTATGGCAGATGTTAGAGCAAGGTAGGCTAACCAATGCAGCCACTATAATAGCTACTCAATGGCTACAAATACACTACCTGAGGCTTCAGGCTCAGTGGGGTAACTGATGACGTTACGTATTGCCCAAATCACCGATTGCCATCTACAAGCTGATGCGAGCACTCAGTACAAAGGTGTTGATGCTGATGCACATTTAGATCAGTGTGTCAGTTGGTTGAAAAGCAATGCCCAAGTGGAGCTGTTAATGCTCACGGGGGACCTAAGTCACTTTGGCAGTGGTGCGGCTTACTTGCGACTACAGCAAAAGCTAAGTAGCCTGCCTTATCCGTGTATTTGGTTAGCGGGTAACCATGACAACTGTGAAACCATGCAACAGGTTTCTGGTCAGGCTGTGCAGCAGTTGCGGGTTTTCGACTATGACCATTGGCGCTTATTGGTGCTTAATAGTACAGATCAGCCAGATGGTCTTGGAGGAGGCAGTGTGTCTGCTGCTCAGATGGAAGAGCTCAAGCAGATTTTAGAGAGCGATACTCAAATGCCGGTGTGCGTGTTTATGCACCATAATGTGGTGCCGGTAAATTCCTTATGGCAAGACACTATAATGTTGGGTAACGCTACGCAGTTTAATGCTTTAGTAGCATCCAACCCTCAAGTGAAGGCTGTGGTATGTGGGCATGTGCACCAAGAATTTGACCAATTAATAGGCAGTTCGCGCTTTCTTGCCACGCCTTCCAGTGCAGTACAGTTCACATGTGAGCAACAAGAGTTTAAAGTACAAGCTGAGCTGGGCCCAGGTTTAAGGCTGATTACGCTCGAGGTAGGCGGCCAAGTACACACTAAAGTACATCGTTTGCCCAAGCTCTAAAATGCATACAAGTGAAAAATGTCTCGGTAATTTACAATTACTGCTGCTATTGTTGCAACAAGCTTGCGATCAGGTGTTAAATTGTCGCTAGCTCTAATATGAAACTATCATGATTATATCGGCGAAGTAACTCTATGGCACAAGATAACTACACAGCGGATTCCATTGAAGTATTAAGTGGTTTAGACCCGGTTAAAAAACGCCCGGGTATGTACACGGATACTAGCCGCCCAAATCACCTTGCCCAAGAAGTCATCGACAATTCAGTGGATGAGGCGTTAGCTGGGCATGCTGATCAAATTGACGTGATACTGCATAGTGATCACTCACTTACAGTTATTGACAATGGTCGCGGCATGCCAGTAGATATACACGCCGAGGAAGGGGTGAGTGGGGTGGAGCTTATTCTTACCCGTTTACATGCCGGTGGTAAATTTTCTAACAAAAACTACCAGTTCTCTGGTGGTTTACACGGGGTTGGTATATCCGTTGTAAACGCACTGACCTCTGCTCTAGAAGTGAAGATTAGGCGTAATGGTCAAGTGCATCGTATTGCTTTTGCCGACGGCCATAAAGTGAGTGAGCTAGAAGTGGTGGACACCGTGGGTCAGCGTAATACTGGCACCAGTGTCACCTTCTTGCCCGACCCTCAGTATTTCGACTCTGCCAAATTTTCTGTAGTGAGGCTTAAGCATGTGTTGCGGGCTAAAGCGGTGCTGTGCAGTGGACTAAAGGTCACCTTTTTAGATTTAACCACTACAGCCAAAGAAAAACACGAATGGTATTACCAAGAAGGTTTAGAGGATTACCTGCAAGGTGCTAATGAGGGTTATAACTGCCTTCCAGCCACGCCTTTTGTAGGTAGTCGTAAAAGTGAAATTGAAGGTGTGGATTGGGCGGTTCAATGGTTGCCAGAAGGTGGTGATTTAACTCAAGAAGGTTATGTGAACTTGATTCCAACCTCACAAGGAGGTACTCATGTTAACGGCTTACGTAGTGGTTTACTCGATGCTTTGAGGGAATTTTGTGAAATTCGTACCTTGCTGCCTCGTGGTGTGAAACTTGGCC
Organism: Pseudomonadales bacterium; assembly: GCA_034110645.1. Taxonomy (GTDB): domain Bacteria; phylum Pseudomonadota; class Gammaproteobacteria; order Pseudomonadales; family Balneatricaceae; genus Njordibacter. The sequence continues at coordinate 20,555 of JAWUYU010000036.1, forward strand.
CAGAAGATATATGGGACCGTTGCTGTTTTGTATTATCTGTAAAAATGCAAGATCCACAGTTTTCTGGCCAAACTAAAGAGCGACTTTCTTCCCGCCAAATTGTGGCTTATGTGTCTGGTGAAGTGAAAGATGCCTTTAGTTTATGGCTCAATAAGCATACCGATGAAGGTGAGTTATTAGCTGATTTAGTGATTAATCACGCCCAAAAACGCTTACGGGCGGGAAAAAAAGTCATCCGTAAAAAAATCACCCAAGGTCCGGCTTTGCCTGGAAAGCTGGCGGATTGCAGTGGTACCGATGTGAGCCGAGGTGAGCTTTTTCTAGTGGAAGGGGACTCTGCTGGTGGTTCTGCTAAGCAAGCACGAGAGCGTGAGTTTCAAGCTATTCTGCCTTTGCGAGGTAAAATACTCAATACTTGGGAAGTGGACTCGGGGCAAATATTAGCTTCTCAAGAAGTGCACAATATAGCCGTTGCAATGGGTGTGGACCCTGGTGCAGAAAATTTAGAAGGCTTGCGCTACGGCAAAATTTGTATCTTAGCTGACGCCGATTCAGACGGCTTACACATTGCCACGTTATTGTGCGCTTTATTCGTGCGCCACTTTAAGCCGTTAGTTGCAGCAGGCCATGTTTATGTGGCTATGCCGCCTCTGTATCGTATCGATATTGGCAAAGAAGTGTTTTATGCCCTTGATGAAAGCGAAAAGCAAAGCGTGTTGGATCATATTACTGCCGAGAAAAAGCGCGGTAAGGTCAATGTTCAGCGTTTTAAGGGCTTGGGCGAAATGAACCCTTCTCAGTTAAGAGAAACTACCATGAAGCCAGATAGCCGAAGGTTAGTGCAGCTTAGTATAGAGTCGGGTGACGGCACTATGGAAGTGATGGATATGCTGTTAGCCAAAAAGCGTTCAGGTGATCGTAAATCGTGGCTGCAAGAAAAGGGTAACTTAGCTCAAGTAGACTAAATATAAGGCAATATTTACCACCTTGTCATAGAATCAACGATATCTTTGCACTCCTTTGCAATGTCTACACCCACTCTTGCAATGGTATACCTATAATAGAGTTTATCCCATTAGGGAGGTAACTTAACTAGGAGCAAAACCATGAACCCATTTATCAAACGTAGCTTAATTATTGTACCGACTATAGCGTTAGCTGGTTTGGTGGCTGCAGGAATGGCCATGGCGGATAGCAAATGGGATCATGGCGGCTGGGGGAAAATGGGCGGTAATCGAAGTGACATGATGGTTCGATACATGTCTAAGGTGCTGGATCTTACAGATGCGCAACAAGGCGCCATTAAAGATATTATGAAAGGCCAGCATGAAGGTATGTCAGGTGGTCATCAGGCTATGGCAGCCCAACTCTCAGACTTGTCTCAGTTAGACTTGGGCAGTGATGCCTACATTGCCAAAGCCAAAGAAATTGGCGCTTTGCATGGTGAAGCTATGGGCCAACGTTTGATTGATCAAGGTAATATGGAAGCACAGGTTTTGTCACTATTAACACCAGAGCAAGTGGAAAAATTTGAAGTAATACATGACGAGATGATCGAAAAGCGTACTGATCACATGCAAAAGCATGACAAAAAAGGCGACCACTCGAATTAGCTGGTAAAAATAGCCCTAATAGGCCTTAACAAAACCGTAGCAGGTGGCCTTGCTACGGTTTTTTAGGTTCAACTAGGATATAATTCCGCTCTTTTATGCACCCCTATTATTAGCCTCTTACTAGAGGTAACTCGGAAGTCATCGCATGGCCATCAACTCTCTGATCCGCAATTTTTCCATCATCGCTCATATCGATCATGGTAAATCCACTATTGCAGATCGCTTTATTCAAATGTGTGGCGGTTTGTCAGATCGTGAAATGGAGCAGCAAGTGCTGGATTCTATGGATATCGAACGCGAACGCGGCATCACTATTAAAGCGCAAAGTGTGACTTTGGATTTCCACAGCAAAGATGGTAAAACCTATCAGCTTAACTTTATCGACACCCCTGGGCATGTAGATTTTTCCTATGAAGTGTCGCGGTCGTTAGAAGCCTGTGAAGGGGCTTTGTTGGTAGTGGATGCGGCGCAAGGGGTAGAAGCTCAATCCGTAGCTAACTGCTATACGGCCTTAGAGCTAGGCTTAGAAGTAGTACCCGTTTTGAATAAAATGGACCTGCCTCAAGCCGACCCAGATAAAGTAAAGCAAGAGATTGAAGAAGTGATTGGTATTGATGCCAGTGACGCCATTGAAGCCTCGGCTAAAAGTGGCCTAGGCATGCAAGAAGTGCTGGAGCAATTAGTAGAATTGATCCCACCACCTATAGGCGACGAAGACAAACCGCTACAAGCATTGATTATTGACTCTTGGTTCGACAATTATCTTGGTATCGTATCGTTGGTGCGTATTAAGAACGGCGTATTGCGTAAAAAGGACAGAATTATAGTGAAGTCTACGGGCGTACAATACGGCGTAGATGATCTGGGTATATTTACACCTAAACGTAAGCAAACTGGCATATTAAGAGCTGGCGAAGTGGGTTATGTCGTTGCCGGTATTAAAGATATTCATGGCGCACCAGTAGGCGATACATTAACTCACTTTAAAACGTCTGACGTTGAAAGCTTGCCTGGATTCAAGAAGGTACAGCCTCAAGTGTATGCTGGTTTGTTCCCAACTAGCTCAGATGATTACGAAGATTTCCGTGAAGCGCTAGCCAAACTAAGCCTTAATGACGCGTCTTTGTTTTATGAGCCAGAAAGCTCTGATGCCTTAGGTTTTGGATTCCGGTGTGGTTTCTTGGGTATGTTGCACATGGAGATTATTCAAGAGCGATTAGAGCGTGAATATAACCTAGATTTACTCACTACGGCGCCTACAGTAATCTACGAATTAGAGCTCAATAACGGTAAAGTGATCTATGTAGATAATCCGTCTAAACTACCTGATATGGGTGGTGTGGCGGAAATGCGTGAGCCTATCGTGGAAGCTAATATCTTAGTGCCACAAGAACACTTAGGTAACGTGATTACTTTGTGTGTTCAAAAGCGTGGTGTACAAAGGAATATGCAGTTTACCGCCACTCAGGTTTCGTTAACCTATGACATGCCCATGAGTGAGGTGGTATTAGATTTCTTTGACCGTCTTAAGTCTGTGAGCCGTGGCTATGCGTCTTTAGAATATAACTTTGTACGTTTCGAAGAAGCTAAGCTTGCGCGTTTGGACATTCTAATTAACGGCGAACGAGTGGACGCTTTGGCGGTTATTATGCATCGCGATAATGCACAGTCTCGTGGTCGTCTTTTGTGTGAAAAGATGAAAGAGCTTATCCCTCGGCAGATGTTTGATGTGGCTATTCAGGCAGCTATTGGTGGTAATATTGTGGCTCGTACTACAGTTAAAGCCCTGCGTAAAAACGTAACAGCCAAATGCTATGGTGGCGATATTAGCCGTAAGAAGAAACTGTTGTCTAAGCAAAAAGAAGGTAAGAAGCGCATGAAGCAAGTGGGTAATGTAGAAATTCCACAAGAAGCCTTCCTGGCCGTGCTTAAGTTGGATAGCTAAATAGCTACCTCAGATAAAAGATAAAAGGACATATAGGTCATGATGGATTTTGATTTTGAGTTACTGCTTTCGGTACTAGTGGCAGTATTTGGTGCTGGTTATGCCCTGGATGTGTGGTTATGGAAACCAGCCCGCGTTAAAGCGTTAGTATTGGCAACAGCTAGTGCTGGTGCGGAATTACCCCAAGCAGACCAAGACAAAGTGATGCGTGAACCCCTGTTCGCAGAATACAGTCGTTCATTTTTTCCTGTATTGGCCTTTGTGTTGGTTCTGCGTTCTTTCTTTATGGAGCCTTACCAGATTCCTTCAGGCTCTATGTTGCCTACCCTTACCGTAGGGGATTTCATTGTCGTTAATAAGTTTGAATATGGTATACGCTTACCAGTATTGGGGACTAAGGTTTTTGATCTTAACGATCCAAAAGTAGGCGACGTGATGGTATTCAAGTATCCAAAGAATACAGCAATTAAGTTTATTAAGCGGGTGGTTGCAGTGCCAGGTGATACCTTAGAGTTGCGCGATAAGGTAATTTATATCAATGGCGAACAGATGCCTCAGACCTATGTTGGTGATCAGTCCCCTGAGACGGAAATCTATAAAGAACAATTAGGTGATGTAGAACACCTTATCTTACGTAATAAAACCCCTGGTAAAAATGGCGTGATCACTATTCCACCAGGAAAGTACTTCACGATGGGCGACAACAGAGACGGTAGTAATGACAGTCGCTATTGGGGCTTTGTGCCAGAAGAAAATATTACTGGTAAGGCTGTTGCCGTGTGGTTGCATTGGGATAGCTTCTTTAGTTTGCCCAACTTTAGTACAGTGGGTAGCATAGATTAATATGAAAGCGCCTGCCGAAACGGCCCACCAGCAAAAAATAGACGCTCTTTGTACAGCTATTGGTTACTCCTTTACTGATATTGCACTGCTGGATTTAGCGCTTACCCACCGCTCGTGTGGCCACTATAATAACGAACGCTTAGAGTATTTAGGTGATTCCATTGTTAACTTTGTCATTGCTAATGCGTTGTTTGATAAATTCCCCAAAGCCAGGGAAGGTCAGTTAAGTCGCTTACGTGCAGGTTTGGTAAAAGGTGTAACGCTGGCCCAAGTGGCTAAAGAAATGCACATTGGCCCTTGTTTAAAGCTAGGTGTTGGAGAGCTAAAAAGTGGCGGGCAGCGACGTGAATCTATTCTGGCAGACGTTACCGAAGCCATTATTGGCGCTATTTATAAAGATGCGGGCATGGCTGCCTGCGAAGAGCGTATCTTAGATTGGTTTACTTCTAGGCTAGATAATTTGAGCCTATCTGATACCCAAAAAGATCCTAAAACGCGCTTGCAAGAATACTTGCAGGCGAAGAAATCTGATTTACCCGTTTATCATTTGATCGATGTTAAGGGGCAAGATCACGAACAAATTTTCATCATAGAATGCCACAGTAGCTTACTGGATAAACCAACTAAAGCGGAGGCCTCTAGCCGCCGTATCGCAGAACAGAAATCGGCCACGTTAGCGTTACAGCAACTTGGTCAAGAATCTTTATAACAGAAAATACACCATGACAGATTTAGATACTTGGTTAGCAACCCAAAACGACAGTAGCACCAAATGTGGCTATGTAGCTATTGTGGGCCGGCCTAACGTAGGCAAGTCCACTTTGCTTAACCATATTTTGGGGCAAAAAATAAGCATTACGTCTCGCAAGCCACAAACCACTCGCCATCAAATTTTGGGTATTAAAACTGAAGGAGATGTGCAGGTTGTGTATGTAGATACCCCAGGGCTACATAGAGATCAAGCTGATAAAGCCATTAACCGCTACATGAATAAAGCTGCTTCTAGTGCCTTAAAGCACGTAGATTTAGTCATCTTTATGGTAGACCGCACCCGTTGGAATGATGCCGACGAGCACGTGTACGAAAAGGTTAAAGCGGCTAATTGTCCGGTGATTCTGGCGATTAATAAAATTGACATACTTGATGATAAGCAATCTTTGTTGCCGTATCTACAAGAAGTTCAGCAACGTTTGCCTAACGCAGTGCTGGTGCCCATATCTTCCCATACAGGCGCTTCGGTAGATCAGTTAGAGCAGTGCGTGCTCGATCAACTGCCTAATGGCCGCCACTTCTTCCCTGAAGATCAAGTGACAGATCGCAGTGCGCGTTTTATTACCGCCGAGTTAATCCGTGAAAAAATAATGCGCCAGCTAGGTGATGAGCTGCCTTATCAAATGACTGTAGAAATAGAAGAGTTTGCCCAAGATGGCCCAATACTCCACATAGGCGCTTTAATCTTAGTTGAACGTAAAGGCCAAAAGCGAATTCTTATTGGTGATCAAGGCGACCGAATTAAACAGATCGGACGTGATGCGCGAGTGGACATGGAACGTATGTTTGGGTGTAAGGTAATGCTTAAGCTATGGGTGAAAGTGAAAAGTGGCTGGTCTGATGATGAGCGAGCTTTGCAAAGCTTAGGCTACGACGGCCTCGATTAACAGGTGTGACTGACCAGCAGCCAGCCTACGTGTTACATAGCCGCCCATGGCGGGAAAGCAGTGTGATTGCCGACTTATTTACACTTAACCAGGGCTTGGTGTCGGTTATTGTTCATGGAGCACGAAAAGCGCAGGGCAAACAGCCGGCTAAACGCGCCTTAGTGCAGCCATTTACGCCGCTTATGGTGAGTTTTACAGGGCGTGGTGAATTGCGTACAAGCCTCCAGTTTGATGGAGTTGGTGCGCCCTTGACTATAGTGGGGAACAGTCTTTACAGTGGGCTCTATATCAATGAGCTATTGTTAAAGCTTCTGGCCTCAGATGACCCCCATCCAAACTTATTTGCCTACTACCAAGCTCTGCTCAATCAGTTGACTGGTAATGTACTATTAGACCAATGCTTGCGTCCCTTTGAAGTCTATCTAATGGACGAACTGGGGTATCATGTGGGCTTGGATAAAGACTACATAACGGGTAAGGACGTAATGCCTGAGCTCAATTATCAGTTGCACCCGTTGCAAGGGGTTTGTTTAAATCAAACCCCGCATGGCGAATCTGGCGAGCTAAGTAACTCCCCTGCGATTAGCGGCAAAGTATTACTGCAGTTAGCCGCAGGTCGTTACACCGATAGCCAGTGTCTTAAAGTAGCTAAGTATATGGCACGAGTTAACTTAGACCTGCTCTTGGGTGGAAAACCATTGCAAAGCCGTAATTTATTCCACACTATCGTTAAAAAATAGCTAATATAGCTAACTAAAGTAAAGACAAGCGACAATTAGGGTAAGACAGAAATGATTGATCCAAATCGAATTTTATTAGGTGTGAATATAGATCACGTTGCGACTTTGCGCCAAGCTCGGGGTACGCGTTATCCTGATCCAGTTAAAGCAGCTCTAGATGCAGAGCAAGCTGGTGCAGACGGTATTACCGTACATTTGCGTGAAGATGCGCGCCACATTCAAGAACGTGACGTGCGGGTTTTGGCTCAAGTATTACAAACACGTATGAACTTAGAGATGGCTGTAACCGATGCCATGGTGGATTTGGCAGTAGAAATTGCTCCGGCTTATGTGTGTTTGGTTCCCGAAAAACGTCAAGAACTCACCACAGAGGGTGGCTTAGATGTGGTTTCCCAAGAAGCGAAAATAAAGGCTGCATGCCAACGTATGCAGGCGGTAGGCACTCAGATTTCTTTGTTTATTGATGCTGATAAAAAGCAAATAGATGCAGCTAAGCGCACTGGGGCAGAGCTTATAGAGCTACACACAGGTGCTTATGCCGACGCTACAGGCCACTCCCAGCAGCATGACGAGCTAGTACGTATAGCCCAAAGCGCAACCTATGCCGCAAGTATTGGGCTTATTGTTAACGGTGGGCATGGGCTTAATCTACAAAATGTAGAAGCCATTGCGGCTATCCCTGAGTTTAACGAACTGAATATTGGCCACTCTTTGATGGCTGATGCGTTGTTTGTTGGCCTGCCTCAAGCGGTAAAAAACATGAAAGCACTAATGTTAGCTGCCCGTGAACCCCATCGCCCTAGCCGTGTTTAATCTGGCAGACTAAGGCAGAGCGAGGCAAGTAATGGTTAAGGCAATTGGCACTGATATCGTATCCACCGCTCGTATTGAAGCAGCATTAGAGCGTACTGGGCGCAAGTTTGCCGAGCGTATACTCACTGAACTAGAAATGTCTCAGTTTGATGCAGCCAGTCAACCGGCTGCTTTTTTGGCTAAACGTTTTGCCGCTAAAGAGGCTGCAGCCAAAGCCTTAGGAACAGGAATTGGGCGTGGTATTTCTTGGCAACAAATGCAGATAGAACACGATGAAATGGGTGCGCCAGTATTGATCTTTAGTGGTGCAGCTGCACAGCGCCAAGCTGACTTAGGTAGCCAAAAAGCCCATATTAGTATTGCCGACGAATTAGACCAAGCCTTAGCTTTTGTAGTGCTAAGCTAAGCTAAGCTAAGTTAAGTTAAGTTAAGTTAAGTTAAGTATGTTCACTAGAGGTCAGTATGCATAAGTACCCCACCATAGAAGACTATATTGGTAATACTCCCTTGGTGCGCTTGCAGCGGTTACCAGGGAATACCAGTAACATTATTCTGGCTAAGTTAGAGGGTAACAATCCTGCAGGTTCGGTGAAAGATCGACCAGCCATGTGCATGATCACAGAAGCAGAAAAGCGCGGCGACATTCAACCGGGTGATGTACTTATAGAAGCGACCAGTGGTAATACAGGCATCGCCTTAGCTATGGCTGCAGCCATAAAGGGTTATCGATTAAAACTCATTATGCCAAATAATATGAGTTCAGAGCGTAAGGCATCTATGGCCGCGTATGGTGCTGAGCTGATTGAGGTTACAGCAGAGCAGAGCATGGAGGGTGCTAGAGATTTAGCCTTAGCCATGCAGGCTCGTTGTGAAGGAAAAGTACTGGATCAGTTTGCTAATAATGACAACCCATTGGCCCATTACCGTACCACTGGCCCTGAAATTTGGCAGCAAACCCAAGGTAAAATAACCCACTTGGTGAGTTCAATGGGTACCACAGGCACAATTATGGGTTTGTCTGCTTATTTAAAAGAGCAAAACCCAGATGTGCAAATTCATGGCCTACAGCCTAAGCCAGATTCATCTATTCCAGGAATTCGGCGTTGGCCAGAAGCCTATCTACCAAGTATTTTTGATGCGGCAAAAGTAGACGCAATTATCGATATGGATCAGACTGAAGCAGAAGCCACTATGAAGGCCTTAGCCACAGAGGAAGGTATCTTTGCTGGAGTTTCTTCTGGAGGCTCTGTAGCAGGAGCATTGCGCCTGTCTAAACAGGTAGAAAATGCAGTTATTGTTTGTATTATTTGCGATCGTGGCGATCGCTATTTATCCACTGGAGTATTTGGTTAATCATGTCTCGTTTATCGCCCTTACAGCGCAAACTTAAACTTAAAAACCCTTCGGCCTCAGCTAAACAGAAACGGGCTCAAGCTCAAGTAGACATCGAAGTAGTCACTTTACCAGTAGGTAAGCATGTCGATCTAGACCTTGAAGACCTAAGCCACGATGGCCGTGGTGTTGGTCGCTGGCAAGGAAAAACTATTTTTGTTGAAGGCGGATTGCAAGGTGAATCTGTGAAGGCAGAAATATTTAGCGACCATAAAACTCACGCGGAAGCGCGCCTGTTGGAAATTAAGCAGGCTAGTGAACACCGGATTACACCTATTTGTCCTGTATATGACACGTGTGGCGGTTGTCAGTTGCAGCACTTAGACCCTGCAGCTCAAATAAGCTATAAACAGGCGGCTATTACTGAGCAGCTACGCCGTTTAGCTAATATAGAGCCTGAACAGTGGGTGCCACCGATTACTGGCGAAAGCCAGGGTTATCGCCGCCGAGCGCAGTTGGCTACACGCTATTTTGCTGACAGCAAGACCTTATTATTAGGCTTTCGCCAAAGTGGCCATAAGCACATTGTGCCTATTAGCGCATGCCCAGTATTGGAGCCGATGCTGTCTAACTTGTTAGAGCCTTTGCATGACATATTGGTGGCTATGGATTACACCCAATGGGTTACCCATGTGGAGTTATTGCGAGCCGATGCTGGTGCCTGTATTATTTTGAAAGTATCTGCCACCCTAACGCCAGAAGACCAACAACTGTTAGCAGGCTTTGGCACGCAACATGAAATTAGTATGGTATGTCAGCAAACTGATCAAGATGACCTTTGGTTAAGTGGCCATATAGAAGAGCTACGCTATAGTTTGGAAGTAGCAGGAATAGACAAACCTATCGTTTTAGATTTTGCTGTACAAGACTTTGTTCAAGTCAATGCTCAGGTTAACAAAGGCATGGTTGCCCAAGCTATAGAATGGCTAGAGTTGCAGGCTGAAGATCAAGTATTAGATTTATTCAGTGGTGTGGGTAACTTCGCCCTGCCAATTGCCAGCATGGCTGACCAGCTCGTTACAGTACTTGCCTTGGAAGGAGACTACTCCATGGTAAAACAAGGTCGTAAGAACGCCCGGAATAATGGCTTTGCTCTGGTAGACTTTGAACATGCAGACTTGTTTGATGCTAGCGCTCGTAAGCTGTGGCAGAAACAGTCTTTTAATAAAGCTTTATTAGACCCTCCTCGTGCAGGAGCTAAAGGCATTGCCCAGTTGCTTAAAGGTCAGCCGTTGGAGCGAGTTGTTTATGTGTCGTGCAACCCGGCCTCTATGGCGCGAGATTTGAAAGAATTTCAGGCCTTGGGTCTAAATGTGGCTAAAGTGGGCTGTATTGATATGTTTCCCCATACACCCCATTTAGAAGTAATGGCTTTGCTTGTTCGGACATAATGTCTGAGAAGTCAAAGATGAACTACATCAACGAGCGCAGCTAATATTAGGACAGCTATTCTTAGGCAGCCTAGTTTAGCGCGTAATGAAGGCGGAATGTAACCATGGTACAGGTACGTGCAGTACACCCGACCCATGCGGACGGTAACGTTGATATTCAGGCCTGGATGGCAGGGTTGCAAACTCAGGTTGAGCTTGAGGACACTAGCCTCCTACAAAAGGCCTGTGAGTTGGCACAAGAAGTACGTGATCGAGCTAGTCAAAGCGAAGATGTTTGGGCCACAGAAGAAGTGGACTGCTTCCGTACGGGCCTTGAAATGGCCGAAATTTTAACCACGCTGCAGGTGAATGAAGAAACCTTGGTAGCTGCGGTGTTGTACCGAGCTGTGCGCGAAGATAAATTGGCCCTTGGCGATGTTAAGAACGCCTTTGGCCCCATGGTAGCTCAGCTGATCGATGGTGTGTTGCAAATGGCTGCTATCAGCAGCTTACAAAGCCCTACTCGAGATAGTATTTTAGGCCAATCAGACAGTCAGCTAACTAACGTTCGCAAGATGCTAGTGTCTCTAGTCGATGATGTGCGAGTTGCGCTGATTAAACTGGCCGAACGTACCTGTGCCATACGAGCGGTAAAAAATGTTGATCGAAAAAAACGCTATCTAGTATCCCGAGAAGTGTTTGATGTGTACGCACCTTTGGCCCATCGCTTAGGTATTGGTACCATTAAGTGGGAACTTGAAGATCTATCCTTTCGTTACCTTCAGCCTAATGCCTATAAAGAAATTGCTGCTTTTTTAGACGAGCGGCGAATGGATAGGCAAGACTATATAGCGCGTGTGTTAGCCGATCTAACGGAGCAGCTTAAGGCCGCAGGCATTGAGCCAGATATCACAGGCAGAGCCAAGCATATTTATAGCATCTGGCGAAAAATGCAGCGCAAGAATATTGAGTTTTCTCAAGTACATGACGTGCGCGCAGTACGCATACTTGTGCCAGAGCTTACGGACTGTTATACCGCCTTGGGTATCGTACACGGCCTGTGGCGTAATATTCCTCAGGAATTCGATGACTACATTGCTACTCCTAAAGAAAATGGATATCGCTCCTTACATACAGCAGTAATAGGGCCAGAAGGCAAGGTAGTAGAAATTCAGATTCGCACCTTTGCTATGCACGATGAAGCAGAGCTAGGTGTGTGTGCCCATTGGTTATACAAAGGCACCGACGTTAATAGTATTGGTAACTCATACGACGAAAAATTGGCATGGCTGCGTCAGGTATTAGAATGGCATGATGAAGTAGGTGATGGTGCCGAATTTGTTAATCAAGTAAAGAGTGATGTAGAGCAGGACCGCATTTACGTATTCACTCCTGAAGGTCATGTGGTAGATCTGCCGAGTGGCGCCACACCTATCGACTTTGCTTACCGAGTACATACAGAAGTAGGTAATACTTGTCGTGGGGCAAAAATTCATGGGCGTATAGTACCTCTCACCTATGGTTTAAAAACTGGTGATCAAGTTTCTATTATGACCTCTAAAGGTGGTGCGCCGAGTCGAGATTGGATGAATCCAAACTTAGGCTACGTACATGCAGGTCGTACACGGGCTAAAATTGGTCACTATTTCAAACAGTTAGACAAAGATAAAAATGCAACTGCTGGCCGCCAACTTGTTGAGCGTGAAATGCGCCGTATGGCTATTACAGGGGTGAACTACAACCAAATCGCCACGGCGATTAACTTTAAGCATGTAGATGACATGTATGCGGCTTTAGGTGCCGGTGACGTGCGTTTAGCCCAGGTCATTAACGCAGCGCATCTGCAGGTGGAACCTAACCTTAAATCTAAGAAACAGTTAGATCTTAGTTTGTTAAATGGCAAAACTAAGGCCGCAACTGGCACTGGTAATGATGTTCAAATAGCCGGAGTGGGAAATTTATTAACGACTATAGCTAGTTGTTGTAAGCCTGTGCCAGGTGACCCAATTACTGGCTTTATTACGCTCAGTAGAGGGGTATCTGTGCATCGACAAGACTGCCTTAATATCATGAATATGGCTGAACGTGATCGTCAACGTATTATCGAAGTTAATTGGTCCAGTAATAGTGCTCACACGTACCCCGTAGATATCTTTATAGAAGCGGTGGATCGATCTGGATTGTTGAGTGAAGTAATTATGGTTCTGGGTAATGAGCACGTTAATTTGGGCAACATCATCACCAACGTCGACAAAAAGACCCACTCTGCCACTATTGCCATGACTATAGACATACCACGTTTAGAGCTGCTTGGCCGCATATTGGATAAAATAAGCCAGCTACCTAACGTATTAGATGTGAGACGACAAAAAAATGGTTAATAATCTAAGTAAGGCAATCAATAACAGCGATTCCATGCAGCAGTTATTGGATATTATGGCTCAATTACGAAACCCTGATGGCGGTTGCCCGTGGGATCTTAAACAAGATTTCCGAAGCATTTTGCCCCATACCTTAGAAGAAGCCTATGAAGTAGCTGACGCAATAGAATCTGATGATCGAGTGCAATTACGTGATGAGTTGGGTGATTTGTTATTCCAAGTGGTGTTTTACTGTCAGCTAGCTCGTGAAGAAGGTAGTTTTGAATTTGCAGATGTAGCTCAAACTATGGCGGATAAATTAATTCGCCGTCACCCTCATGTGTTTGGCGAGCTTACAGGCGAAACGGCTATGGACGCCGATAAAGTATTGGAACGCTGGGAAAGTATTAAACAAGACGAACGTGATGCTAAACAGCAGTACTCCGTGTTGGATGATGTACCTAACGCCTTGCCCGCAATGCAGCGTAGTGCAAAGTTGCAAAAACGTGCGGCCAATGTAGGCTTCGATTGGCCTGATGCAGCGCCTGTATTAGCTAATATGGCCGAAGAGCTGGAAGAGTTTCAGCAAGCTCTAGCTAGTGGTGATAAAGCCCACTCTATAGAAGAACTAGGTGATTTAATGTTTGCCTGTGTAAATATGGCGAGGCACTTAAAGCAAGATCCAGAACAAGTAATGCGGGCCGCTAATGCCAAATTTGAGAGACGTTTTCGCTTCTTAGAAGCTCAACTTCTAGAGGCTGGCGAACAGCTAGAAAATGTAAGTTTAGAGCGTATGGATGCAGGTTGGAATGAGGCTAAAGCGCAAGGTTTATAGCGTAATGAGAGTATGCTTATAATCGCTATAAAGCAGTTTAACTTAGTGGCCGTGGCACTGGAGCCTCGTTTTAGTTACACTACGCGACCCAGTTAAATATATATTTTGAGTAGTGGGTTTCTTAGCAAGCGGATACTGAGGGTAGTGAAGCCTTTTTCGTCACCTTTCGTCTTTTTGCTAAGGCATCTTAATTTAGTCGAATATAGATTGACTGAGCTATTAAAAAATGGCCATCGTATTTAAATTTTTTGGAGTTAAATTATGAAGTTAATCCTTTTGGGAGCGCCTGGCGCAGGTAAGGGTACACAAGCACAATACCTTTGCGAAAAGTACAGTATTCCTCAGATTTCGACAGGCGACATGCTGCGTGCAGCGGTAAAGGCAGGCTCTGAGTTAGGCCAAATCGCACAAAAGGTAATGGCCGAAGGTGGTTTAGTTTCTGATGAGTTGATTATCAACTTGGTTAAGGAGCGTATTACTCAAGACGATTGTGCCAAAGGCTTTTTGTTTGATGGCTTCCCGCGGACTATTCCGCAAGCTCAAGCGTTAAAAGAGGCCAGTGTCGAAATTGACGCAGTAGTTGAAATTGACGTTGCTGACGAAGAAATTATTAAACGAATGAGTGGTCGTCGCGTACACTCTGCTTCTGGCCGTACTTATCACCTTGTTTTTAATGCGCCTAAGCAAACGGGTAAAGATGATGTGACTGGTGAAGACTTGGTGCAGCGTGCTGATGACCAAGAAGACACTGTGCGTCAACGTTTAAGCGTATACCATGAGCAAACTGCGCCATTAGTAGACTTCTACAAAAGCTTAATTGCTTCTGAAGGCCCTGCTGCGCCGGCGTATCATTATATTGCAGGTGTGGGTAGTGTGAGTGACATTAAAGAAGCTGTTTTTTTAGCACTCGATAAGTAATATCACCTATGACTCAAATATTGGCGTTGGACACTTCCGGCACCTCCTGTAGTGTCGCTTTATGGAGTGACACTGGTCTTTTGATTGGCAAAGAAGAGTCTGCAGAGCGTCAACATACGCAGCGTTTGTTGCCTATGGTTAAAGAATTATTATTAGAGGCTGATGTAAAAATGTCCAGCCTTGACGCGATAGCCTACGGTCGTGGCCCAGGCTCTTTCACCGGCATCCGCATCGCAGCCGGTGTAGCGCAAGGTTTGGCATTCGGTATCGATTGCAAGGTGATTCCTATATCAACCCTTGCAGCCCTTGCGTTACGCTTTCATCAGCAGTTCAATGCACCCAACTTATCCTATGCTTGTAGCCTAGATGCGCGCATGGGGGAAGTGTATTGGGGTGAATTCATCATTGACGAAAGTCACCCCGAACTAGCTCTAGCCCAAGTTGCAGAACGAGTGTGCTCGCCTACCCAAGTTGAAGTGGTTAATTCCGTATATGCCGCCTGTGGCAGTGGTATGGTAGTGGCTAATATACCTGAAGCAATTATAGCGTCAGCTCAATCTGTATGTGCAGAGCTACAGCCAAGAGCCCTAGAAATGGCTCGTTTAGCTGGGGCTGACTTTGCGCTAGGGCGCCAGTGCGCTCCGGAAGATGCGTTACCTGTGTACTTGCGTGATGAAGTAACATGGAAAAAATTGCCGCGCTATCAATAGGTTGTTGGCAATAGTTTGCTAGCAATAATCTGCTTGCCTTACTGAGGATTAGCCATGGATTGGATCCAAGCCATTATTATCGCATTAATTCAGGGCGTGACTGAATTTTTACCTATATCAAGTTCAGCCCACTTATTATTTCCAAGTTTATTATTAGGCTGGCCTGATCAAGGTTTAACCTTCGACGTGGCGGTGCATTTAGGCAGTTTACTAGCAGTAATAATGTACCTACGTAATGATTTAATCACTATGGTGGCTGGCCTCTGGCAATGGAGGCAAGAAAAACGGTTAAACCGGCATGCAACCTTAGCGTTAATGCTTATTGTGGCAACCTTGCCCGCAGTGTTTTTTGGTTTAGTATTTAAGGGCTGGATAGAAGTGAATGCGCGGGCGCTATGGGTAGTGGCTGTGACCACTCTTATATTTGGTTTGCTTCTTGGTTGGGCCGATTGGCGTAGCAGTAGGCAGCATCACATGGCTGCCATGAGCTGGCAGCACACGTTATGTATAGGCTTAGCTCAGGCCTTAGCCTTATTACCGGGTACTTCCCGCTCTGGCATTACCATGACTGCTGCACTCATGCTCGGCTACACCCGTGAAGCCGCAGCACGCTTTTCATTTCTAATGTCTATTCCCATCATCTTAGCTGCAGCTAGCTTAATGTCACTGGAGTTGGTGACCAGTAAAGTGGCCATTGAATGGACGCCTATGCTGATTGCCTTTGTAGTGTCTTTTTTAAGCGCCTGGTTGTGCATTGTATTGTTTATGAAAATCATTAGCCGCATGGGTATGTGGCCCTTTGTGGTCTATCGTATTATTTTGGGAGTAGGCTTATGCTGGCTGATACTACCAACGTTAAGTTAGCCATTGCCGCCGCAGGATTCCAGCCTTTAGAGGTAGCCTTATCCTTAGAATTAGGTGTGCCGGTAATCAAGAAAACCCAAAAAGGTTATGATTTTCTGTTGCGTTTCACCACTGAAGGCTTAGGTTTGGAGCCAGTAGATGGCCGCAGTGGTGCTGTACGGGTTGACTTTGCAGCAGGTAAAACGCGTCACCGAAGGGTGTTTGGCGGTGGTAAAGGCCAGCAGATTGCTAAGGCTGTTGGCGTGCAAGGCAGCGTACGTCCACGTATTCTTGATTTAACAGCAGGTTTAGGTGGTGATGCCTTTGTATTAGCAAGCCTTGGCTGCCAGGTGTCTATGGCCGAGCGTCAGCCGATAGTGAGGGCTTTACTGGCTGATGGTTTGGCTAGAGGTGAGTTGGATATTGATGTGGGGGATATTGTAGCAGCCATGCAGCTAAACAAAGGTGATGCCTTGTCTGTGATGTCAGGTTGGCAGGATGAACCACCCCAAGTGATTTATTTGGACCCCATGTTCCCTCATTCAGGTAAATCGGCTCAAGTAAAAAAAGAAATGGCGCTGTTTCGGCAATTAGTAGGTAGTGATGAAGACGCAGATGCACTATTGGCTCCTGCGCTAGCCTTAGCCAGCCATAGAGTTGTGGTAAAACGGCCACGTATTGCACCAGATCTTGCCCAACATAAACCTATGTATCGGCTGGAAGGTAAATCCAACCGCTTCGATATATACGTGAATAAAAGCTTTGATAATAAATAGTTATTAGGCTTAAGTTTGGCCCCGCGCTCCACTATCAACTATGCATCTAATTAATAATGTGGAGGTGGTTGGTTGGCTTCAGCACCACCTTGGCCTGCATCCGCGGCTTGTTGTAAATTGGTCATCTGTTGTGCCAATAACCCAAGAGCACGGTCTAGTCTAGTGAGGTCTTTTTGCTGCTTACTCACAACTTCGTTGAGAGTGTCAATTGTTTGCTCTTGAAAGGCGAGTTGTTGCTGTAATTCGACGATATCGGCCGCATTATTCATGATATTCTCGAGAAGTTGAAAAAAAGTAGGGTTTTATAAACCAAGTGTTTGATTGGTTGCTGGTTTTTCTATAATCTTGCGTGATTGTACCGATTTTACGCTGGCTAGGATATGTGAATAGCCAAACACGGCGGTGCAATACATTTTTTTCACTGAAAACAATAAAACAGAGATATCTAGTTATTATGAGACGTACATTATTTATTTATAGCTTCATTATTAGTTTAATCGCCGCTTTGGCATTACCATTTATTTTAGACGAAGTCGTTCGTGGCTCCAGCATTGTTGATACTCAGTATGAGTTAGTGGCGGCTGTGGTTTTTGTTATGTTCTGGCTAGCTACCCTTGCTACTGGCGTTAAGTTTATTTCTTCGGGCGTAGAAGATGATGCACAATGGGACGAAATGGACGATGATCCAAATCGCGAATCTGGTACCGTAAAATGGTTTAACGTAACAAAAGGGTTTGGTTTTGTAACACGGGATCAAGGCGATGACGTATTTGTTCATTTCCGTTCTATCCGTGGCAAAGGTCACCGCTCGTTGCTAGAAGGCCAACGTGTACGCTTTAGTGTGACCGAAAGCGATAAAGGCATTCAAGCTGAAGATGTGTCTATCGTGGGTTAGTAGCCATTGGCTTGGCGATTTTTTCGCCAGG
>JAWUYU010000037.1:0-16837 GCA_034110645.1 Pseudomonadales bacterium
TTTTTGTTTAAAGTGTATGTTTTTACCGTTCCATTAGATTGAAGAAAATATTGGAGTACCACAAGTAATGTCTGATTACATAGACAGTAAGGATCAGGCCATTGTGAGTCTGTTACAAAAAGATGGCCGAATGTCAGTGCAGGATTTGGCGCAGGCATTAGGGCTTACACGAGCCACAGTAAGCAAACGCATGGATAAGCTAGAAACTAGCGGTGTGATTGCGGGGTATACTGCAGTGGTGAGGAAAAATTTTTTCCACAAAAAGATACGTGGATGGGTGATGATTACGGCTGTACCCAATAAGGAAGAGAAGGCCATCGTAGATATGAAACTGATCCCCGAAGTTAGTAAAATATATACCACTAACGGACGCTGGGATTTAGCTGTTGAAATTAGGGCTGCAGATTTAGAAAGCTTTGATGTGGCGTTATCTAAAATTCGCCAAGTAAGTGGCATAGAATCCACTGAGACTAACTTATTACTTAGTTCACGTATTGGCTAGTGGTTAAGGCAGGGTTAAGCTGAACTAACTGAAATTTAGACCCGTACGCCAAGTAATAAGTGCGTTCACCGCCCCTCCATGCCATTAAGTAACGAAACAGATTGTGTTTAGTAGTGGCGCTAGCCTTATCACCTCCAATGCTGGTATAGGTGCCGTCGCCTATGCCGTAAATAGGCCTTGATGCCATGCTTTTCGCTCACTTACAGTGGGTGTTCATGATATTCTAGCAGTGATTCTAATAGACGTACTGTTAAAACCCAGAATAGAGAAAAATCATGGCCATAGGCTCGACCATTTACAAGGCAAATTTAAATGTATCCAATCTTAATACACACCATTATGCTGATTACAGCCTAACGATAGCTAAGCACCCGTCTGAAAATGAACTCCGCTTAATGTGTCGATTAATCGCTTTTTCACATGCCGCACATGAAGACCTTGAGCTAACTAAAGGCATTAGTTCTGCAGATGAGCCAGATTTGTGGCAACGGGACTTAACAGGACATATTGTGCATTGGATTGAGTTAGGTCTGCCGGAAGAAAAACGTATTCGCAAAGCCAGTGGCAAAGCGGAGCATGTGTCTATTTATACCTATCATGACAATAAGGCCGATATTTGGCTGGAGAAAAATCGCTCTCATTTATCTGCTAATAAGAAGGTAAAAGTATTTCATATCAATGTAGAAGGTGATGCTTCGCTAGAACAGTTGTTGGTGAAAACCATGAGCCTTAGCTGCATTATCGAAGAAGATCAGATGCACTTAAGTGACGCTGATCATCACCTAACGGTACAAATAACTCAAAGTCTATAATTGCTTATGGCCTGCAGTACTCGAAGATAGTAAGAAAGAATACAAGGAAGAAGTTGCATGGCTGTAGCAAAACAACTCATGGTGTACCCTGCAAATAGGCTGGAAGACCTGGCCGTATTACTAAACCATGTGTTAAAGCTTGGGCAGCACGAGGGTACTGCAGGGGTGCTCAACTCAGCTCAAGTGATTGTGGAAAATACAGGTATGCAGCATTGGCTTAATACTCAGTTAGCCACACAAAATGGCATTGCCATGAACGTTGATTATCCTTTGCCTGGAAAGTTTGTTTGGCAATTAGCCCGGCAGCTATTGGGTGACGAGCAAGTACCTCAGCAACCGCCGTATAAACGAGAGGCATTGGTTTGGCGTATTGATGACTTGTTGGCGAGTGAGGCTATTCTAACTAACCCAGCCTTTTCTCAGGCCAATCGTTATTGGCAGTCAGCGCCCGAAAACCCGCAGCAAACACCTGTAGACCTCTTAAAGCGATTTCAGCTTGCCAGCGCATTAGCTGACTTATTTGAACAATACATTCTATATCGTCCAGATTGGCTGAACCAATGGCAAATAGATGGCCACATAGAAGGCCAAATGCAACAACAAGCACAAGGCTCAGCAGAACAATCACTAGAAAATTGGCAAGCACAATTGTGGGCCATATTATGTGAGCAAGATGGGCGACATCCCATAGATATTCAACACAAGCTAATACAGCGCCTCTCTCAACTGCGTAGCCATGAGCATAAAGAGCTACCTCAGCAAATTTGTTTGTTTGCTCTTAATACCATGGCGCCTTCCACCCTGGAGGTTTTTGCAGCCTTAGCTCAGCATACCCAAGTGCACGTATTTCACCTTAATCCTTGCGCCGAATATTGGGGCCATATCCAGTCTGAAAAAGCCATTGCGGCTACACACCTCAAACATTGGCTAGCTCAACAAGACGATGAAGTATTAGTTGATGGAGGTAACCCGTTGCTGGCTAATTTAGGGAGCCAAGGCAAAGAGTTCTTTAGGCTACTGCAGCAGCAAGACAGCTATAATATAGACGCCTTCGAAGAAGCAGAACCTGCTGGTAGTGACCAAGATTTGTCTATGTTGCAACAGCTGCAACAAGACATTTTACACCTTGAAGATGCTCGCGATCATCAGCAACTTAAGGTAGACGAAAGCCTGGTGTTTACTAACGGTTCGAGTGCTCTGCGAGAGCTACAAGGATTACATGATTGGCTACTGGGTAAGTTCCAACAGGACCCTAGCCTTAAACCCAGTGACATATTAGTGATGTGCCCACAGGTAGAAGATTACGCTGCTTATGTAGGAGCTGTATTTGACACCCATGGGCGTCAGTATGGTTTTGGGCCTGATTATAGTAAAACCGAAACACCGCAACTACCTTGCTCTATTGCCGACCGAAAACCCCAAGATTCAGAGCCTTTGGTCGCTGCATACTTGCAGCTTTTACAATTGCCAGACAGCCGCTTTCAAGTCTCTTCGGTGTTAGATTTACTGCGCTTGCCATCGATGCAGCGCAAGTTTGGTATAGACCCTGCAGAGCTTGAGACTATTGCTGTGTGGTTGGCTAATGCATGTGTGCACTGGGGGTTAGATAAAAGCCATAAAGCAAATACTTTGGGTCAGGCGGAATCAACCAGTACCTATAGTTGGTCTTGGGGGCTTAAACGTCTGTTATTGGGCTTTGCTCAAGGCAACCATTCTCTTAACTATCAAGGTGACTGGTTGTTGGCGGATGTAGAGGGCGATCAGGCCGTGCTTTTGGGGCGTTTGATGCAGGTGATAGAGCAGTTGCAAAGACACGCAAAAAACCTTAATACTCCTCGTACCGGTGTGGCATGGAGAGGCTACCTTACAGGTATGATTGATGAATTTTTTGCCGATGATCACGCTACAGAGCGCAATGAAGAACAGGCCAAAGAATGTTTAACTACGGCTATTGGTAATATGGCCATGTGGGTTGAGCAAGTAGATTACAGTCAAACCATTAGCTTAGAAGTAGTGCGTTATAGCCTCACGCAAAAGCTTTCTGTAGCCAGTAGTAGCCAAGCCTTTATTACTGGAAAAATCACCTTTTGTTCTATGGTGCCTATGCGTAGCATCCCATTTAAAGTAGTGGCTATGCTAGGCCTTAATGATGGGCAATACCCTAGGCAATCTAAACCTTTAGATTTTGATTTGATGGCTAAAGAAGAGCGCAGGGTGGGAGATCGCTCTCGCAGGGGAGATGATCGCTACTTATTTTTAGAAGCCTTAATCAGTGCTAGATCTTGTTTGTATTTAAGCTATCAGGGCAGCGATAGTAAAAACAACTCGCCGCGCCAGCCCAGTTTAATACTGTCAGAATTAATGGACTATTTGAGTAGGGGCTATGGGTGGGATTTTACCCCAACACACTCTGGTTCACAGATGGTCTCACTGCCTTTGCACAGTTTTAGCGAAGACAACTTTACCCCAAAAAACAGCTCTGAAAATGGCCAACAAGATAACACCAGCTTTGAAACCTCTTGGTTACGGTTACTGCAAGCTACACATGTTGAAGACATTAAAACTCTGGATGCGGCCACGCATATTGAGCTGAAGGCTGAACCCGCACATATCAAAGCGGTAGCTGTGAATGATCTTGTACGGTTTTTAGAAAATCCAGGCCGCACTTATGCTAATCAATGCTTAGGTTTATATTTACACGATTACAACCTTGAGCTAGAAGACGACGAGCCTTTTAATAGCTCAAAACTGGTTGAATATAAACTGCGTCAACAAATGCTAATGGCCCTTTTATCTAATGAGCCACAAGCGTGCTCAGCCGTAAGAGATGAGTACCAATTGAATGGGCAGTTACCCGAAAGTCATTTAGCGCAAAACATTATTGACACCAGCCAAGAGCAAGCCGAGGCGCTGGTAGATGAGATGCTAGCACAAGGTTATGAACAGGTAAAAAAGCACAGAATTTCACTAACTATGTTAGGCGTAACCATAGAAGATGAATTGCCTTTGATAGGTGATCTTACAGATGCAAGTAGTGCCTCTATAGCTGACAATGACACTCTAAACGTAGTTCTCAGCAGGCCTAGTAAGCCAAAACCTAAAGACAGGCTTGCTCTTTGGATTACCTGTCTGGTGGCCCAAGTTGCTTTTGAACACCCAGTTACTGGCGTGTCGGTGCACTTAGAAAAGAATTTAGAACTCCAAGGGTTGGATGACGCGGTGGAGCAGTTACATAAAATCATAGCGCTGTATAAGCTAGGCTTAACCCAAGCCTTACCGTTAGATGCAGAGCTAGGCGAAGAGCTTTTAAAAGTAGACTCACAAGACATTGATAAGCGCAGTGGTAAGTGGCATAAAAAATGGCATAACGACAAATACAGCCAAAGCTTTGACTTCTCAAGTGATCCATATAGACGTTGGTTGTGGCCACAAACCCCTAGCTTTGATGATTGGCATGAGCAGTTTAGTGACGTGTATCAACCCATGGTTGATTGCATTAAAGAGGTGAAACATGCCTAACCTAGACTTAGCCAATTTACCGTTGCAGGGCCGTCATCTCATTGAAGCCAGTGCCGGTACCGGTAAAACCTACAGCATAACGCGCATTTATTTACGCTTGTTGATAGAGAAACAGATTCCCGTAGAACAAATACTACTGATGACATACACCCGTGCGGCAACAGAAGAGTTGCGTGGGCGCATAGAAGGCACCCTACGAGATGCACAAAAGAACTGGGGTCTGCATAATAGCGATGATTACTGGCAACACCTGTACCAACAAGTAGAGCCTAGGCAGGCGCAATTATTGTTGCATCAAGCCCTACTTAATTTAGACCAAGCGGCTATATTTACTATCCATGCTTTCTGTGGCCGTGCCTTGCAGCAATATGCATTCACTAGCCAAACGGGGCTTGAAGTGGTGCTAGAAACCAATACTCAACACCTAGCCTACACAGGCTTACAAGATTGGTTGCGGGTGGTGATGTCACAACCAGAGGTATACAGCCAACTAGAACAACAAGGTTGGCATACGCCTGAAGGTTTTTGGGACGCCTTTAATGGCGCTCTATTAAGCCAAACACCGGTATTTTCTACCAGTGCAGAATCATGGCATCAGGCATGGTACAAAAATAAAGCTGATGTTCGCGCCAGTTTACTCGATTTAGAAGCGCAAATGATTCAAGCCACCATGAGTGATGCTAAGTCTAAGGCAGTGCGCTTTGAGCAGTGGCAAGATTTGCTCAACTGGCTAGGCACAAAGGAATTTGGCCCTGCCTCAAAAGACAACTTAGCCTGCCTGCACGGAGGTAGGTTAGGTAAGGCCCCGGAACTAAAAACGATCATCAAAACGTTGTCTCAACGTATTAACAACGACAGTTTCAAGAAAAGCTATTTAGCTTATGCCAACCAAGCTGCTGTAGCTCCTTTGGTGTTAGAAGCGGTGCAGGCCGTAAGAACAGCTTACCAAAAAGCTAAGCACAAGCAGCAGATTATGGAGTTTGATGATCTGGTAAGGCGTTTGTCTGAGTGTGTGAATGAACCAGGCAACGGTGAGTTAGTATCTGCTTTACGGCAGGCCTATCCCGTGGCCTTGGTGGATGAGTTTCAAGACACCGATGGTCATCAATATGCCATATTGAACCGCCTGTATGAACAGTCTAGCAGTGATACTGCTTTATTTATGATTGGCGATCCTAAACAGGCGATTTATGGGTTTCGGGGTGGTGATATTCACACCTATTTGAAAGCTGCGCAGACCACCGATCATCAATGGCACATGGATACCAACTGGCGTTCTAGTCATGCCATGGTAGCGGCCTATAATCGCTTGTTCTCAGCCAGTGCGGGTGAACGAAAACTATTTGGTAATGGTATTAATTATACGGCTGTTAAAGCCAGTGAATATGCCGCTGCTAATACAGCAAATAACCCCAAAGCTGAGGGTGTGGCGTTAACTTATGTATGGCTACCTACCGAGCTAACAACCCATGAGCGCAAGCACCAACACATTGCTCAATGGTGTGTTGGTGAGGTACAAAAATTATTGCAGCAAGGCCACTTTAAAGCCAGTGATATAGCTTTGTTAGTGCGTGGTGCAGGCGAAGCTCAGGCATTGCAAGCGGCATTAAGGCAAGCTCATTTGGCTAGTGTGTATATTAGTGACAGAAGCAGCGTATATGCCAGTGCTGAAGCGATAGAAATGGTGCGCCTATTGAATGGGCTGTTGCACTGTGAAGACCAAAGACAGCTTGTACGCGCCGCCAGTACCCATCTATGGGGCGGTAGTGTAGGGTTGCTGGCTCAGTTAAATAACGATGATCAGTGCTTAATAGAAGTAAGAAGCCAAATGATGCAGTTGCGGCAATTATGGTTGAGGCAAGGCGTAATGGCCCTTGTGGTTCATCTACTTAAGCAGCGTGCTGTGCCGCCTGCCCTCCACAAAGAACGCTACATGACCAACATGGTGCAACTGGCAGAGTTGTTACAAAAGGCATCCAACCAAGCCAGTTCTGCGTTATTGCTGGTGGAGTGGCTGCAACAACAATGCAAAGAAGGCCCTGCAGACTCCAGTGCCGAGTTACGTTTAGAAAGTGATGCCAAGTTAATTCAAATTATTACCCAGCATGGCTCTAAAGGTTTGGAATACCCAGTGGTGTTTATACCTTTTGCCAGCCAAGCAAAAGACCCACTAAAACGTGGTTCCAAACATGCTCAATTGTTCCCCTATTATCATCCACAGAAACACTGCCAAGCATTAATGATAGGTAGAGACTTGGAGGTTTGTGAGCAGGCTACTTTGGCGGCACAAGAAGAATCTTTACGGCTATTATACGTAGCGGTTACTCGTGCTCAGTATCGGTGTTACATCCCTGTGAGTGATTTTAAAAATGCTCAGCTATCACCTTTAGGGCAGGTGGCCTTTTGGAATGTTGAGCAATCCTCATCAGGCCAGCAATCTGAGCAAGGCCAACAAGTGAGTTGGCCAGAAGCCCTAGCTCAGCTAACCCACTCTAAAGACTCTGAATTGCTATTGATCGAAGAAGGTTCTGTGCAGATACCGGTAAGCCAAACAACCATAAATAGCGAGGCAAGGGTCCTAGTAGCCCAAAGCTTTACAGGCCATATTGACGCCAATAATAACCTATTGTCTTACAGCGCTTTGGTACGCCAGCTTAGTTATGGGTCACAGGCTCAGCAAACCAGTGTTAAAGACCGTGGAGATGGAAGCAGTCAGTTAATAGAACGAAGTATAGGCCACAGCCACGGCCACAGCCAGAATCAGAGCCAAGAAGGTATAGCCGTTGATGAACTACGTTTCACTTTAGCTAAGGGCAAAAACACTGGTTTATTGTTGCACGATATTCTAGAACAAGTGGATTTTTCACAACCCAGTTGGCCTAGTGCGATGGAAGTGCCGTTGGCAAAATATCATACCATGGTGGGCATTGATGAAGATGATACTAACAAGGTGGAGCGTTTGCAGCAGTGGTTAGTAGAATGCCTAGCCGCTGTGATGCCGCCTATCGTGCGTATTGATGCCATTGATGCCGATGTCGGTGTCGGTGCACCATCTATTAATGAAAGTGGAATCACTTTAAGCCAGCTTTCGCAGCAGCAAACCCTAAGAGAAGCAGAGTTTTATTTTCCACTACAGCAGGCTAAGCAATCTACCTTAGCCAAAATATTGAGCCGGCATCGTGGTGGTCTTGCTACTGCATTACCCAGTCACCCAATACTCCAAGGGATGATGCACGGTTTTATAGATTTGATATTTGAGCATGAAGGTCGGTTTTTTGTGGCCGATTATAAATCTAATTATCTGGGTGATAGCCTTGCAGACTATAGCTATCAATCGATGTTAGAGGCGAACCAAAGCCACTATTACGACTTACAATATTTAATATATAGCTTAGCTTTGCACCGCTATCTTGGCCAAAGAATGCCCAATTATGACCCGGCTCTGCACTTTGGTGGAGTGTACTATTTGTATCTCAGAGGTATGTCACCTAAGGCAGATTCTGGTGTGTTTGCTACGGTCATTAGTATAGAAGAGCTAAGTGAACTCGATCACCTGTTTGCAGGAGAAACCATATGACGGCTTCTGTGATAGTTGAAGAAGGGACTACAGGAATAGCGACGGGAATGGCCACTAACACCCAATTACATACCAACTATGTGGGTTTAGAAGCGATAGATAGTTTTTTAGCGGCTCAGTTATGCCAAAGCCTTAATAGCCAATGTGGTAGCCAGAGCGATAACCCGAACGATAAACAAAGTGGTGTGCTGCAGCATTTAATAATGGCCCTCAGTAAAGCTCTACGTAACGGCCATAGTTGCTTACCGTTGGCCGACATTGCTGGCCAAACCTATTGGTCGTCTGCCGTGGGCGAAACCAGAACTGGTTTAGCGGCTGCGCCGGTTATAGAGGCCTCACCGGGTTACACCTTCGCCTCGTTTGAAATGCTAATGGATAGTGTACAGCGTTACCCTATTACTGCAGATCATGGCGCACCGTTAGTGTTAGAAAACGCACGGCTGTATTTACGAAGGTACTGGCAATACGAGCAACAAGTCGCGCAACACCTATTACAGCGTATGCAGATACACCCATTAACTGAGCAACAGCAAATAACGGCAGACGCGTTATTGTTGAAGCTGTTTTTAGCGCCTTCTGAACCTCAAGTAGATTGGCAGGCTCAGGCTGTTAAAGAGGCATTAGTGCGCCAAGTGAGTGTTATTTCAGGTGGGCCCGGCACAGGAAAAACGTACACAGTGGCTCGTTTATTAGTGGCATTACAGGCTGTTAATGAGCAGCCGTTAACCATTGCTATGGCTGCGCCCACGGGCAAGGCAAAGCAGCGCTTGGTAGAGTCTATTACTTTGGCAAAGAGTCAATTGCTACGTTTAGGTATAGACGCTGCGCTTATCGACAGTATTCCAGATACTGCCCATACACTGCACGGGTTACTTGGGTTTCGTCCCAACAGCCACGCCACCAAACACCACCAAGGTAACCCACTATCGATCGATCTGTTGTTAGTTGATGAAGTGTCTATGGTAGATTTACCGATGATGGCCCGGCTGTTAGATGCTCTGCCAGAGCGCTGTAAACTAGTGCTGGTGGGAGATTCTGAACAATTACCTTCGGTAGCTGCGGGATCAGTTTTGGCCGACATCCCAGCTTCAGCGATTAGCTATTTACATAAGAGCCATCGCTTTGATGGGCAGGGCGGTATAGGGCTGCTGGCCAATAACGTAATGCTTAATCAGGCAGAACAAAGCTGGCAAGTGTTGTTAACTAATAAAGACCTTCACTTAATACCAGAAGACGGGTTTCAAGTTTGGTTAGAGCAAATGTGTGACCAATACTTTGTGCCCATGCTCAAGGCCAAAACTTTAAATGAAGCCTTTGAATGTTTAACCCAGTTCAGAATTCTTGCCGCCACCCGCCAAGGCGATATGGGAGTTGAGGGGCTAAATGAACAAGTGGAACGCTTGTTAAGTAGAAGGTTGTCACAAATTAGGTTGGGACAAAACTACCATGGTAAACCCGTGATGGTAACCAAGAATCACCATGGTTTAGGCTTGTTTAACGGCGATATTGGTATTGTTTGGGCCGAAGAAAATGGCCAGCTTAATGTGTGCTTTCAGCAAGGCCAAGAAGTACGCAAAGTAAACGTGGGGTTATTACAAGATTTAGAAACCGTTTACGCCATGACTATTCACAAAACTCAGGGCTCAGAGTTTGGCCATGTAGCGCTTATTGTTGCCCCTCAAGCCGAACGTTTGTTGTCTTCTCAGTTACTTTATACTGCAGTTACGCGTGCAAAAGTGACATGTAGTATTAAAGTTAGTGAATATGTGTGGCGTAAAGCTGTAGGTAATAAGACTCAGCGTTGGTCTGGCCTAGCGAGTTTACTTCGTGCAAAGCAAAGCGCCAATTTAAGTTGCTAATCTAAGCCACGTTTTTAATGAGATATGCGAGTGGCTAAAATTTGTTCGAAAAGCAGGTTTAACTCAGTCACTTTAAGTTGCTGGTTGAACTCTTCTGGGTTGGTAATAGCGTAAGTTTTTTGGCGCACTATTAAGTATGCTTCGGCCCCTTGTACTAGGCTAAAGGACACACTGGGGAAACGCTTTAAACATTGATTAAAGAAGGTCATGTTGTTGGCTACGGACATGTGTTTGGCACTGGGGTACACCTGTTCTAAGCTTTGTGCGTGAATATTAATTTTTTGATAACGTTCAATGTTAACAAATACTATAGGATCAAATACTTGCATGCCTTTTTGGTTGCCAGTTACGCTAGTTAAGGGGAATTGGCCTTTGGGTACACTGTTGTCGAAAAAGGTGAATTCGTAGCGTGGGCTAGTATGGGCCAGCCACTTAAATATGAGTTTAGGGATACCTTGATAAGCTTCTACGCTGTGGCCCAAAAAGTCTTCAACAGACTTGTATCGTCCACGTTGTTGGCCTCGTATCCACCCTCGCTCTACAGTCTCCTCTGGCGGTGTTATTACAAAATACATGTGCATAATATGAGCGTATTTGGCATAGGTACCATGTAACACCTTTTGTACTTGCTCCGTTGAAAAACTGTCAAACCTAAAACGGTCTACCAAAATGTTAGGAATGGATTGGTTTTGTTGGCCTGTACGTCTAATGTAACGGTCTAACTTGCCGTCAATAATATTAACTTCGTTACTAGTAAAGCGACCTGAATATTTATAATGAGGGCCAAGTGATTCATAGTCTAATAGCTGGCGGCGCCAGATGTCTGGGCTAATAATTCCATACAAGGAAGACTCAATACCCCGTTGCCCCATGGTTTGTTTTAATAAAGGCCTGAGGGTACTTTTGCCTGCTGCAGAGGCCCCTTTTAGGCTAATGATCACCGGTTTCTTTACTCGGCGTAATAGTTGGTAGCTGTTGGCAGCTACTGCAGCATCGATGGCTGGTTCTATTAACTTTCCAATCATAAAACTGCCGTAGTTGTTAAGCACATGGCGGCAAATAATACGGCTCATAAAATCCTTGTCATTACCTATCAATCCACGTGTTGAGGCCACAGAACCTAATATTTGATAACTACTTTTGTACACCGCTTTAATTAAAGGGTCTGCATGGGCAAGACCGGTTTTTTTTAGTTGGTTTATGGCCTTAAATTGGATTTCTTCGCCGCTGAGTAAGGGCTTTTTGGTAATCGGTTTTTTACCCCAAGGCCAAAATCCTTTTTTAACCTTTGGAGCTGGCTGTGATTTGAGCATTACCTCTTCTGTGAGTAAGCGATCAGTTTCTAGCTTTATCGCAACAGATAAGCTTTCAAATTCGGCTTCAATAGAGTCATATAAAGGACCAATGTGCTGATGTAAAATGTCGTTAGTGATGCGCCGAAAATTGATACCAAAATCTTCTTCGTGTTCTGCTTCTGGTATGTGGATGTTGGCACTCACTCGCACAATAAGCTCGTGCAGCACCAAACGCCATGAAGTAAAACCTACTAAATGTTCTGGCTTAAGGCCCGTTAGGCTTGCGATTTCCTGAACTTCGTCGTAGCTGGTATAAACGTTTGGAGCTTGAAAAATAGTTTCTAAATCACTCAACTCCCGTGGTAAATTGGCGCTTAAACCAGGGTTCCATGCACTGTATTCTTGTTGTTTTTGCATCTGAGGCGTCTATACTATGATCGATAACCACATTTATAGCAGATTTCCCTAAGCACGTCAGTGTCATTGCCGTGTGACTCAATCTAGTTCCGCAGTCTATGGATTGCCACGTCACTTTGTTCCTCGCAAAGACGGTTCCGGTGGGATGGCCAAGTGGTTGCCCTGTACATTTTCTTTGCTAACGAAGCAATCCAAGTTTCAAGCCTCAAGCCTTTAAAAAATATTAAACAACCCCATTATGTAAAGGCTAGTATCTACTACAAACGCCATTAACGAACCAAAATGCCAATATGACTTACGCCTTAGAAATCACCCAGCTGCACAAAATATATGACAATGGCTTTGAGGCTCTAAAAGGCATCAGCTTAAAAGTTGAACAGGGCGATTTTTTCGCTTTGTTAGGTCCTAACGGAGCGGGCAAGTCCACTACCTTGGGCGTAGTGTCTTCTTTGGTTAATAAAACCAAGGGTTCAGTAAAAGTGTTTGGCTACGACTTAGACACGCAAGTAAGCCAAGCTAAATGTTTGATGGGTGTAGTGCCGCAAGAATTTAACTTTAACATGTTTGAAAAAGTACAAGACGTAGTGGTGCAGCAAGCGGGGTACTATGGCATTCCACGAGACGAAGCCATCCGGCGAACTGAGCAGTTACTTAAACAATTGGGCCTGTGGGACAAGCGCGATGACGCATCTCGCAATTTGTCTGGCGGTATGAAGCGTCGTTTAATGATCGCTCGCGCTTTAGTTCACAAGCCTAAACTACTTATCCTTGATGAGCCCACTGCAGGTGTAGATATTGAGCTACGCCGCTCTATGTGGGAATTCCTTACACGTATTAATGAACAAGGCACAACCATTATCCTCACCACCCATTATTTGGAAGAAGCAGAAAATCTGTGTCGCAACATTGCCATTATTGACAGTGGCGACATCATTAAACATAGCCCTATGCAAGACCTGCTAAAAACCATTAACACCGAAACCATAGTGCTAAATTTGCAAGAACCTCTGGTTAACCTTCCGGAAGTAGAGGGCTATCACTTGTTATTAGTTAACGACATGCACATAGAAGTAACCCTAAACCAAGGGCAAGATATCAACAACGTATTTGTAGTGTTAACGGCTGCAGGAATAAAAGTAACAAGTATGCGTAATAAGACCAATCGTTTAGAAGAGTTGTTTGTGAACCTAGTTACTAGCAATAAGACTGATTTACAAGGAGTAAGCGCATAGTGTCTACCTATGAAATTTATATCGCTTACTTAACTATTGTACGTAAAGAAATTAAGCGCTTTATGCGTATTTGGGTACAAACCTTATTACCACCCTCAATTATCATGGTGCTGTATTTTATTATTTTCGGTAATTTAATTGGTAGTCGTATTGGTCAGATGGGTGGCTTTGATTATATGCAGTTTATCGTGCCGGGTTTGATCATGATGTCTGTGATAACTAACTCCTATGGCAACGTAGTGTCTTCGTTTTATAGCACCAAGTATCAAGGCAGTTTAGAAGAAATGTTAGTTTCGCCTATGCCTAATTGGGTGATATTAGCAGGATACGTTACCGGTGGCGTGGCCCGAGGTTTGGCTGTAGGCACTATTGTTACCAGCTTATCGTTATTCTTCACCCAACTGGAAGTTTATAATTTGGGCATCATTATATTAGTGGTGCTAATGACTTCCATCTTGTTTAGTTTGGGTGGTTTTGTTAACGCAGTATTTGCTAACAGTTTCGACGATATAGCCATTGTTCCAACATTTATCCTAACTCCCTTAACTTACCTAGGTGGTGTTTTTTATTCTATCGATCTACTGCCTGATTTTTGGGCAGGAGCGTCACAATTCAACCCTATTTTATACATGGTAAATGCCTTTCGTTATGGCATCTTGGGTGTTTCAGACATTCCAGTGGGATACGCGTTGTTGGTGATCAGCGCCTTTATCATTGCCTTGTATAGCTACTGTATGCACCTATTGAATACTGGTAAGGGCATTCGTAAATAATAGCCTTGCCTTGGAGAAAACCATGCAACAAAATGATTTTATTGAAGCGTCACCCTTAGGTGACAAAAGCGCCTATGTAACGGCATATACGCCAAGTTTATTATTCCCTATTCCGCGCAATACACCTTGGCAGCCAGAGTTTACTACCCGACCGTTTTATGGCATTGACGTTTGGAATGCTTTTGAAGTGTCTTGGCTAAATGAAAAAGGATTGCCAAAAATGGCACTGGCCGAATTCCGTATCCCGGCCGACAGTCCCAATATTATTGAAAGTAAGTCCTTTAAACTGTATTTAAACTCTTTTAATCAAACCAAGATGGAAAACATATCGCAAGTGCAGTCTGCGATGGAAGATGATCTATCTGAAGCAGCAGGTGCAGAAGTAAAGGTTGCTTTGTATAGTCTGCGTGATATGGCTATGCCGGTATTGCCAACGCCTGGGGCAAACATAGATCAACAAGATATAGAGATTACCACCTACACGCCTAATGCTAGTTTGTTATCCTCTGACGTTAGCACCTATCGTACGGAAATTTTGCACAGTAATTTACTCAAAAGTAACTGCCCCGTTACAGGGCAGCCAGACTGGGCCACCTTGATTGTAGAGTACGAAGGCCCAACGATTAATAGGGCAGGGCTTCTAGCCTATATTGTTTCTTATCGCGAACACGGTGACTTCCACGAACAGTGTGTAGAGCAAATTTTCCTTGATATAAAAGCACAATGTAAGCCTGGTCAACTCACTGTGTATGCCCGGTATGTAAGGCGTGGTGGCTTAGATATTAATCCTTATCGTTCTACTAGGCCCTTGGCACCTAGTAATCATCGTACTCAGCGACAATAGCCCTTTATAGGTATTTTTTATGGAATTATTACACGGTTTACTCAATCGGGTTTCGATTCACAGATTGGAAGCTCCAGGGCCAACGGAAGGTCAGTTAGAAATGATCCTGCAAGCCGCTTTGAGAGCGCCAGACCATGGCAATCTTAAGCCGTGGCGCAGTGTTATGGTGGCGGGTGAGGGCCTTACAAAGCTTGGGCAGCTGCTCCAGCAAGCGCAGTTAGAGCGTCATCCAGGCAGTGATGCCGAAACATTGGAAAGGTGCCTCAATATGCCATACCGGGCTCCCAGCATTATGGTATTGATCGCTAGCCCTACGGAGCATCCTAAAGTCCCTACGGAAGAGCAAGTGCAGGCTACGGCAGCCGCGGGGCATGCCATGTTACTTGCCGCCTACGCGCAGGACATTGGAGCAGTATGGCGCACAGGCTGGGTGGTAAGTCATCCAATGGTAAGGCGAGCATTCGATCTTGAAGAACGCGAAGAAATCATTGCTATGATTTATATGGGTACTCCTTCGGTAGAGCCAAGGCCTGCACGTATAATAAGTAGCCACGAGTTTATTAAACATTGGCATTAATGCGTTGAATTTTATTGCTTTTTATCTAGCAAAAGCATAAAATTTGCGCCTTCAAATGGTGAGGTGTCCGAGTGGTCTAAGGAGCACGCCTGGAAAGCGTGTGTACCGCAAGGTACCGAGGGTTCGAATCCCTCCCTCACCGCCATATATAAGCCTTAAGTATTTGATACTTGAGGTTTTTTTATACATGTTTGTTTTGTGAACCGTCAGTAAAACCGTCAAATGAGTTTGCTACATCGTTGAAATAAGAGACGGAGCTATTAAGAAGTATTTTCACATCCTGTTATTGAACCTGTGGGCACTGTGGTCGATAAGCGCAAGAGTGTGGTAAAGCTGTGGTCAACTTCTTTTGTTGTCCATGGCTTTTCCCCAAGTCCCGAAGGGCTTGAGCTGGTCACGAAGTGAACCGTCCACAAGTCCATAGGTAGGTACGTGTTTGGAGTCTATGGTTTTACAGGTGGATACTGCCCTTTCTGTTAACCATGATACATCTATTAGACAAATGAAAAGCGCATAGCTAAGCTAACGTTAATTAATTAATAGAAAAATTGAAAAAAAAATAAACGGAGCATTATAATGTTGAAGAATATAAAAATTGGCATAAAATTAATTGGGGCATTTCTGCTCATATCAATAATTACCGGAGTGGTTGGATTTATTGGCATAAGCAACATGTCTCAACTCAATGATGCAGCTGACAATTTGTACCAAAAGGAATTGTTAGGCTTATCTATAGTTAAGGAAGCCAATATCAATTTGGTCAGCATTGGTCGCGCTCTTAATGGTTCAATTTTATCTATCACCGAAAATGGTAAAGTCCGCTATCTCGAAGAGATAAAGGTAGAAGCAGCATTATTAAGAGAAAATATGGGTCACGCTAGCGAGTTCTTTACAAGTGGTGAAGGTGTACAAATGCTCCGCAGGTTCGATCAATTGATGCCAACATATGAAACCAGCTTAAAGGAAGCTAGAGCGTTGATTCGTCTAGAAAACCTCTTCGGTAGTAAAATGAAATCAGTTGCTTTCATACGTGCAGACTTAAGAGGCATCTCTAACGAACTAGACGATTTGCTTTCTGAGCTGGCAGATGAGAAAGAAAGGCAAGCCGGCCAAGTATCAAAAAATACTGGTGTGTTGTATGACAACAGCCGCAATATAATGCTCATTCTTTCCATAGGAGCCGTAATTTTTTGTGTACTTTTAGGGTATTTATTTGCTCGTGCGATCACTTTGCCGCTTATTGACGCCGTTCGAGTTGCAAATAGTATTGCTGGTGGAGACATGACGGTTGATATAAGCGTCAAAGGTAAAGACGAAACAGGTCAGCTGATGTCTGCCATGAAACAGATGGTTGCCAAACTCACCATTGTAATCAGTGATGTAAGGTCTGCCACAGAGAATTTAGCGTCTGCCTCAGAGGAAGTGTCGGG
>JAWUYU010000038.1:0-7203 GCA_034110645.1 Pseudomonadales bacterium
AATGGCCTGAAGAGCATGGCATCAACAATCGCGTGATGAAGCGAGCTTATCGCAATACGCTGCTCACCAAGGCACAAAAACAGAACAACCACCGCAACGCAGGCGTTCGGTGCACTGTGGAGCGAGTATTCGGTGTGTTCAAACTCTATTACAGTATGGGCCAAGCGCGTTACTTAGGCCTAGCACGAAATGCCGTGCGGTTTGGGCTGATGTGTTTCGCCTACAACCTCAAGCGCGGCATAAACATTCAGCGATCGTGTAATCCGTCACAGTACAGTTGCGCCTAAAGGTTGGGAAACGTGCCCTAAAAGGGCAAATAATAGCCTTATTTGGCCTTAAATCGGGTGATTTTAGGTTTTATTGAGCATTTCAACCTGTTTGGATTGTTTTTTGAGGCTTGTGCTATTTGTGAGTCATAACAAGGCCTTTGTGCGAAGGTCTCTATAAGTGGCAAAAATGTAATGCACAGTGCCACACAAGTACTTAAGCACCGTAGGTTTTTATACTCCTCGACTGCATGTTAAAACCGAAATAAACGACCGTATAACCCACGAATAATGATCGAAAACTTGAGGTTAGAACCGATCATAACTGTTCGACTATACTTGATTTGAGGTATAAACCGGACCTTATAAATACACGTTTTTTAAACAAGAATTTCTAAACCTTTTCCCGCCACCAAATTGAGCAATTTCAGTGAAGGGCCATATAGCTTCTTACCGCCCTGCCATGACTTCTGTTTTGTAGACTCACTTGTATTTAAATAAGCAAAGAGCACGCCTTCACGGCTCCATTTTCAAGAAATGCTCTCGGTAATAGGCCATTTCAGCAATTGAATCACGCACATCATCAAGTGCTAAATGGCTGCCGCCCTTTTTAAGGCCATCCAGTAACTCTGGGCGCCAACGTTTGGCAAGCTCCTTTATGGTACTTACATCTAAGTTACGATAATGGAAATAGGCTTCAAGCTGAGGCATGTATTTCACTAAGAAGCGCCTGTCTTGGCCAATAGTATTGCCGCACATAGGAGAGTGGCCACAATCAACTAAAGCTTTAAGAAAGGTGATGGTTTGTTGTTCCGCATCTGCACAGCTTATCTTGCTGTCACGCACCCGCTGCGTTAAGCCTGATTTCCCATGCTGATTGACGCACCAAGGGTTCATAGCCTCCAGCACCGTATCGTTTTGGTGGATGACAATAGATGGCCCTTCAGCCAGCACATTTAAATGTGCATCGGTAACAATGGTGGCAATTTCAATAATAACGTCTTGTTCTGGGTCCAGACCGGTCATTTCTAGGTCTAACCATATTAAATTTTGTGCTTGTTTCACAAGAAAAGTACTCTAGGTGATATTGATACACTGAATTATGCCTCACTTCGAGGTAGAATAAAGCCTTTACTGACAACCCAGTACATTAATTCTCAATGGCCAAACGTAAACTTACCCGCCACCAACAATGGCAAATTGATAAAGTTCAAGACGAGCGTCGCGCTCGTGCTAATAAAAAAGATGGCGCAATAGAGCAAGCTATAGAACATGGTGACCTGTCTGCCGAGCAACAGGGCCTAATCATTGCCCATTACGGGTCCTTAATTGATGTTGAAGCTTTACACGGCCAACACAAAGGTGAAGTGTTTCGCTGTAAAATCCGCTCTAATTTAGGGTTCCTTGTCACCGGCGACCAAGTGTCCTGGCGTCAAGCAGCGGATCAAAGTGGCGTAATTGTGGCCCGTGATGAGCGTAATAGCATTCTAAGCCGCCCTAACAAATACGGTGACCTTAAACCCGTGGCGGCCAACATTGATCAAATTATTGTGACCTTTGCACCACAGCCTTACGCTCACGCCAACTTGATAGACCGTTACCTAGTAGCAGCTGAGGCCAGTGATATTGAGCCTATACTTTTACTCAACAAAACAGATTTATTAAACGAAGAGGCCCAAGCGCATATTGAACCGATGTTGGCTCGTTACCAAAGCTTGGGTTATCGTATTATTCGCGCCTCTACTCAAACCTTAACGGGCCTCGAAGCACTTTATGCTGAGTTAAATAATAAAGTAAGCGCGTTTGTAGGGCAGTCTGGTGTTGGAAAATCTAGCTTAGTGAATGTTCTATTACCGGGCGTAGACATTAAAGTAAGTGCCTTGTCTGAACAAACTAACAAAGGTGTTCACACTACTACCACCGCCAAACTATTTCATATCCCTAATGGGGGGCAATTAATCGACTCTCCAGGCATTCGTGAATTTGGTCTTTGGCATATGGACACAGCTACTCTGCTAGAGGGTTTTGTGGAATTTAGGCCTTATTTAGGTTACTGCAAATTTAGCGATTGTAGCCACGAACACGAGCCAGCCTGTGCCTTATTAAAGGCTTTAGAAGATGGTCATATCGACCCTATTCGTATGTCTAGCTTCCGGCACATTAAAGCGTCTTTAGACGACTTCACCACACATAATTAAGGATTTTTCATGGCCGACCGTCTATTTGTATTAATGCAATATTTATTACCACAGCACCTAATCTCTCGCTTTGTGGGCATGCTAGCCCACAGTTCTATGCCTGTGATTAAAGACCCTTTTATACGCACCTTTATTAAACACTTTAAAGTGAACATGGGTGAAGCGGAGCGTCAGCACCCTAGCGAGTTCGACAGCTTTAATGACTTCTTTACCCGTAGCCTTAAAGCCGATGCACGTATCATAGATAACCACCCAAAGCACTTAGCTTGCCCTGTAGATGGCGCTATTAGCCAGCTAGGGAAGATAAACGGCCAAAACCTGTTCCAAGCCAAAGGCCACGAATTTGATCTAACGACCTTATTAGGTGGTAATAGTGAGCTTGCCACTCCTTTTATAGATGGCGATTTTGCTACTATTTATTTAGCACCTAAGGATTACCATCGTATTCATATGCCTTGTGACGGCACCCTTACCCACATGGTGCACGTACCTGGCAACTTATTTTCGGTAAACCAAGTCACCGCCGCTAAGGTGCCTGGCTTATTTGCCCGTAACGAAAGAGTAGTCGCCATTTTTGACACCGAGTTTGGGCCTATGGCCATGGTACTTGTAGGTGCCATGATTGTGGCCAGTGTAGAAACCGTTTGGGCGGGGCTAGTGTGCCCTAAAGGTAAGGTAGTAAGTCAGTTTAACTATACCGACCAAACGCCTATTACATTGAAGAAAGGTGAAGAGATGGGCCGCTTTAAATTGGGCTCTACAGTAGTGATGTGTTTACCAAAAGGTGTAAGCCAATGGCCTACAGAACTTAGCGCTGGCACTACTACTCGCTTAGGACAAATGTTCGCTGAGCTTAATTAGTTCTCAGTTAAACTAAATTTAGCGAAGCTAACATAGGCTATGCAAGGTGGTGATTAAAGGCCATCACCTTAGCAATGTCTTTTTCACCAGAGGCGAGCATTAATAAGCGCTCTACGCCTAAAGCCACGCCAGAACACTCCGGCAAACCGGCTTGTAACGCCGCAACCAACCTGATATCAGCAGCCATTGGTACTTTACTCATAGCACTTCTAGCTACATTGTCTAATGCAAAGCGCTGCTCTTGTTCTTGGGCATCCGTTAGCTCGTGATAGCCGTTAGCCAGTTCAATGCCATTAACATACACCTCAAAACGGCGTGCTACTTTGTTACCCCATTCATCTATACCTGTGCGCGCTAAAGCGGCTTGGCTAGCGGGGTAATCGTAAATAAAGCACGCTGTAGGCAGTTGTGGCTCAATGCAGTGACTCATTAACAGATCTAACCACGTATCTCGCGGAGTGCTGTCATCCATTTGAATATCCACATGAGCCAAAGCCTTGGCTTGAATGGCATCATCACTAGCCGTTAAAGGATTTATACTAAGGACTTCTTCAAAGGCCTGACGGTAACTCCAAAAGTGCCACTCCAGCACTTCATCCATGAGTACAATATCAATAAGGTTCGCTACTTCTTGCATCAATTGCTCTAAAGTAAAGTCTAGCCGATACCATTCTAATAAGGTGAACTCTGGGTTATGCCGACGACCTGCCTCACCGTTACGAAAAGCCTTAGCAATTTGATAAATGCAGCCACTACCGGCTGCTAACAAACGCTTCATAGCATATTCGGGAGACGACATAAGGTACATGGAATGGCCTATAGAGGTTCCATCTGGGGTAAAGGTCACTGGAATAGAATCGATATGGGGGTCTGATACCCCATAATGAGACATTACTGGGGTATCAACTTCAAGCACATCACGGGCGGCGAAGAACGCCCGTATTTGGCTGATTACCTTGGCGCGATTCCTAAGTTGATGTAGCTGATGATGCTGGCTAATATCAGCTTTAGGGAGCCGTAGCATAGAGGAGTTAGTACCTAAGCTTATGCGCGGCTTACGTATTCGCCGCTACGGGTGTCTATCTTCAAGAACTCGCCCTGTTCAATAAACAACGGCACACGTACAGTAGCACCAGTTGCCAAGATTGCAGGCTTGCTGCCACCTTGAGCGGTATCCCCTTTAAGACCAGGATCAGTTTCTGTCACTTCAAGATCTACGAAGTTAGGTGCTGCCACAGCTATTGGCGCATCATTCCATAAGGTAACCACATAAATTTCTTGTTCCTTAAGCCACTTGATGCAATCACCTACCGCACTCAGGTCAGCACCATATTGTTCAAAAGTACCGTCTGCCAACATGAAATGCCAGAATTCACCATCGGTATAAAGGTATTCCATATTGAGATCCATCACGTCCGCAGCTTCAATAGACTCACCAGACTTAAAAGTACGGTCCCATACTCGGCCAGTCTTCAAGTTTTTCATGCGTACGCGGGTAAATGCCTGACCTTTTCCTGGTTTAACAAACTCCACATCAACCATGGAGCATGGATCACCTTCTAGCATCACTTTAAGGCCAGATTTAAATTCGTTGCTGTTATAATTAGCCATTTTTTAGCTCTAATGTAATAAATATCGGGATATTTGTCGCTTATGATACCGCAAAGCGCTACACAAGTTGAACCCTTAAACTTGATTAAGCACACAAGCTTACCAGAAGATTGGCGCACTCAGCTGCGAGAGGCCTACCGTACGCCTCAGCAGCTGCTTGCCGCTCTAGGCTTTAGCACGGCACAACAAACCACTATGTTAGCCGATGACCACGGCTTTGCTACCCTTGTGCCCAAAGCATTTGCCCAAAAAATGCGCCCACAAGATCCAACAGACCCATTGTTATTACAAGTATTACCTAGGGCTCAAGAAGCGACAACAGACCCTAGCTTTAATAATGACCCATTACAAGAAGCTAGTTTCAACCCTATGCCGGGTATCGTACACAAATACCAAGGGCGGGCCTTGTTGATTGCTGCAGGACACTGCGCTATTAACTGCCGTTACTGTTTCCGCCGCCACTATCCCTATGGTGACCAAAAACGCGCCCGGAGTGAATGGCAACAGAGCCTTAGCTATATTGAACAGCACCCAGATATAGAAGAAATAATCCTCAGCGGTGGCGATCCACTGGCCTTAACAGACTCCAAATTATTTGAGCTAATCACTGCTATTGAAGCTATTCCTCACGTTAACCGTTTGCGCATTCACAGCCGCTTGCCCATTGTATTGCCACAGAGAATCACCTTGAAACTGTGCCAAAGGCTTGAACGTTCCAGATTGACCTGTGTAATGGTGGTGCACGCAAACCATGCAAATGAGTTAGCAGAAGATGTAGCCCAAGCCTGTACGCAATTACGTGAACATAAGGTGCATTTACTTAATCAAAGCGTGTTATTAGCCCAAGTGAATGACAACCTAGCAAGCCTAAAAGAGCTTAGCGAACGCCTCTTTGAGCTAGGTGTTATGCCTTATTACCTGCACTTACCAGACCATGTGGCAGGCACTACACACTTTTTTGTTAGCTTAGAACGTGGCCAATCTATAGTGGCTCAAATGCAGGCCTGCATGTCGGGCTACCTGGTGCCTAAACTGGTGCGTGAGGAGCCAGGCAAATTGAGTAAAACTTTATACTCGCCCAGCTAGCCCAAACTTAACCCAAATATAATTAAACGCAGCAGAGTTAGACCAAGAGTTAAACCAAGTGCAATAACACATCCAAATCACAGTTGTTAATTTGATGGGGAGCCTGTTGCCTAACCAGTGGCTTACCATGGAAAGCCACGCCTAAACCAGCTTTGTTAAGCATGGGTAAATCGTTAGCACCGTCACCTACGGCAAGGCACTGTTCTATAGATAAACCAAGGGTTTTACGCAACTGCTCCATCAGCTCTACTTTTCGGGCTGCGTCCACTATGGTGCCTGTCATTTGCCCAGTGAGCTTGCCATCTATTTCCTCTAAAGGATTTGAGAAGGCTTTTTGCATGCCCAGCCTACAGGCTAAATCATCTGCAAAATAACTAAACCCACCAGATAATATAGCGCAGTATATACCCTGTTCCTGCAGGCCTTGCATTAGTTGTTCTGCACCTGGCATGAGCTCAACAGACTGATTAATGGCGCTAAGTTGGGCCACATCAAACCCTTTTAACAAAGCTAATCGCTGGCGAAAGCTCTGTTCAAAATCTAACTCTCCAGCCATGGAGCTGGCGGTAATGCGTGCTACTTGAGGGCCAACGCCCCAAACATAGGCCAGCTCATCCATTACCTCTGCTTGAATCAAAGTGGAATCCATATCAAACACAGCTAACTTTATTTTTTGTATGGGTTGCTCAGAGCTCTGGATTACATAATCCAACTTTTGTTGTTTAGACCGCTTTTTAAGTATGACCTTAAGATCTAAAATGAATGCCGATGTATTATTTCCAAACCCCCTAGAGTCAACAGGTTCATCTACACTACCCCATTGCCACTGATGCATTGTGTGATTAGCATTAGAGCTTTGATTATTAGTATAACTTTGCACTTGCACAGCCCCAAACACCTTGTCGATAGCTGCAACGTTTGGCTCATTACTCATCTCAAATAAGGTTAAACGATGAAACATGGGGTCAACTCCTTGGGTAGGCTTAGCATTTTACCATTAGTGGGTTAGAATGGGGTTGATATTATCTCTTCGACACAGCGCTGATTAACACCTAATGCCCAATAAAATTCTTTCTTTTAGACACTTAATGCAATCTCGCCTCACTTTGGTTCAAAAGACGGTGTTTTTGCTCATCGCTACATTCGTACTTGCTGGCGTATCTTTGGGCCTAATGACCTAT
>JAWUYU010000039.1:0-9440 GCA_034110645.1 Pseudomonadales bacterium
GTTTATCAGGTGCTCACTGTTATGAATTTTATAGTGGTAGCGAAAATTTCGCGGCCATGGCAGAGCAAGAGTTAGGTACGTTTTACCTTACAGACTACCTTGCCAAGCATTTTGAACAGCTCATCATGGAAGGCATGGGGCTGAACAAACATCCTCAATTGATTGAGATGATGTTTGCTCATTATACAAAATTGGTTTACCTAGTTCAGGAACCGAATCGGCAATTAGAGCATTTTGCTGAAGAGGCTGCCAATAAACTGGGTTTAAAGTATGAACGAGTAGAAACAGGCTATGGCCAAATGGCTGAAGAACTGAGTGCTCATTACAGTAACTACACCGAACAGGTAATTAAATGGCCAAGTTAACTATCGTTATGTGGCGCGATATTCCCGCCCAAGTCATTGTTAAGCAGGGACGCACTAGCGCCAAGCGGCCCCTAGAAGAACGTTTCGAAAAAGCTGTAGACAAAGCTGCTATGCGTGCTGGGCTTTATGGCAGTGACGGCTACTTGCAAGAGTGGCGTCGTGATACCACACCTTGTGGTGACGATTTGGAAGCTGTGCTAGAAGCCACTGTTGCCAAGATCGAAGCTGAATACACAGATGATCGTTTAGCTGTATTAGTAGCTGCCGGTGGTGTTGCTGAGTAACTGGTGACCAAAGCAGCTTTATATATTTTTTGGAGAAGTACCTATGGCGCTAAATGCCGCTACAGAAAAACAAGCCATTATTGATTTGATGCAAAAAACCACAGTAGAAGTGACACCAGGTGGTGCTGCTAAAGTGGCTGACTTTAAAGAATTTTTACGCCCAGGCTGCCTTGTATATGTAACTTTTTTACCAGGTTCAGACTTTGCAGATACAGTGGCTACTGTACGTCGTCTTAAAGACGAAGGCTTTAACCCAGTACCACACTTTGCTGCTCGGTCTATTCCTTCTGCTAAGTTTTTGGAAGAAAATCTTGCTTCACTACAGGGTGAAACAGGTGTTACCGAAGGTTTGTTGATTGGCGGCGGTGTAACCAATCCAGTTGGTGACTTTGCATCTGCAATGGAAGTACTACAAACAGGTCTGTTTGAAAAGTACGGCATGCTGAAGATGGGTTTAGCTGGTCACCCAGAAGGTAGCCCAGACATCAGCCCAGCTGATTGTGCTTTAGCCATTAAAGAAAAGAACGATTTTGCTAAACAAACGGATATGAGTTTGTATTTAGCCACTCAGTTCGCTTTTGAAGCTGAGCCTATCTTTGCGTGGGAAAGTGCAATTCGTGCGGCTGGTAACGAATTACCAATTCACATTGGTGTTCCTGGCCTTGCAACTATTAAGACGCTTATGCGTCATGCTGCTCATTGTGGTGTGGGCGCATCTGTACGTTTCTTAACGCGCAACCCTATGAATATGGTGAAGCTTGGCCTTAAAGATTCATTCTTGGGCAAGTACGTAAATGCACCTTCCTCGGAGCCAAGTCAGCTTATGCGTGATTTAGTGACAGGTATGCATAACGATCCAGATTGTTTGATTTCTCAGTGTCATTTGTACCCATTAGGCGGCTTAAAGAAGTCTGCAGAATGGATGTACAAAGTACAAGATGGCCAATTTGAATTAAACGGCAAAACGTTCACTGTTAATTCTTAATTATTTTATTTAAATTTTTGGCCAGATGGTTGGCTTTTATTAGACTCTAAAGCAGGTATTTTAAATGACTGATACTATTATCAGCTCCGCCACCAAAGAAGTTGTAATTGGCTTTAATCGTCCTTTCGCAGTAATTGGCGAACGTATTAACCCTACAGGCCGTAAGTTGTTGGCAGAAGAGATGAAAAATGGCGATTATAGCCGTGTAATCTCTGATGCTTTAGCTCAGGTTGCTGCTGGAGCCACTATTTTGGATATCAATGCGGGTATCCCGCTAGCGGATGAACCCGCTATTTTGGCCAAAACCATTCAGTTAGTTCAAGAGTTGGTTGATGTGCCTTTATGCATCGACTCATCTATCATTGAAGCTCTTGAAGCTGGCCTTGCTGTTTACAAAGGTAAAGCTTTGTTGAACTCTGTAACGGGTGAAGACGAGTCTTTAGATCGCGTATTACCGTTGGTTAAGAAATATGGCGCAGCGGTTGTTGCTATATCAAACGATGAAACTGGTATTTCTCAGGACATCAACGTACGTTTTGAAGTAGCTAGAAAAATTGTTAACCGTGCTGCCGATTACGGTATTCCAGCGTACGACGTTGTAGTAGATCCATTGGTAATGCCAGTGGGTGCAATCAACACTTCTGGCCGTCAGGTGATGGAGCTTGTTCATCGCCTACGTACTGAACTTAAAGTGAACACCACTTGTGGCGCTTCCAACTTTAGCTTTGGTTTACCTAACCGTAACGGCGTAAACTGTGCCTTTATTGCTTGTGCCATTGCTTCTGGCATGACCTCTGCAATCATCAACCCAATGCATGCTGAAATAATGCTTGGTGTACGTGGTGGTAATCTAATGATGGGCCACGATCCAGAATGTAAAGAATGGATCAAAACCTACCGTGAGCCACTAGCTGAAGGAATGGTAGCTCGTGGAGGCCGTACTGGCGGACGTCGTCGTGTATAGGTTAGCATTAGCTAACTATAGATAACTAAAAGGGCCTTACGGGCCCTTTTTTGTGCAAATTTATAAAACATTAATTGTGTAGGGTTATTTTTAGCTCTCCACCACAGAACATTGAGATGGTGCTATGAATCAAACTAATAACGATGATGCTTTAGTAGTATTTACTCCTTCCGGTAAGCGCGGACGGTTCCCTGTGGGCACGCCTTTATTACAAGCGGCTCGTTATCTTAATGTTGATATAGATTCTGTATGTGGTGGTAGGGGTATTTGTGGCCGCTGTCAAATCTTTGTGAGTGAAGGAGAGTTTGCCAAATTTGGCATTACTTCTGGTGCAGAT
The DNA here is from genome assembly GCA_034110645.1 of Pseudomonadales bacterium. Taxonomy (GTDB): domain Bacteria; phylum Pseudomonadota; class Gammaproteobacteria; order Pseudomonadales; family Balneatricaceae; genus Njordibacter. The sequence goes on from JAWUYU010000039.1 coordinate 2,936, forward strand.
AGCTTAGAGCCTATTACCGCACCAGAACTTAAATACGCCGAACGCCGAGAGCTTAAGCCCGGTCGCCGTTTAAGCTGTCACACCAAGGTACTTAATGACATCGTAGTGGATGTGCCATCTGAGAGCCAAGTGCACCACCAAATGGTGCGCAAAGACGCAGAGCACCATGATATTGATATCAACCCGTTAGTGCGCCTGTACTACGTAGAAGTTCAAGAGCCAGACATGCACGATCCGTCGGGTGATTTAAGGCGCTTACTTAACGCTCTAGAATCAGATTGGCAACTATTGAATCTCTCCTTTGATGTAGCATTATTGGCTACTATCCAGCCAATCATACGTAAAGGTAATTGGGGTGTAACTGTTGCCGTACGTCAAGGCGAACAAGTTGTTGCGCTGTGGCCGGGTCTTAAAGAAAATATCTACGGTGTAGCTGTAGACGTAGGTTCTACCACCGTTGCCGCTCACTTGTGTAACTTGTCTAGTGGTGAAGTAGTAGCCACTGCAGGCATGATGAACCCACAGATTCGTTTTGGTGAGGACCTGATGAGCCGTGTGTCGTATGTGATGATGAATCCGGGCGGCGAAGTAGACATGACAAACGCCGTGCGTGAAGCGATTAATGGCTTAGTAGCTGATCTAGTGAAGCAGGCTAAATGCGATAAGACGGATTTATTAGAGATTACTTTTGTTGCTAACCCAATCATGCACCACTTGTTATTGGGTATAAACCCAATAGAGCTAGGTGGTGCGCCGTTTGCTTTAGCCACAGACATGGCTGTAAATACGTTGGCTCGTGATATGGACATACATCTTAATCCTCAAGCTCGTGCCTATTTGCTGCCTTGTATCGCCGGCCACGTAGGTGCAGATACCGCAGGTATGGTACTGGCAGAGCAGCCATATAATCATGATGAAATGACCTTGTTGGTAGACGTAGGCACCAACGCCGAGATCGTACTAGGCAACCGTCATCGCTTAGTGGCTTGTTCTAGCCCAACTGGCCCAGCGTTTGAGGGTGCACAAATAAGTTGTGGTCAGCGTGCAGCAGCAGGTGCCATTGAGCGTATTCGTATTAGTGCCGCTACCTTAGAGCCTCGCTATCAAGTCATTGGTTGTGAATTATGGTCAGACGAGCCAGGCTTTGATGAAGCCACTGAAAAAACAGGCATTACCGGTATTTGTGGTTCTGGTATTATTGAAGTTGTGGCAGAAATGTACTTATCTGGTGTTATCAACCAAGACGGTGTTGTAGATGGCAGCCTAGCAGCCATAAACCCACGTATTCAGCCAGACGGCCGCACCTTTTCTTACGAAATTATGCCTGCTACTGAAACTCGTGGCGCCGTTAAAATCATGCAGAATGATATTCGTGCCATCCAGTTAGCTAAAGCTGCGCTATACGCTGGTATCAAGCTGTTAATGCAGTATCAAGAGGTAGACAAGGTTGATCGCATCCGTTTTGCTGGTGCTTTTGGTAGTCACATTGATGTGAAGTACGCTATGGTATTGGGTTTAATTCCTGATTGTATTTTAACCGATGTTTCGTCTGCTGGTAACGCAGCGGGCACTGGCGCTCGTATTGCTTTGCTCAATGAAGAAGCCCGTGCAGAAATTGAACAAGTTGTGCGTAACGTTGAAAAAATAGAAACTGCTGTAGAACCCAATTTCCAGCAGTTATTTATTGATGCTATGGCATTTCCTAACAAGGTAGATGCCTTCCCAGAACTTTCAAAAGAAGTGACCTTGCCGCCGGTTAAGGCAGCAAATGCTAAAGCCGAAGAAAGTACCAAGAAGCGTCGCCGTCCTAGAATTTAACTAGAGCGCAGCTTGAATGTAGTGAGACTGTAGATGGAGAGTAAGCAAAACTATGCAAACCAATAAACCCAATAATCGTGCACGTATGGGGGTGATGATAGGTATCGCTCTAAAGCTCTTTAAAAGCGTTAAAGTTTTTAAGGTGGCTTTAGTGGCTATGGCTCTATCTGGCTGGACCATCATGCTTAGCTTTGAGTTTGCAGTAACTTTGCTGGCTATTTTAATGTTTCATGAGTATGGCCATATTCGTGCTATGAAAAAATTTGGTATACCCACAAAGGGTATCTACATCATCCCTTTTGTTGGCGGTGTTGCGGTGGGCGACAGCCCAAAAACCCATTGGCAGGATCTATATATAGCCATGATGGGGCCCATTTTTGGCTTAGCCATGAGTGTGGTCTTTTTTATAGGTTTTCTTGTCACAGACAATCACTTTATAGGCTTAGTGGCATCAGTGAGTGCTTTGGTAAACCTGTTTAACTTGCTGCCGATCTATCCGTTAGACGGCGGCCGTGTCGTTAAAGCCTTGGTTTATTCAGGCCGTAGCCGATTTATCTATGTAGGCTTAGTGGTGATTTCTGGTTTGGTGATTGGTTACTGCTTTACCCATGGTTTTGCACTAATAGGTTTCTTTGGCATTATGGGGTTGGTAGACTTGTTAGCCGACTGGAATAGTTTCGACCATGACCCAAAGTTCAAGCTCACTGCTTATGGTATTGTATTTAGCTTAATCTGGTATCTGCTCACTGCTGCAGCGCTTGTAGGCATGATGGTGTGGATCGCTGCTCTTGAGTTACCCGGTAGTGAGCTGGCTATAGCTATTCTTAACGCTTAATTGTTGTCGCACTCATAACAATAGGCCGTAACCAAAGAAGCCGAAACATGTAAATGTTTCGGCTTCTTTCGTATAATCGGGTGGGAGAGTTTTAAGATACTCAAATGTTGTCTTTGAGGTCTTCTTCAAATGTACGTTCAGCTGTGCCTGTAATTGCACTATCAATAGTGCTTTGTTTAATACTCTCTTCAGCTGCACGAACACTTTGGCCAGGTGAAAAACGGCGGCGCTCTTCTCTGGGTGGAATGCCAAAAAAGTCTCTGTAACACTTAGAAAAGTGGGGTGCAGATACAAAGCCACACGCCAAAGATACATCAATAATAGATAGATTGGTTTGTAATAAAAGCTGACGCGCACGGTTAAGGCGCAATTCCAAATAGTAACGTGACGGTACACACTTTAGGTGCTTTTGGAATAAGCGCTCTAGCTGACGACGAGAGACGCCTACGTATTGTGCCAAGTCGTCTAAACTAATGGTTTCTTCTAAATTGGCCTCCATGAGCGCTACAGCTTCGATCAGCTTAGGTTGGCTATTACCTAGATGTAAGCGCAGTGGAATGCGTTGCGTGTCGTGGTGGTCACGTATGCGCTCCATGATGAACATTTCAGAAACGGCTGCGGCCAGCTCAGGGCCATGATGGTTGCTAACAAACTGCAGCATCATATCTAAAGATGAGTTACCGCCAGAGCAAGTGAAGCGATCACGGTCGATGGCAAATAAGTTAGATGACATCAACACGTTGGGAAACTCTTCGCGCATGCTGGCTAGGTTTTCCCAGTGAATAGTGGCCTTGTAGCCATCCAGCAAGCCGGCGGCGGCTAATAAATAACTGCCAGTACAGGTAGATCCAATATTTATTTTTGCATTAGCTACCTTGCGTAAAAAAGCTAAGGTGCCTTTATCATAGGCGCGATCGACGTAGGTGCCGCCACAAACGATGAGTGCTTCTAAGCCATTCAAGTTCAGGTCGTTAATATGGATGGTAGGAGACATTGCAAAACCAGCACTGGCTGTTACAGGAGCTCCATCCAAGGTGACAATTTGCCACTCATACAAGTCTTGTTTGCTGATGTAGTTGGCGCCGCGAAGGCTAGCCACAGCAGACGAGAAGGTCACCATAGAGTAATTAGGGACTTGTAAAAAAGCGTAACGAATAGGTTTTTTGTCGGACATAGCTGTCTCTTTTTATATATTTAATAAGGTAACGAAAAGCAAAAAATTAAGACTATTATCCGTAATAGAATTTGTCGCATTTTAAACTAGGTTTGTTTCATTGGGAATAAAATAATCACATGTTGGTGAATATTTTTTAGAGAAAATAGCGATGCATTAAATGTCGCATGTAGCTTGTCGCAAATAACTAATCAGTGCCAGAATTCTGTAGCAGCTCTATAAATGCCTTAGCGGCATTAGATAAACTTCGCTGTTGGTGCCATACGCACCCTAATTGCCTAGTAATGGGTGTAGATAATGTGTCGATGACTTCAAATTCACTCCAATGCTCAGCGCAGTCTTTATCGCACAGAAAAGCTGTATTGGTACAGTGAATTTGGCCACCTAACAAGAGATGTTATGATCATCTCTGATCAATTAGGTGAACCAATGAAAAAACCTACAAGACCCTCTTTTAGCCCTGAATTTAGACTAGAAGCATCACAACTAGTGGTCGACCTATTAACTTTTCAGTGTCATCTGAGGTCGATGAAGACCCAGTGGTATTAGTGCGTGCTGAAAATGACATTGTTTATTAATGACACCCTCAGATCCGGATCAATGCTGATGCCTCAACGGACCTGAAAATTATAGCTGGTCAAAGCAGGTCAAGTTTGACGGTGATGCCCTAGAAATTCAATACCGCTATACCCTCGAAGAATTGGGTAAAGAATGCGATATATTGGGCACTATATTCCATAAGACCACTGTAACCCTCAATTAATTAATGCTGTCGTGAGCCGAATAAACACGCCTAATCGGCTCACAATTTGATCCGTAAATAGGGTATCATTCGGCTCAACCCAAGCAAATAACGACAGGACTTTAGGATGTACATCTGGCAGCACAAATCTTGGCCTTCTTTTTACGCTGATTCTACGCAGCTAGAGCCGCGCCTAGACGTTGTATTGGCGCTGCAGCAACGATTGGTGGGTAAGGCTTCTGATTTACCCGCTGGCTTGGATAAAGATGCTGAACTGGATGCTTTGATCCAGAGTGCTATCAAAACGTCTGAGATTGAGGGCGATTTCCTCGATACTGAATCGGTACGTTCATCTGTAGCGCGCCAATTGGGGTTAGAGCAGGCAGGCTTACCCGAACCAGCACGGCATGAGGCATCTGTGGTGCAGATGTTAGTGTCGGCAGTGAGAGATCTAGAAAAACCATTAACTTGCAGACTGCTTTGTGACTGGCAAACTGCTTTATTCCCTGAGCCGTCGCTATTGCGAGAGCTTGCCATCGGTAAGTTTCGTGATGATGCCAAAGGCCCCATGCAGGTGGTATCGGAAAAGGGCGGTAAAACTAGCGTGCATTTTGAGGCGCCGCCCGCAAAAAATTTAAACGAAGAGTTACAAGCGTTTCTTACTTTTTACAACAATGTGTTACCCGAGCACCACGGCATTGTGCGTGCGGCCATGGCTCACTTATACTTTATTACGCTTCACCCTTTTGATGATGGCAATGGCAGGGTGGCCCGTGCATTAACTGATAGGGCTTTGGCTCAAGCTGAAAATACGGGTGTGCGTTTTTATTCTTTAAGTGCCGCTATTGAGAAAAACAAGAAAGGGTATTATCAAATACTGGAAGACACACAAAATTGCCGAGCCGCTGGGCAGGAAAATCAGCAATTGGACATTACTGAATGGCTGATGTGGTTTTTAGATACATTAGCAGAGGCCATGGAGCATGGCTTGTTGCGCATTGATCGGGTGTTGTTAAAAGCAACATTCTGGAAAATACATGCTCAAACCGTTTTATCACAACGACAAGTAAAGGTGTTAAATCGGCTGCTGGATGGCTATGGTCTGGAGTTTATAGATGGCTTGGCTGCTCGCCATTATCAGTCTATTGCCGATGTGAGTAAGGCGACAGCGACTAGGGATCTTGCAGATTTGTTAAATAAAGGTTGTTTAAAACCATTAGGCGCAGGTGGCCGTAGTGTTAGATATGTTATTAATCAAAACCAAACTCAGGGCTAAAAAATGAGTGCATCAAAAAACGCAAAGAGACTTGGGATGAAGAAAGCAGGGAAGGCCGTTGGCGCAGTTACAGCTATGAAGAAATAGTTGAGCAGCTAGAAGCAGCGTTGGAGGAGTTTCGTAGTGTAGAAGATGTGCTGAGCACAGCTAACGGTTAAAATGATCACCGAGTGGATAATATTTTTAGAGATAAATAGCTAATGACTGCTAGAGCGCTGTAGCAGCTCTATAAATGCCTCAGCGGCATTAGATAAACTTCGCTGTTGGTGCCATACACACCCTAGTTGTCTGGTGATGGGGGTAGATATTGTGTCAATTACTTTTATCTGAGAATTGATCAGTGTTTGGGGAAGAATGCTCCAGCCCATACCAATACTTACCATCATTCTAATAGTGTCTAGGTTATTAGTAGACATAGCCACATTAAGTGCAAGGTTCTGGGCGGCAAAGTCCTGCTCTACAATACTTCGTGTAAAGGTGCTGGTTTTACTCAATAGTGCAGGAAAGCTACTTAGTTGAGATAATTTAACAGCCCTTTGCTGGGTAAGGGGGTGGTCAGGTGCGGCCACAAATTTCATCTTATCTTGCCAGATAGCTTGCTGTTGCAGCTGAGCATGTGGTTCTGGATTAAGGGTGATGATGCCCAGCTGCCACCGACCT
>JAWUYU010000040.1:0-15591 GCA_034110645.1 Pseudomonadales bacterium
CGTCAGCTGCGGTAGACCGATAACTTTAATCGCCTCATGGCCTCTGCACGAACCCTGCCACAGTAGCATTTCGGTGCCAGTTTGTTTCGCTATATAGCGTCCTAAATGCTGGTCTGGCCCCCATATTATTGGTTTACCCTCTGAGGCCAAATGCTCCATTAACTTTACCGCAATGCCCGAAGTAACCACCCAGTCTGCACGTGCTTTAACGGCTGCAGACGTGTTGGCATAAACAACAACAGTATGATCAGGATGCGCGTCACAGAAGGCTGTAAACTCTTCAGCAGGACAGCCAATATCAAGAGAGCAAGTGGCCTCTAAAGTGGGCACCAGCACTCGTTTTGTAGGGCTAAGAATTTTCGCAGTCTCACCCATAAAGTGAACGCCTGCCACAATTAAAGTAGATGATAAAGAGTGATTGCCAAAACGTGCCATTTCTAGGGAATCGGATACACAACCCCCTGTTTCTTCTGCTAACTCTTGGACTAGAGCATCAGTATAATAATGGGCTACTAAGGTTGCATCTTGCTGCTTAAGCAAACGTTTAATGCGTTGCTTTTGTGCGCCTACATCTTGTCCACTCGACATCGCTTGTAAATGCTCATGAGCTAGGTGTTCTTGCACCAGCACTCTTGCTGCAATCTGTTTTTGACTCATCATCAAGGCAGCACTGTGAGACATGCTAGTTTACCCTTTCTTGGGCTAAACGAGCAGCAGAAGAGTCTGGATACTCCTGGAGTACACGCTGCAGAAGCTGGTTTGCTTTATTATTATTGCCTACATTCTGGTAGGCAACTCCAGCTTTATATAACGCATCTGGAATATTTCGATGACCAGGGAACTCACGTATTACATACTCAAAAGATTGGGCCGCCAAAGACGCATCACCTTGCACCATGTAAACCTCTCCTAACCAATAATGCACATTACCAACTAGTAAACCCTCGGGGAAGTCATTTAAAAAAGTTAATAACGCTTCAATAGAAGCATCATATTGCCGCTCTCTAATAAGCCCAAACGCAGCCTTATAAGCTAACTTTTCAATTTCAGGATCATAGGCTTCTTGAATGACTACGGTTTGATCTAAGGCGATGGCGCCACCAAGTGCAGCACTCGTCAAATCAGTTTCACCCGTTTCACTCTTAGTATCAGAGACTTGTGAGTCGTCTATGACTTGGGGTGGTGTGGATAAGCTAACAATTCGCCGATCCAAATCTAAGTAGCGCTGTTTTTGATCCTTTTTAAGGCGCTCTAGATTATAGCTAAGTTCTTCTACTTGACCACGTAATTGCTGCAATTCGTACTGTAACATTTCAACAATATCAAACATTTGCGCATTAGCGTTAGTATTGATGGGGGTGTCCACAGCAACTGCTTTAATAGGTTCTTCAACCACAGCCTGCGCAGGCTGTGGAATAGGAGTAGGAATAGCAACAGCCTCAGTACCTATATCATTTGCCAAATCACTAACTGGCACAGAATTGTTGGCATTCACTTGAAATGAAAAAACCACCACAACGAACAAGAGAACAAAACGATTAAATATTTGAGACATCCAATAAACCTCAAAAACACCAAGTTAAAAAACAAAAACCACCGTTATGCGAGCACAACGATGGTATTTAATGCGTGTAAAACACGCTACATTACTATTGTAGTGACTGTAACGAATACAGCTAATTAGTAATTAATGTAACGGATTTCTACCCTACGATTTTCAGACCAAGACGCGCTATCATGACCGGCATTAACTGGGCGTTCTTCGCCAAAACTGACGACTTCAATAGCATCTATAGAAACACCTTGGACTACTAGGTAGCGACTTACCGCATTGCCACGACGCTCGCCCAACGCAATATTATACTCTCGGGTTCCACGTTCATCAGCATGCCCTTCTAAAACGATACTCGCCGAAGGGTTTTGACTTAAATACGCAGCATGGCCATTAAGCGCAGTGCGGAATTCAGCTTTAATGGTGGACTGGTCAAAATCAAAGTAGATGATATGAGCTAACGCCTGCGCGGTGTCCTGTGCTTGCTGCTGCTTTTGAGCTGCAACTGCAGCTGCTTCGCTTGCAACCTGTTGTGCCACATCTGCTGCATCTGCTGCGGCTTTTGCTGCTTGAGCCTGGGCTTGACTTGCAGCCTCTTCTTGAGCTTCCACTATAGCTTCAGCAGCAGCTTTTGCTTCAGCTTCTGCAGTTGCTTGAGCTTCTGCTTCGGCTGTTGCTTGAGCTTCTGCCATTGCTTCGGCTTCAGCCAAAGCTTGAGCTTCTACAGCCGCTTGTGCGGCTTGGGTGCTAGCGGTTGCATCAGTGGTTTCACCCGTAGAGCTACAGGCAGCTAGAAATGCTACCAAGACACTGGAGGCGATGATTTTCCTTAAATTACCCACTTGCATGGACTTGCTCCTCAATAAATTTAATTTGTCGATCGAAAATTTGTGCGCTAATTCTATCATATATAATCTCCACACCACTAGGCCTACGGAAATACTCCTGGTTAATTCAAATAAGGCGACCATGCTGGTTCTCTAACCACACCTTCATTTGCAGGGATATTAAACTTTACTTTGCCATCTATCGATACAGCCGCCAAAATATCTCTCCCACCGTCTTGGGTGGAATAAATTACCATGCTGCCGTTTGGCGCCACACTTGGTGACTCATCTAAGCTTGTTTGGGTTAATAAGGACATAGTGCCTCGCTGTAAATCTTGTACGGCGATATGGAACTGCGAATCATGACGGCTAACAAGCACCAAAAAACGGCCATCATGAGTTAAACTGCCACGGGCGTTGTAGTCACCTTCAAACGTTAAGCGCTCTACCCAGCCAGAATCTAACGTCACTTGGTATATTTGCGGTTTACCTCCTCTATCAGAGGTAAACAAGATATTCTTACCATCTACACTCCAAGAAGGTTCCGTATCAATACCATAATGTTTTGTTACCCTGGTAAGCCGATTAGTGGTTAAATCTAAGACGTATATCTCTGCATTACCATCTTTAGACAAAACTATCGCTAACTTACTGCCATCTGGAGACCAAGCAGGTGCACCGTTAATGCCTTTAAAAGACTTAATGCGTTCACGCTTACCTGTAGTAATATCTTGAACGTAAATGGCAGGTCTGTTTGTTTCAAAAGACACATAGGCCAGCTTACTCGCATCTCGAGACCAAGATGGTGACATAATGGGCTGATTTGATTTAAGAATCTCTTTAGCATTATATCCGTCGGCATCTGCTACTAAAAGTTTATAGTAACTAGGATTAACTTTTTTGTCGGCTGCAACATAAGCTATACGGGTTCTAAAAGCACCTTTAAGCCCAGTTAACGCTTCATATACGGCATCACTGACAGAATGTGCAAGAGCGCGTAGATCATTTTTACCCCCAGTAAAACGGGCACCAGCAACAGATTCTTGACGCTGTACGTCAAAGAGTTGGTAATCAACTTGATAACCCCCATCATCTGTTGGCAAAACCTGACCTATGATAAGGTATTCAGTTGCTAGGTAGCTCCAATCACGAAAGTAAATATCCTCTTTTTGATAAGGAAAGCTAAGCATCAACGACCGTTTTAGGGATTTAAATTGGCCACTACGCTCCAGATCTGCATCAACAACCTGGGCCACATCCTCATTCAAAGCACTGTCACCAGACCACTGAAATGGAACCACCGCAATGGGTACAGGATTATCAACACCCTGAGTTATTTCAATAACTAACTCTGAAGACCACGCTGAAAGCGACAACAGTAAGGTAAAGACTGCGGATGAAAATACCAAAAAGGGGTTAGATTTTGGTATTCTTATAGTTGAATGAACCATTTTTTTTACTCGCATCACAATCTCAAATCCTCTGGTTTAAACTTAACGGTGAATTGGCGGAAGTTAGCATCAAATAGTACTGAGTTCAGCTGGCTTAATTTATCAAACCGCCTTACTTTTTTAATAGCCTTTACTACCGACGATACAAATGCATCTGTGGCACTTGGGTCACGATAACTTACTTCTACATTAACAACTTCACCCGTGGGAACAAGGTATATAATAAGCTCAACAACCATGCCATTACGAGCATTAGCTGGTCGAACCCACTTGACCCCAATTTCATCTCTTATATAGTTTACTGCAGCGCCTACTGCTTGACCATTGGTGATTTGCTGCTCCAGAGCGTCAGCCAGCGCCTCTTCTTCATCTAATAGACTTTCTAATGCTTGCTCAACTTTAGCTAATTCTTGAGCTGCTTTTTTATCTGCTGCTTTCTGGTCTGCTAATTTTTTGTCTGCTCTCTTATCTGCTGCTCTCTTATCTGCTGCTTTCTTATCTGCTGCTTTCTTATCTGCTGCTTTCTTATCTGCTGCTTTGTTATCCGCTGTAGTATTAATCTTCTTTTGTTGCGCTAGCAACGAGTCTAAGTCTATCAGCTTGGCTTCTACTCGCTGTTTTACCTGCACTGGTGGTGTGCGCTGACTATCACTCTGCCATTCTGACATGAATATAAAAGCCACAAAAACATGCACAATAAGTGCAAATATAGTGGGCAAAATATAGGTGTAATCTAGCTTCACGGACTTTCCGAAACCAGCCCAACGCTATTAGCACCAGCTTGTTGTAGCACGGTCATAATGCGTACGATGTGACCATATTCGATGGCCCTATCTCCACGTAATAACACTTGAGTATCTGGAGCACGCTGCAAAATTTTTGCTACTTGCACACCTATGCGCTCTAAGGTAATTGGTTGTTTGTTATTCTCACCTAATTCTAAGTAGTAGTCACCAGTTTTGGTGACTGAAATAACTAGAGGATCTGATAGATCATCGTTAGTCACTGGGTCAGATTTAGCTTGAGGCAAATCTACACTAACCCCTTGAGTCAACATTGGCGCCGTAACCATAAATATAACCAACAGCACCATCATCACGTCTATGTAGGGTACTACATTAATCTCAGCGTTGGGTTTATGGCGCTTAGCTCTGGGCCGTCTAATAATACTCATAATGCAGCCTATAGCTCAGATGCGTGAGCTTTACGGTGTAAAATACTCGAAAATTCTTCTGCAAAAGTTTCATAACTAGACAGTATTGAATCAACTGTATGTGAAAACTTGTTGTAGGCAATAACTGCTGGTATGGCTGCAAATAATCCCATAGCTGTAGCAATCAAAGCTTCAGATATACCAGGTGCTACGGTAGCCAAGGTAGCCTGATGAGCATTAGCAAGACCTCTAAAGGAGTTCATAATACCCCAAACTGTGCCAAACAAACCCACGTACGGACTGGTTGAACCTACACTTGCAAGAAACGACAAATGAGCCTCAAGCTTTTCTTCTTCTTTAGAAATAGCCACTCGCATAGCACGCTGAACACCCTCCATCACCGCATCACCATCAGCATCAGTTTGCTGCCTTAAGCGAGTAAATTCTTTAATACCAGCACGGAATATATTTTCTGCACCGTTATCTGGGTTAGGATCTGCGCTGACTTGACGAAACAATTGGCTTAAATCAATACCTGACCAAAACTGAGTTTCAAATGCCTTCATATTCTTACGGGCAAATTTTAAGGCTTTGTGGCGTTGAAATATCATCACCCACGACATAACTGAGGCGACCAACAACAAGAACATGACTATTTGCACCAAAAAACTGGCGTTCAAGATCAAGCTCAACACTGACATTTTATTGTCCACAGATGATTCCCTTATAGGGCCTTACACTTTTTCTATGCAAAGCTGATATATAATATGAGACCCTTGCACAAAGCAGACACCAAGATAAAATGACTAAAATCATCCTACTTTTCGTTGGAAAACTTGGCAATAGCTAGCTATTACCTGCGTTTCCCGCCTCAATTAGACTAATTTTTCCTCATTTCCCTTTTGTCGCCGCTTTATGCAAAGGTCTCAATATAGTTGTACGAATATTTAATGTTAGATTAAGTGTCCCATATTACCAAATAATTAGCATTAAACTGGCTAGTAATAATACCATTATAAACACTACGTTAGCTCAACAACTCTTGGTTTTATGTTGCTTGGAGTTGTGCCTTGGCAAAAAGTTCCACACACCTAAATGCCTATTTAGGTTTTTACATGCCTTTTGGAGGAACAAATCCAAAGTGATCATAGGCTCGATCGGTTACAACTCTACCTCTGGGTGTGCGCATAATGAAACCTTGCTGTATAAGATATGGCTCTAACACATCCTCAATAGTTTCTCTTTGTTCGCTAATTGCTGCGGCCAAATTATCAATACCGACTGGCCCCCCACCAAACTTTTCAATAATGGCTAGCATCAAACATCGATCCATGTGATCAAAACCAAGGTGATCTACATTAAGCATGTTGAGTGCTTTATCTGCCACATTATCAGTAATGACGCCGTCGAACTTAACTTCTGCATAGTCTCGAGTTCGCCGCAAAAGACGGTTAGCTATGCGAGGAGTGCCTCTAGATCTCCGAGCCACTTGTATCGCACCAGCAGCTTCTAACTTTACGTCAGACAAATATGCAGAGCGTGTGACTATGGTGGTTAAATCTTCTACTGAATAGTATTCCAGTCGTTGGGTAATACCAAACCGGTCCCGCAAAGGAGACGTAAGAGACCCTGCCCGTGTGGTAGCACCAACTAAGGTAAAGGGGGGCAAATCCAACTTAATAGACCTTGCAGCGGGCCCCTCTCCTATCATAATATCTAACTGATAGTCTTCCATAGCAGGGTATAATATTTCTTCTATAACCGGATTAAGGCGATGAATTTCGTCAATAAATAACACATCACCAGCTTCCAAGTTAGTTAGCATAGCGGCTAAATCACCAGCTTTTTCTAACACAGGACCAGAAGTAGTTTTTAAATCGCCACCCATTTCATTAGCAATAATGTGAGCAAGGGTAGTTTTTCCAAGCCCTGGAGGACCGTATATTAACGTGTGATCTAGCGCCTCAGCGCGGCCCTTTGCGGCAGCAATATAAATAGCCATTTGCTCTTGAACCACCGGCTGACCAATGTAGTCTTCCAAGCACTTCGGCCTAAGCGCTCGCTCTAAGTGGTCTTCACCTAACTGACTTACCGTTTCTAAGGGCGAGCCAAAACGATCCGCTTCTATCATGCTATATCCATCATTATTAACATTTATTGATTTCTCTTAACAACAACCAGGCCGAGCCAGCCATACTAAGGAGCACTTAAACTGGTACAGGTACTGAAATTGACAACACAAAGGCTACATCATGCCTTTTAACGATAAGCGTATGAGGTCTTCGCAGCTCCCATCTGGCGCCGATTTTATAGCTGCGGCTACAGCCTTAGTAGCCTGTACTGGCTTGTACCCTAGCGTTAATAAAGCACTTTCAGCTTCAGACCTAGCGCTAGCAACAAATGACGCAGGCTTGTCTATACCTGCTGGAGCATTAGTGTTATTTCCAGTTTGCCACGATGAGAGCTTATCGCCTAATTCTAAGACTAAACGCTCGGCAGTTTTTTTACCCACCCCTGGAATCTTTACCAGACTGGTCGAATCTTGATTTTGTACACACTGGCAAAAAGCATTAGCATCCATACCAGACAAAATCGCTAAGCCCAGTTTTGGACCTACTCCATTAACCTTTATTAAAATTCGAAACAGGCTTCTTTCTTCTAACCCATAGAAACCAAACAGCAGCTGAGCATCTTCACGTACCACAAAGTGCGTATGTAATACGGCACGCTCTCCTTCCTCTGGCAGTTGGCAAAAGCTATTAAAAGAAACTTCAATTTCATAAGCTACACCTTGTACGTCTACAACCACTTGGTCAGGTTGTTTATGTAATAAGATGCCACTAATACGTGCAATCATTTTAATCGGCCTATTTTGGTGCTGTAGTTGTTGTTATTGTTATTGTTGTATTTATCGAATACGCCCACCACGACTGCCCTTAAGCTCAGCAAGCAATGCTTGTTTTTTATGCAATGCGGGGCTACGACTGGTAGCCAAACGAACAAGACTGGCTTTGGTATTAGCATGGCAAATCGCAATGGCCAGCGCATCGGCAGCGTCTTCTTGTGGCAAGCCAGGCAGTTTAAGCAACCTAGCCACCATTTCTTGCACTTGGTTTTTTGCCGCCGCTCCATTACCTACAACGGCTTGCTTTACTTGTCTGGCGGAGTATTCAGAAACAGGCAAACCATGATTAACCGCACCCACCATGGCCACACCACGAGCCTGGCCCAGCTTAAGCGCTGAGTCAGCATTGCGAGACATAAACACTTGCTCTATAGCAAATTCTTGAGGCATATAAGTTTCAATAATTTCATCTACGCCACGGTATATCTGCCCTAGCCGACCAGCTAATTCATCGCCAGAGATTTTTATATGACCACTGGCTACATATGTACGTGTAGCTCCCACTGCATTAATAATGCCATAGCCAGTTTTACGAGAGCCGGGGTCAATGCCTAAAATGAGTGCCATAAGATAGCATTCGCTGGTGAATTTACTAATATGCCAATACTAGCAAATACTGTACAAAATCACAGTAGTTTTTTCCTACCTACAGAGCACATACAAAAAAGGCCCCTCAATTTAATGCGGGGCCTTTTTTACTTAGCTAGCTGGTTAACAGACGTAAGTGGTTGCTAAAAATTACTCAGCAGCTACTTTTTCACGCAATTTGATGTGCAACTCACGTAGCTGCTTAGTAGCCACAATACCTGGCGCTTGGGTCATAACACATGCAGCACTTTGAGTCTTAGGGAAAGCAATTACTTCACGTATGGAGCTAGAGCCTGTCATCAACATTACCAAACGGTCTAAGCCAAACGCCAAACCACCATGTGGCGGGCAACCAAACTTCAAAGCGTCTAATAAAAAACCAAACTTCTCTTGTTGTTCTTCTGCACTGATATTCAACAATTCAAACACTTTGGTTTGCATATCTTGCTGGTGAATACGAATAGAACCACCACCTAACTCAGTACCGTTAAGTACCATGTCGTAAGCACGAGATAAGCCAGTTAATGGAGAAGCTTCTAACTCTTCAGGAGTACAAGAAGGCGCCGTAAATGGATGGTGAATCGCAGTAATGCCGCCATCAGAAGTCGCTTCAAACATTGGGAAGTCTATTACCCACAAAGGAGCCCACTCACAGGTCATTAACTCTAAATCTTCGCCTAACTTACAGCGTAATGCTCCTAAAGCTTCGTTAACCACCTTTTCACTGTCTGCGCCAAAGAATATTAAGTCGCCATCTTTAGCGTCAAAACGCTCAAGCAAAGCAGCACGTACCTCTACAGGCAAGAATTTAACAATAGGGGATTGCAAGCCTTCTTCTAAGTCGCTGGCATCGTTCACTTTAATGTAAGCTAAACCACGCGCACCATAAATACTCACAAACTTGGTGTAAGTATCAATTTGCTTACGCGTTAAGCTGGCACCATTAGGTACTTTAAGACCTGCTACACGACCATTGGCATCATTAGCTGGGCCAGAGAAGACTTTAAAGTCTACCTCTTTCATCAAGTCACTAACAGTGACCAGCTTTAAAGGTATACGTAAGTCTGGCTTGTCGCTACCGTATGTTTCCATAGCTTCGCTGTAAGGCATTGTAGGAAAAGCACCTAAATCTACATTGATCTGGGTCTTAAATAGTTCAACAACCATTTTTTCAGTCAAAGCCATGATTTGAGCTTCATCCATAAAGGATGTCTCAATATCTATTTGAGTGAATTCTGGCTGACGATCGGCACGTAGGTCTTCGTCGCGGAAGCACTTAGCAATTTGATAGTAACGATCCATACCAGCCACCATTAACAATTGCTTGAACAACTGTGGAGACTGCGGCAATGCAAAGAAGTGACCTTCATGAGTGCGGCTAGGCACCAAATAATCACGCGCCCCTTCGGGTGTGGCACGGGTTAATATAGGTGTTTCAATGTCTAAAAAGCCGTTCTGGTCTAAGAAGTTACGGATAAAGGTGCTCACCTTGGAACGTAACTTTAGTTTTGCGGCCATTTCTGGGCGACGTAAATCTACATAGCGATACTTAAGGCGAACATCTTCACCAACGGACTGATGTTCATCTAACTGAAACGGAGGCGTTTCAGATTTGTTAAGAATCTCAAACGTTTGCCCTAACACTTCCACTGCACCGGTTGGCATGTCTGAGTTTTCTGTGCCCACAGGACGAGCTCGTACTAAACCATTCACTTTAACCACAAACTCATTACGGCAAGAGTCTGCTAAAGCAAAGCTAGCCTCACGGTCTGGGTCAAACACTACCTGCACGATACCTTCACGGTCACGTAGGTCTAAGAAAATAACACCACCGTGGTCACGGCGGCGATGAACCCAACCGCAAAGGGTTATCTGTTGGTCAACATCGCTGGCTCTTAGTTCGCCGCAATAATGGCTTCGCATAATAATACTTCCTAAATCTTAAATCGTTTTAATAGGTTTTTCTTACTGTTTCATAATGCTTTTTGCTGTATCAGGAGCTGCTAGTAGCGCTCGAGCTTTTTTTTGCATTACCCTCTGAACCCTTTTCAGCATTCGAGATTTTGGCATCACCAACTAAGTTCTTTTTGGCACCAGTTTTAAAATCTGTTTCATACCAACCTTGGCCTTTAAGCCTAAAGCCCGCTGCAGAAATTTGTTTACGATACTGATCTTTGCCACATTCTGGGCAATCGGTTAATGGTGTATCGCTTAATTTTTGCAACACATCTTTACCAAAACCGCACGCATGACAGAGGTATTCATAAATAGGCATAATATGCTCCAGCCGAACATCCAAAAACCCGAAATTATACCCTATACACCCGCCCCTGAGGCAATATTAAATGCACCTTTATTAACCATTCATACAACAATTAACTATTTATTTGTTAATTTAACCGTGAAAGGCATTTATCCCACGGCCATGGCAACATACAATAGCAACTTATCTTTTTAGTTTTTATCGGATTCACTCACCCATGCGCGCCAGCCAGTTTTTAATTGCCACCCAAAAAGAAACCCCTGCAGATGCAGAAGTCATCAGTCATCAACTTATGCTACGTGCCGGCTTAATCCGCCGCTTGGCTTCGGGCCTATACACTTGGTTACCTATGGGGCTACGCAGCATTCGTAAAGTAGAACGCATTGTGAGAGAAGAGTTAGACGCAGCAGGTGCACAAGAACTATTGATGCCTGCGATCCAGCCTGCAGAACTTTGGAAAGAGTCTGGCCGCTGGCAGAAATACGGACCAGAACTACTACGTTTAAAAGACCGCCATCAGCGTGATTTTTGTGTGGGGCCTACCCATGAAGAAGTGATTACCGACATGATGCGCAAGGAAGTTCGTAGCTACAAAAGCTTACCAATGAACTTTTACCAAATCCAAACCAAGTTCCGTGATGAAGTACGCCCGCGTTTTGGCGTTATGCGCTCACGGGAATTCATCATGAAAGACGCTTACTCTTTTCACTTAGGTGTGGAATCTTTGCAACAAACCTACGACGCCATGCACACAGCTTACACTAATATTTTCACCCGTTTAGGATTGGATTTTCGTGCCGTACGAGCAGATTCTGGCAGCATTGGTGGTAATACCTCGCAAGAGTTCCACGTGCTGGCACAATCAGGTGAAGATGACATTGCCTTTAGCAACAGCGACAACAGTAGCTTCGCAGCTAACGTAGAAACAGCTGAAGCTGTATTGCCTGCGTTAGAGCGCCCTGCCCCAAGCAAGGCCATGGAGAAAGTTCATACCCCCGATCAAAAAACCATAGATAGCGTATGTGAATTTTTAGGTTTATCTAAAACCCAAAGCCTTAAGACCTTAGTCGTTCTTGGCATTGCCGACGAAGACGGACACCAACCTTTGGTGGCGTTAGTATTACGAGGCGATCACAACATGAATGAGATCAAGGCCGAAAAACACCCTCTTATTGCTGAACCACTCACTATGGCGCCTGAACAGCGCATTATTGATGAGTTAAGCACCACTCCAGGCTCAATTGGCCCCGTTGGTTTAAATATTTCCATCATAGCTGATCGCGCCGTTACTGTAATGAGTGACTTTACTGCCGGTGCAAACGATGCCGGCTATCACCATACCAACCTTAACTGGCAGCGCGATTGTGACTACACTGAGGTAGCCGACATCCGTAACGTGGTTGAAGGTGACCCAAGCCCATGTGGTGATGGCGAAATAGAAATAAAACGCGGTATTGAAGTAGGCCATATATTCCAACTAGGCGATCAATACTCCCGCGCCATGAACGCTACAGTGCTTAATGAAAATGGTAAACCTCAATTCATGGAAATGGGTTGTTATGGCATTGGAATTACTCGTGTCATTGCGGCCTGTATTGAACAGAACTATGATGACAATGGCATTATGTGGCCTCTAGCCCTTGCGCCTTTTGAAGTAGCTCTCATTCCACTTAACTATGAAAAATCAGAAGCTGTTCGTATTGCCACAGATAAACTGTACAACGAGCTTAAGGCTGCAGGTATCGATGTAATTATGGATGACCGAGCCATGCGCCCAGGTGTTAAGTTTGCAGATGCAGAACTTATTGGCCTACCCCACCGCGTCGTTGTTGGAGATCGAGGCTTAGACAGTGGCACATTAGAATACCGAGATCGTCGCGCAGAAGCGAATGAAGATATGCCGTTAGAAGGTGCCTTGGAGTTCATTAAAGCTAAACTAGGCCGTTAATGATGAGTGTAACTTTATATCACAACCCGCGGTGCTCTAAGTCTCGTGCCACCTTAGTTTTATTAGAAGCCAACGGTGTTACACCAGAAATTCGTTTGTACCTGGAGCAAGCGCTTAGTGCAGAAGAACTAACGCAGTTGCTATCTATGCTAGGCATGGATGATGCTCGCAACCTTATGCGTAAAGGTGAAGAGGTTTATAAGCTGGAACAGCTTGCTGACACTCAACTCACTCAAGCTGAATTAATTAGCGCCATGGTCAACCACCCTAAGCTGATCGAAAGGCCTATTGCTATTCATCAAGGCCAAGCCCGTATTGGCCGCCCACCTGAATCTGTTTTGGAGATTTTGTAATGCAGTACCAACAAAAACGTAAATACTCTCGTGCTGTCAGCGTAGCGGCCTATGCAGCGCTAATTGCTTATTTTGTCATTAGCACCTTGGTGGATCCCTATGAAAAGGTCGGTAGTATCGTAATCATTGGTATTAAGTGTTTCCCCCTACTCGGCTTTGCGCTAGCGATGTATAAGGAGCACTTACGTCAACTAGCATGGATGTGTTTTGTATTACTGATCTATTTCACCATCGAAGTAATGTACGTACCCGTTAACGGTGCTTTAGGTGCATTAATTATCACTCTACTTTACACCAGCACCATGCTGCACATTCGCTGGCACAACCGCGCTAATGAAGAATCTAAGGCTATACTTCTTTAGGTTATACTTCTTTAGGCTATACTTAAGCAATGACATACAGCCAACTCATCAAACTCGCCACTTGGGCCTCAGTCCTCGTTGCCCTTAGTTTAATCATTATCAAAACATGGGCCTGGGACCAAACTCAAAGTGTGAGCTTGCTTGCCTCCTTGATTGACTCCATTATGGATAGCGCCGCTTCGCTAATTAATTTTTTTGCTGTGCGCTATGCCATGGCCCCTGCTGATAAAGAACATCGCTTTGGTCACGGTAAGGCAGAAGCACTAGCAGGCCTTGCTCAAGCTTTACTAATTCTAAGCTCTATTGGACTACTGATTTCACTAACTTTAAGCCGCTTGTGGGACCCAGTGGTGGTTGAAAAAACCTCACTCGGCATTAGCGTTATGATAGCCAGCATGGTGCTTACAGCCGCATTGATAGTATTGCAGCAACACGTTATAAAGCGTACACAGTCCACTGCTATTGAAGCCGACTCACTCCACTACGTGTCCGACTTATTCATGAATTTTGGCGTCATCATCGCCCTTGTTCTTGCTGCCTATGGGTTTTATGGTGCCGACCCATACCTAGCGCTTGGCATTAGCGCCTACGTTGTTTACAGCGCATGGGGCATTGCTAAAACTGCTTTTCATTTATTACTAGACCATGAGCTAAGTGATGAGGAACGACTAACAATTACTCAACTGGCCCTCACCCAACCACTTGTTTTAGGTATGCATGACCTACGTAGTAGGCAATCTGGCCACATGCAGTTCATTCAATTACATTTAGACCTTCAAGACGACATGCTTTTAATGCACGCTCACGACGTAGCAGACGCACTAGAACAGCGCATTATCGAAGTATTCCCCTACGCCGACGTCATTATCCATTTAGACCCAGTAAGCGTTACTACCAAAAATAAAGCACAAAAAAACCCTTAATCCAGTTCAGGTTAAGGGTTTTTTTGTGTTATCTGATCATAGAAAGAACTAAGTCACTTTTAAATCGATAAACTCAGCTTACACGTGACGACGAGTGCGCTGACGGTTCTTCTGACGCTCAAAACTCTCTTGTTCTTTAGGTAAACGTCGCTTAACTTTCTTCGGGCGCATACCTACAAACTCTGAAAGCGCGTTAATGTCTGGCTGTGGCATTTCCATCCACATACCCGATTTAAGCTGAGGTTGCATAAATACGTTACCGTATCGTACACGCTTTAAGCGGTTAACTCTCAAACCCTGAGACTCCCACAAACGACGCACTTCACGGTTACGGCCTTCCATGATCACCACGTGATACCAGCGGTTAATGCCTTCACCACCAAACTCTTGAATGTCATTAAAGCGAGCCATACCATCATCTAACAACACACCTTTGTGCATTGCATTCACTTGATCCATGGTAACGTGCCCCATAACCCGCACGGCGTATTCACGCTCGATAGTGGTTGATGGGTGCATTAATGCGTTAGCCAATTCACCGTCTGTGGTAAATAACAATAGACCCGAAGTGTTGATGTCTAAGCGACCCACTGCAATCCAACGCTCGCCTTTTAAGCGTGGTAGCTTATCAAACACAGTTGAGCGATTTTCTGGGTCAGAACGAGTAACAATCTCACCTTCAGGCTTGTTATAAATAAGCACACGGCGTTCAACGTTAGTCGGCGATATAATCTCGACCTGTTTGCCATCCACAGAAATATGATCACGCCAAGTAACACGATCACCTAACTGAGCTTTTTCTTTATTAATCGTTACTCGCCCAGCAGCAATCCAACGCTCCATTTCACGGCGTGAACCTACACCCGCACGGGCAAGTACTTTTTGAAGTTTTTCGTCGCTGGTTTTTTGTTCAGCAATCTCAGATAATTCCTCAAAAGGAATGTTTTGATCTGTCATGATAGTCCCATCAATACAGTTAATATGAAAGCTCATTATAGCTTAATGTATTGACTCCGTCACGACCTTGATTTGCATGATTAAGGTGACTTTAAATACTGCAATAAGCCTAGCATCCCCGTAACAATGGTTTAAAACAACTCCCAAACAGGTCGGCAAGCTTTTGGTAATTTAGGATACTGCCCCAGCCTCACCCATTGATACTCGGGGTTATGAAAATCACTACCCACCGAAGCATGGAAATCAAATTCTTCACATATAGCTGCCATTTCTTCGGCTACCCCAGGCACTTGATTACCCGCACACACT
>JAWUYU010000041.1:0-8189 GCA_034110645.1 Pseudomonadales bacterium
GGTGTTTTTTCCAGTATTGATTGTTCGAACCTTAGCTAACGCTACTATTAATGCTGAATTACTATTTCCCTTATTCGCCATATTTACCACAGCGCTTATAGTTATTTGGGTTTATTGTATGGTGGTGGCTCGGTTAATCGGCCAGGATGGCCCATCAACCGCATCTATTGTTCAAGGCGGCATGCGCCACAACGGATTTATAGGCCTTGCTGTTTTGGTCGATATGTTTGGCTTACCGGGCCAGGAGCTAGGAGCCCTGATTATTGCAGTGTTAGTGCCTTTTACCAATATTTTGTCAGTTTTTTCTGTCAGTGTGTTAGTAAATAAAAAAAATAACCAGCCGTTAGGTGCTTTAATTCTCAAAGAGCTGTTGCGTAATCCAATGCTTATTTCTGTAGCCATTGGCCTGTTACTCAATACCTTCGCTATCTCTATCCCCTCCATACTGGATCAGTCTATGGCTTTGTTGGGTCGTGCGGCCCTCCCATTGTTGCTGCTTAGTGTGGGTGCCAGTTTGAATATACGTGCTTTAAAGGGGAACTGGTTGCCTTTAGTGGCCGCCCTTAGCACTAAGTTATTGGTGTTTCCAGCTCTCTTCTTGGGTGGGGCACTGTGGTTTAATCTACCGCCGTTGGTGACCGTGTGTTTGGTGGTGTTTGGAGCGTTACCAACTGCAGTATCGGCATATCCTCTTATCCAGCAGATGGGGGGTAACGCAAAGCTCATGGCCGACATTATTACCTTGCAAACCTTAGTCAGCTTGATAGGGTTAACCTTCTGGGCCAGTTTGGCTATACATATCACAGGTTTAACTCTATGATTTTTTCAGCGCCCTATGATTTTGTTCAAGGGGACTCTCCATTATTGGTTAGCATGCCTCACTCTGGGTTGCAGCTTACACAAACGGTGGCAAACACCTTAACGCCAGAGGCCTTAGCCTTACCAGATACAGATTGGCATATTCCACAGCTTTATAACTTTTTAGAGGCGATGGGAGTGAGTGTTGTTAAGGCCAATTATTCTCGTTATGTGATTGATCTAAACCGGTCAGAAGACAATAAACCACTTTATGAAGGAAAAACTACCGGCTTATTTCCTCACATATTGTTCAACGAAAAGACTATGTTCAAGCCTGAGGCAGTGGTAAATGCGACTCATCAACAAGCCTGCATAGAACACATTTGGCGCCCGTATCATCATCAATTGGCTTTAGAATTAGCGCGTATTAAGAAAAAATTTGGTTATGCTATTTTATTTGATGCCCACTCCATACCATCACAAGTGCCTATGTTTTTTGAAGGTACTTTGCCAGATTTTAATATGGGCACCAATGCTGGTGTGGCGTGTTCTCCTAAACTGTTGCAAGCGGCGGAGCAAGTGATCGCAGGAACATCCTACACCCAGGTAAGTAATGGGCGCTTTAAAGGCGGTTATATCACTCGTAGCCATGGTCAGCCTAGAGATGATATACATGCCTTTCAGCTGGAGCTATCCCAGGCCACGTACATGCAAGATGTTGGTGACTATGAGCTAGATGAGAATAAATGTGCTCAAGTTAGGCCTCAACTCAAGGCGTTAATAGAAGCTCTAATAAGTTGCAACCTAACGAACGAATAAGAGACTTTGTAATGTATTTAAGTGAATCACAAATTACCGCTTATGAACGTGACGGCGCTATTGTTATTAAAGGTGTATTTAAGGATTGGATCGATTGCTTAAGAATCGGTTTTGACAAAGTGTTGTCTGAGCCAGGCGAGCACGGGCGAGAAAATGTTGCCAAGGGCGATGATGGAAGCTTTTTTGAAGATTATTGTAATTGGCAGCGTATTGAAGAATTTAAGCGTTGGATTGTTGAGTCTCCCGCGGCAGAAATAGCAGCCGAAGCTACCCGTTCACAGCGTATTCAAGTATTTCATGAACATATTTTAGTGAAGGAACCTGGCACCTCCAAAGCCACGCCGTGGCATCAAGACATGCCTTATTATTGTGTTTCTGGTGACCAAACGGCGAGTTACTGGGTGCCTCTTGACCCAGTAATTAAGGCTAATACCTTGCAGGTGGTATTAGGGTCTCATCGTTGGCCAAAGCTTGTGAGGCCTACGCGGTGGTCTACCAATGAGCCTTGGTATAGTAATGAGGCAGACTACATGGATATGCCGGTGATTGATGATAGGCAAAATATTTTGATACCCGAGTTAGAGTTAGGCGACTGTGTGTTGTTTAACTTTAAAACGGTACACGGAGCACCAGGTAATTTATTAACTAGCCGTAGGCGTGCTTTTTCTACCCGTTTTATAGGAGATGACGTACGATATGTAAACCGAGGAGGCCCAACTTCGCCACCGTTCGAGGGGTTAGTGCAAAATGATGATGATAAAATGCCGCTCAGTTGGTTTCCTGAAGTATATAAAAGAGACGTATAACGATGACAAATAATTCCACTGGCAGCTGCTTATGCGGTGCGGTTAAATATCAAGTGACAGGAACATTACGCCCTGTGGTGGCTTGCCATTGTGGGCAATGTCAAAAGACTAGTGGTCATCATGTGGCGGCTACTTCTGCTAAGCGAGAAGATTTTAAACTGTTAGAAGAGCGTGGGCTTAAGTGGTTCTCTTCTACAGTGGGCATTCGACGTGGATTTTGCCAACAATGTGGAGGCAACTTATTTTGGGATAAAGCCGAATTACCAAGCATCTCAATCTTTGCTGGTACTCTAGATCAACCTAGTGGATTGCAATTAGTGGAGCATATTTATGTGGAAGCAAAAGCCGACTATTATGAAATAACGGACGGTTTACCACAACGGCAAGGATTCAGTATTACAGCCAAGGTAGATCAAGGTAAATGAGGGTAGATAATGGCCAATAAATGCTCACAATGTGACTTTAAAATAACTTCACGAAATCAATTGTGTGAAGATTATAGAAACCCCACGAAATCGTATGGTTGCCCGAAGTGCGGTACTTTTTATATTTTGCCAACCAGTGCTGCACCCACGTGGAAACAGTGGCTAGTGTATTTAATTTTAGGTTTTACTGGTGGGTTAATTTCTAGTTTGGTGCAACTGAACGGCCACACTCGGTGGTGGTTTTGGGGCTATGTGACCTTTATTGCGGTAATTTTTGTTGTGCGCTATATTAAGTCAAAAGCCGTTGTATTAGAGGCTTCCGGGTATCGAGTCACTCCAAACAATGACTGATTACATCGTGCCTTTTTGTGAAGAAGAAGTCACTATCCTTTATGCCGACGACGATATCGTAGTGGCCGATAAACCCAGTGGTCTATTGTCTGTGCCGGGAAAAAATCCGCTCAATAGAGACTGTTTAATTACTCGCGTGCAGCAACAATATGCCGACGCATATATAGTTCATCGATTAGATATGGACACCTCTGGAGTGATGGTGTTGGCCCGAGGTAAGGCAAACCTATCGTTATTAAGCCGCCAGTTTCAGGAGCGAGAAACTCAAAAGCAGTATTTGGCGTGGGTGTATGGGGTGTTGCAAGATGATGAAGGTGAAATAAATTTACCTTTGCGCTGCGACTGGCCTAACAGACCTAAACAAATGGTAGACCATGAGCTAGGTAAGCCTTCATTAACACGCTTTGAAGTACTAGAGAGAAAACCAGAAATATTACAGACTAAGGTGCTGTTGAAGCCGGTAACAGGGCGCTCACACCAGTTGCGAATACACATGGCAGAACTTGGGCATCCTATCAGTGGTTGTGAGTTTTATGCGCACTCAGAGGCGTTAGGGCAAGCAAAACGATTGCAGTTACATGCTTGGAAGTTAAGTTTTACACATCCTTCCACTGGCGCGTTAGTTACACAAATAGCCCCAGCAGTGTTCTAACTTATATGTAGGTGTTAATTACTTCCCACAGGTCGTCTTCAGAAAATGGTTTGTGCACATAGTCAGTGATGCCAGCATCTTGCCAGTGTGCTAGTTCAGTAATAGGGTCTCTGGCAGTAGTGGCAATTATAGGAACATGGGCACTATTATTTACACCTAAAGCACGAATAACTCGAGTGGCCGACAGCCCATCTAATTTTGGCATCATTAAGTCCATAATAATGATGTCATATTGTTTCTTCATTACCCATTCAACAGCTTCCAAACCATCAGCAGCAAGGTCTATATTCGCTTCGCGAAAGGTGAGGAATGTATAGATGATTTCACGGTTTAATTCATCATCATCGACTATAAGTATGTTTATAGAGGGCATCGAGTTTCTCAGTTAATGTCATTAAGTAAAATGAACCGCTAAAGTGTATCTTGAAATGGCAGATTTAACAATCTTCCTCAGATGACTAGGGTCAAGCTTGGGCGAGCTTTAGCACGCTATTCCAAACATCTTCATCAAGCTCTACAGCATTAGGTAGCACTTTTTGAGACCCAGGAAGTCGTGCGCCAGGTTGGCTGGTTACAGCGTCTGAAATAATGCTAAGTTTGTCCCAAAAGACATCGCCAGATACATTTGTAGGGTCAATAATAATATAGCACTGGCCTAAGTCGTGAGGTTTTCCCTCAGTAGCTTTGAGTGGGTCTAGTTGAGTGCTTGTGCTGCCGCCGGTAAAGGCTGCGGCAAGTATTTCTGCCATAAGACCAAAGCCATAGCCTTTATAACCACCTGAAGAAACAAGAGATCCGCCATTTAATACAGCATTAGGATCTTGCGTGGCTTCACCTTCACTATCTACACCCCAGCCCAGTGGGATTTGCTCTCCGGCAGTAGCTGCCATATTGATTTTACCAATAGCGATAGCGCTGGTGGATTGATCGAACTGCATGGCTAGGCCGCCTTTACCATCTGGCACAGACATAGCGATAGGATTAGTGCCTAATACGGCCTTAGTGCCACCAGGGGGTGATACGCAAGATTTAGCATTAGTCATGCCAATAGCAATATAGCCTGCACGCGCAATTTGCTCTGTAAAGTAGCCCATAGAAGTGCAAGTGTGGGAGTGGCAAATGGCTAATGTGGCCACGCCATTGGTTTGTGCAGCTGCAAGGGCGGCATCTAGGCCGCGCGAAAAGGCTGCCTGAGCAAACCCCAGCTTTGCATCTACAACAACGCTTGCAGGCTTAGGCTGGTGTACTTCTGGCTCTACATCGCCCTTAACCCGGCCTACTTGTAGTTGGCTGCAATAGCTTTGTAGGTAAAATAGACCGCAAATCTTGTTACCATAAGCTTCGGCAACGCGCACAGCGTGTGCCACGGAATTGGCAACCCAAGGTTTTGCACCGTGAGCTTCTAAGGCTTTTGCTGTGGTGGCTTGAATGGTGTCTAGATCAACGCTAATAGTGGCCATATGGGTTTCAACTATAAAAAAATTTAAAGGTTAATTTTATGTTGCTTTGCCTGCATGGGTAAAGTAAAAATAATAATTACTGTGTTTTTAAAATAGAGTTATACAGCTCATGAATCAAACCCCTCGCGTTGCCATAAGGCCTTTTGTGGCCTCAGATAGCCCTCAAGTGCAAATGTTGGTGAGTGATGCCCGAGTAGCTCAGGTAGTGGGCAATATCCCTTATCCATACCCTGAAGATGGTGCAGAAACGTGGATAGCCTCGCATGGAGCACAGCATCGAGCTGGCACTGCCATAATTAGGGCTATTGTATGCCTGGACGATGATCAATGTATTGGAGCCATCAGCATAGATCAAAAATCTAGGGGCCTAAACAGTAGTGGGAATTTGGGGTATTGGGTGGGTGTGCCTTATTGGAATAAGGGTTTCTGTGAGGAAGCTGGCCATTTAATGTTGCAATTGGCTGCAAAAGAATACGCTATGGGTCGTTTAGTTGCAGCACACCGTATAGATAATCCCGCGTCGGGGCGAGTGTTAGAAAAATTAGGTTTTAATGAATTAGAACCACAAACAATGACTAATATATTGGGGCAGTATTTATTTCGTTGTTATGACATATTAATTTAAGCCATAAAAAAGGGCGCCTATACTAAGAGTAATAGGCGCCCTTTTTACTAACTAGGCTATTGCCCAGAAAACAGTATTACGAACGACGTGGAGCACGATCGTTACGACCACCACCGCTGCGCTTAGGACGAGGAGTCTTAGCACCAGGGGTGAAGTCGTCGGCAGGGCCTTGAGACTGAATGTTTAACGGCTGGCTACGTACGCGTACTTTCTTAAGTAGCTGGAGCATCTCTGCAGGCATCCCAGCAGGAAGGTCTACAGTAGAGTGGTCATCAAACAGGCTGATACGGCCAATGTAAGCGCTGCTAAGGTCTGCTTCGTTAGCGATAGCGCCAACGATGTCGCCAGGCTTCACTTGGTTGTTGTGGCCTACTTCTATGCGGAAACGCTCCATAGCAATAGATTCGCCGCTGAACTCTTCTTCTTTGCGCTCTTTACGGCGTGGGCGCTCATCATCGCCAAAGCCAGGTGTTGTATCACGTGAGTCACGACGTTCAGGCTTGCTAGCTTCTGGCGCTACAAGAGGACGATCTTTCTGAGCCATAAAGCAAAGGGCAGCAGCAACTTGCTCTGGTGCAATTTCACGTTCTTTAACAAACGCTTCAATCAAATCGCTGTAAATGCTCAAGTCAGACTGTTCAAGCGCTTTGTCGATGTTAGCCTTAAACTGATCAATACGACGCTCTTTAACTTGCTCGCGGCTAGGCAAGTCCATTGGAGTAATGGCTTGGCGTGTAGCTTTTTCGATAGAGCGCAACATGTTACGTTCGCGAGGGGCTACAAACAAAATGGCGTTACCAGCACGACCAGCACGGCCAGTACGGCCAATGCGGTGAACGTAGGCTTCAGTGTCGTATGGGATGTCGTAGTTAATTACGTGGCTTACACGAGCTACGTCAATACCACGTGCAGCAACGTCGGTAGCAACAACGATATCGATCTTGCTGCTCTTCAGATGCTCAATTGTACGTTCGCGTAACTGCTGAGACATGTCGCCGTTGATAGGAGATGCGCGATGACCGCGGGCTTCTAGTTTTTCAGCTAGTTCTACAGTTAGAGTTTTGGTGCGTACAAAAACGATTACGCCATCAAAGTCTTCTGCTTCTAGGATACGAGTCATTGCATCTAGCTTAGTGGTGCCAACAGCTTTCCAGTAACGCTGAGTAACACTGTCTACAGTAGCTGTCTTAGCTTCAATCTTAATTTCTTCTGGGTTATTAAGGTAAGTGTTAGCAACCTTACGAATAACAGCAGGCATAGTGGCAGAGAATAGAGCCACTTGACGTTCTGGTGGAGTGTGATCCAAAATCCAAGTTACGTCGTCGATAAAGCCCATGCGTAGCATTTCGTCAGCTTCGTCCAATACAACTGTCTTTAGTTTGTCTAGCTTCAAAGTTCCACGGCGCAGGTGATCCATTACTCGACCAGGAGTACCAACAACTACGTGTACGCCACGTTGTAGCTGACGTAATTGGCCGCTCATGCTGCTGCCACCGTAGATTGGTAATACATGGAAGCCGCGCATGTCGCTAGCGTAGTTTTGGAATGCTTCAGCAACCTGAATGGCCAGCTCACGGGTAGGTGCAAGAACCAATACTTGTGGAGCTTCAACTTTCAAGTCGATGTTAGATAGGGCTGGTAGTGCGAAGGCAGCAGTTTTACCTGTACCTGTTTGAGCAGTACCTAAAATGTCTTTGCCGGCCAAAAGGTGTGGAATGGCAGCGGCTTGAATTGGGGATGGTTGTTCATAGCCAATACGGGTGATCGCACTAAGTACTGGCGTAGAAAGTGCCAAGTCTGCAAAAGTCGTCATCGTGTTATCCTAAAAATAAGTGAACTGATGACTTGATGGATACAAATACCCACAAAGTCCGCGCGTAAACAAAGCCACTCCCTAAGTTGTATAGATACAACAGAGATAAATATTGGAGTGATGTAACCCTTTGTTCGGTCTACATTAAACTTAGCCTAATTAAGCTATGCCAATGCCCGGCACCTGCTGGTGCCTTACCGGGCCACTTTATTTTGAAGTGTGGCTGAGATAACGCGGATGCAAGTGATATTACGCGGCGAATATTACACCGTTTGATAATAAGATGCTATTAAAAATCCATATTAATAAAAAAGGGCCCTATTTGGGCCCTTTTTTGATACCTAACCTTGCTCTTATCGAGCTAAGTACTTAGCCCTTTATGGCAGCAAGTACTGATTCGGCAGAACTGACAGAGAATGGATCGCCACCATTATTATCTT
>JAWUYU010000042.1:0-12678 GCA_034110645.1 Pseudomonadales bacterium
ACGATCCATTGGAATTTTTTTAACGACTTCTCTTAATGCAGAGGCGCTATTAAAGGTTACTATGCCAGAAATTGAGATATAAAAACCTAAGTCTAAACAAGCCTTAGCCATGGCCCAATCTTCCGTAAAGCAATGTATCACCCCACCTACCGTTAGGTCGGCTTCGTTTGTAAGTAAGCTTAAGGTGTCTGCATTAGCATCTCGTGTGTGAACGATGACAGGCTTGCGTAATTTTTTTGAAAGCTGCAAATGTGCGGAAAAAGATTGTTGCTGTAATTGAGTATTGTCTTTTTCATAGATATAATCCAAACCTGTTTCACCAACAGCGACAACTTTATCATGGCTAGCTTGTTGTTCTAACAGACTAAAATTGTCTAAACTTTTAACGCTAAGTGGATGTAAACCAGCAGAGGCATGTATAAATTCATAGTCTTTAATTTGAGACATCATGGGTTCAAATTGGTCTGTATCCACACCTATGCATAACATCTGTGAAATGCCGTCAGCTTGAGCTGCTGCAATGAGGCCAGCTAAGCCGTCTGGGTAGTGGCTAGTGTCTAGTTTGTCTAGATGACAGTGGGAATCGATAATCATACTTAAGTATCCGACCTTACTAATAAATACCATTGGTGAAGTAATTCTTCACACACCAATTGGGTGTTAAGGTTACGACGTTGATTGATATAGCTAAGTTGTTGAGTGATTTTCTCTAACAAGGTGTAGGTAGCAACAATATTGCTACGCTGTGCCACAGCTTGGAGTAATTTAACAATGTCTGGATTTTTTAAATGTTCCGTACTGCCGGTCATTTTTAGCTTAACAAGGTCATTAAGCCATTCTATCCACCAGCTCAGCATCTGCTCTAGTGGCTGTTTATGCCAACTTTGTGCCACCTCTACTACGCTTTGTTTACCCCTTAATATAGCCGTAAGCTGCACTAACATTTGATGACGCAGTTCATGGGCTTTAGATGCATGTAGCTGTAGCGCTTTAAGCGGGCCGCCGTTGGCTAGTTGTAAGAGTTTTGCAGCGGCATCTCCACTGTCATCTTCGTCAGGTAGCTGCTGTTGTAGCCAGCTCACGGCGTCTTCAGATGTAGGCATGGTTATGTCTAATAGCTGGCAACGGCTGCGCACCGTAGGTAACACTGTTTTAGGCCACTGGTGTAGCAGCAAAAAATAACTGTTGTCACCGGGTTCTTCTAGTTGCTTTAATAAAGCGTTAGCCGCGTTCAAGTTGAGGTCTGATGCGCCATTAATGACAACTACACGCGCCCCACCTTGTTGAGCGGTGGTTGCCAATGCATGTTGAATGCCACGAACCTGGTCTACCAAAATGGCTTTGCCAGCTTCTTCTGGCTGCATTAACTTATAGTCAGGATGACTATTGGCAGATAATAGTTGGCAGGACTTACATTGGCCGCAGGCGTTTCCATTTACCGGTTGCTGGCACAATAAGGCTGCAGCAAGACGCTTAGCAAAAGTTAATTTTCCAAGCCCAGGCACACCACCAATAATTAAAGCGTGTGGTAAGCGTTGTTGCTGCATCATACCGCTAACCTGTTGCCACTGGTCCTGCTGCCAAGGGTACAAGTCTATAGACAATGTATGGGGCTCATTTGTCATAGTACTAGTTCTCAGGTACTGACAAGGATGGTTCTGGCGACGAGGAAAAAGAGGCCAATAGTGGCGCTAGAAAGCTGTCTAACTGTCTCTCTACATCAGTAATAGATTGAGACGCATCCACAATACGGTACCTTTGTGGTTCAGCTTTAGCTTGGGTCAAATACCCTTGCCTCACACGCTCAAAAAAACTCATCTTCTCCGTTTCGATACGGTCAAAATGAGATCGTTTACCCGCACGCTCCATACCAATCTCTATATCTAGGTCAAACAATAAGGTCATGTTTGGATTTAAATCCCCATGTACCCAGTTCTTAAGGCTACTAATAAAGTCTTGATCTAGCCCACG
Organism: Pseudomonadales bacterium; assembly: GCA_034110645.1. Classification (GTDB taxonomy): domain Bacteria; phylum Pseudomonadota; class Gammaproteobacteria; order Pseudomonadales; family Balneatricaceae; genus Njordibacter. Next base: position 1,972 of record JAWUYU010000042.1, read on the forward strand.
CCCAAACCCTTGGTAGGCAAATGAAGCATCTGTAAAACGATCACAAACTACCCATTTTCCAGACGCTAAAGCGGGTCGAATTATATTTTCCACATGTTGTCGGCGAGACGCAAACATCAACAAAAGTTCCGTATATGGATCAACAGTTTCATCCCGATGCTGCAACAACAGTTGGCGAATGTCTTCTGCCATAGGTGTACCGCCAGGTTCACGAGTAACTACACACTCTATGCCACACGCTTCGAGTTTTTGTTTGATGTACTCAATACTCGTAGACTTACCAGCACCCTCGCCGCCTTCGATGGATATAAATGATGAGGCCATGAAAAATCTCTTAGTTTTTTAGCTGGTATTTACGTACATTAATCAGGTGTTGAGGGTACGTATCCGCAAACTCGTGACTACCATCGCCCTTGGAAACAAAAAATAAGCTCAAGCCATCTTCTGGATGTAATGCTGCATTTATAGCAGCTAAGCCTGGTAATGCAATTGGTGTAGGGGGAAGCCCACGATGAACATAGGTATTATAGGGTGTGTCAGTGATTAAATCAGAGCGTCTAATATTACCTTTAAAGTCGTCGCCCATGCCATAAATTACTGTGGGATCAGTCTGTAACTTCATTCCTTTTTGTAGTCGTCTAACAAACACACCAGCGATGGTTGCCCGCTCGCTGGCCAAGCCCGTTTCTTTTTCAATAATAGAGGCCATAATAAGAGCTTCATAAGGCGTCTCGTAGGGTAAGTCGTCTCCCCTTTGCGCCCAGGCAGTTTGTAACACCTGTACTTGCTTTAAATGAGCTTGCTCAATAATATCTATGGGCAAATTATGCTTAGCAAAACGGTAGGTGGAAGGAAACAGCAAACCTTCAGGATGCTTCCAACGGCTATGCATGCTTGTGAGCCACTCTTGTGCCTCGGGCACAGGTTTACCTTGCATAGCAGGATGATTACTTAAAAGTGTTACAAAATCCTTATAACGAAGCCCTTCGGGCACTGTAAACTGGTACTCCAAAACCTTACCAGAAACGAGTTGCGCCAGCACTTCTACACTATTAATAGACCCAATAAACTGATACTCACCAGCCTTTATGTAACGGTCTAATTGGCGCCATTTTGCATAATATTTAAAACTATCAGCGTGGGATATAACTCCAGCATTGTAGAGTTTATTACTAATAGCGCCTAACCCCGAACCAGTAGTAATAGTGACTAAAGTGGGCTCTGATAGTGGCAATGGTTCATATAGCCATACTTGCACTTGTCGTATTGCACCGTAGGTGAGTAAAAAAATCACTAAAATGCTGACTATAAGTACCCAAAACCATGCTTTCTTTAGCATAGATCACCCACTGCTAATTGCTCAGACAGTTTTTGCGTAAGGGCTTCTTGAAATTTTTTGGTAAGTGCAGATATTGGCCATTCAGTTGGATCATTATTAGGCGTCTCAGATACCAGCTCTACGACAGGCCAAATACCATTAAGGCTGTTGGTAACAAAGACCGCATCAGCATAAAGTAGCATTTCTAAAGTCACTTCTTGCTGAACTAGGGGTATACCAAATTGATTAGCTATTACATGCACTACTTGGGCCATAGTACCGTTAATACCACATTGATCCAGCTTAGGAGTGATGAGTGCACCATCAATTTCGATGAATAAAGTACTCATTACACCTGAAATCACACCACCGACCTGGTTAAGCATAATGCCTTCGTGGATATTGTCATCATTCCACTCATTGCGGGCCATCACTTGATCTAACCGGTTTAGATGTTTAACGCCCGCTAAAGCTGTATTAGTTGACCAGCGATGTTGGCATATACGTACACGCACCCCGCCAGAAGAAAGGTGACTGCGACCCGATGGCCAAGGCATGATAGAAACAATACGATTAGGTAGAGGTAAATTTGGAGCCCTATACCCACGTCCCCCACTGCCGCGAGTGACAATGATTTTGATCACCCCTTGAGGGTGAGGAAATAAGAGGTATGCAGCTTTAATATCGGCAACTATAGAGCTGATGAGGATTAAGGCAGACGCTTCATCAGAGACGATTCCTAAGGTTATGAGGCCAGTGATTAAGCGCTGCTTGTGATGGTGCCACAATTGCACTTGGCCTTGGCTTAAAGCAATGGTTTCAAACACTCCATCGCCATAAGCCAAACCACGATCACTAACATCTAACGTATTTGAAGGCTGGCCATTAACCAGGGTTGTAGCATCCATAGCGCCAGCCTTATTTATGGGTTAAATACGAGAGAAAATCAAAGTGCCGTTTGTGCCGCCAAAACCAAATGAGTTAGACATCGCTGAGTGTATATGCGCTTCTTGTGGCTGGTGAGGCACATAGTTAAGGTCACATCCTACTGAAGGATTATCTAAGTTAATTGTAGGTGGTGCAACTTGGTCACGAATAGCCAACACTGAAAAAATAGCTTCTACAGCACCTGCTGCGCCAAGTAAGTGTCCAATCATAGATTTGGTTGAGCTCATACGCACATTTTCTGAAGCGGTACCTAACACCAATTTAGCAGCATTAGATTCGGCAATATCTCCAGCTGGCGTAGACGTACCATGGGCATTGATATATTGGATATCTTCACCGTTCAAACCTGCATCTTTCATGGCGTTACGCATAGATGCAGCAGCACCACGGCCGTCTTCTGGTGGTGAGGTCATGTGATGTGCATCTCCACTCATACCAAAGCCGGTAAGTTCAGCGTAAATTCTAGCACCACGAGCTTTAGCAGATTCGTACTCTTCTAGTACCATCACGCCTGCACCATCACCTAATACAAAACCGTCACGGTCTGCATCCCATGGGCGACTTGCCGCTAAAGGATCATCATTGCGAGTTGATAATGCGCGAGCTGCACCAAAACCACCTAAGCCTAATGGTGTGGTAGCCATTTCGGCACCACCACAAACCATCACATCAGCGTCGCCATAAGCAATCATACGTGCAGAGGCACCAATATTATGAGTGCCTGTGGTACAAGCTGTGGTAATGGCAATATTAGGGCCACGTAACCCATACATAATAGACAGGTTACCGGAAATCATATTGATGATACTGCCAGGCACAAAGAATGGAGAAATGCGTCGAGGACCACCTTTTTTAAGGGCATCATGACACTTTTCAATTAAAGGTAAACCACCAATGCCAGAACCAATAGCAACACCAATGCGGTCTGCATTTTCGTCAGTTATTTCTAGATTCGCATCCTTAATTGCTTGGATACCTGCAGCCATGCCATATTGAATAAACAAATCCATCTTCTTGCCTTCTTTTGGTGGCAAGTAGTTACTAAGGTCAAAGTCTTTTATACCAGCAGAAAAGTGCGTACCAAAACCTTCAGTATCAAAATGAGTAATACTTGCCACACCACTTTTTGCAGCAAGTATGTTGCTCCAAGTTTCGTCCATGGTGTTACCAACAGGGCTCAACATACCCATGCCAGTTACTACAACGCGCTTACGACTCATTTGAATCTCCTTTCAATGTAACCTACGCAAGTTTACGTAAGTATGCTTCTATTATGGCAGTTTTTACCATCAAACAGATGTTTTAAAAGATATAGACGCAGAAAAGCCGCACCAAGTGGTGCGGCTTTTCTGATTTCAATTCGAAGTGCAAAAACTAAGCTAACTTATTGGTTAGCATTAACGTAGTCGATTGCAGCTTGAACAGTGGTAATTTTCTCAGCTTCTTCATCTGGAATTTCTGTTTCGAATTCTTCTTCCAAAGCCATTACTAGCTCTACAGTGTCCAAAGAATCTGCGCCAAGGTCATCAACGAAAGAAGCTGTGTTAGTCACTTCGTCTGCTTTAACACCTAGTTGTTCAGCAACAATTTTTTTAACGCGATCTACAATACTCATAGTTTTTCCTAATGGGTTCTTATACGTCGTTAACATATAAAGGATGCTAACTAATGTCCTAGAAAACAGTGGGCGGAGAATTCCGCTACATAGCTCTATTTTCTACTCATTACAGAGTGAAGCTATTATCTACAAATCAGCCAAAAAAGCAACCTTAAAAGACTAATATGTGTCACACAAAGTTACAGAATAACGTTAAAAGTAGCGCTAAATGCTAAACCCGAAGGTTTAGCTCATGTACATACCACCATTGACGTGAATTGTTTCGCCAGTAATGTATGCACCCGCATCGCTTGCCAAGAATCCAACCAGCTGAGCAATGTCTTCTGGCGCACCTAAACGCTGCAATGGAATTTGTTTGCGTAGCGTGTCTTTTTGCTCATCTCCTAATGCGTCGGTCATGTCCGTAGCAATAAAGCCAGGGGCGATGGAATTAACCGTAATATTACGTGATGCTACTTCTCGAGCCATAGCTCGACTAAACCCCTCTACACCCGCTTTAGCGGCTGCATAGTTAGCCTGGCCCATGTTACCCATGGAGCCCACTACAGAGCTAATGTTAATAACACGACCCCAGCGAGCTTTGGTCATGCCGCGCAAGCAGCCTTTAGACATACGGAAAATAGAACTCATGTTGGTGTTAACTACATCGTCCCACTCGTCACTTTTCATGCGCATTAATAAATTATCACGAGTAATGCCTGCGTTATTAACCAATATAGCGGGTGCACCATAAGCTTCAACGATGGCTTTAAGCGTGTCGGCTACTGAATCAGAGTCTGATACGTTAAGTATCATGCCTGTACCAGCGTTACCCACTTCTGTGAGCGCTGCAGTGATAGCTTGAGCTCCTGATTCAGAAGTAGCAGTACCTATAACGATTGCACCTTGAGAGGCGAGCTGTAGTGCAATAGCTTTACCAATACCGCGAGTTGCGCCTGTAACTAGTGCTATCTTGCCGTCAATTGCCAACATAATTTAATCCGTCTTAGTGTTCTAGTGTGGCTGCAAATGACGCAGCATCATTAATGGACGCCGTTTGTAACGTCTTGTTTATACGCTTTGTTAAACCATTCAAAACTTTACCTGGCCCACATTCTACCACAAGCTCTACACCACTAGCTGCAATAGACTCTACACATTGGGTCCACAATACTGGCTGATGTAATTGCGCCACAAGGTTGTTAACAATAGCCTCAGCAGAATGAGCAACTTTAGCATCTACATTCTGCACCACAGATACTGTAGGAACTTTAACCGTCATACCTGCAAGCATTGTACGCAACTTGTCTGCTGCAGGTAGCATTAGTGCACAATGAGACGGTACGCTTACAGGTAAAGGTAAGGCGCGCTTTGCACCCGCCTCTTTACAGGCAACCATAGCCCGCTCTACTGCAGCCTTTGATCCCGCAATAACCACCTGCCCTGGCGAATTATAGTTCACTGGCGCTACAACTTGCCCCTGAGCACTAGCTTCACAGGCTATGGCTATAGCATCATCGTCCATGCCGATAATCGCAGCCATTGCGCCCTCTCCTGGAGGTACAGCAGCTTGCATAAACTGCCCTCGGGCCTCTACTAGTCGTACAGAATCAGTAAACTCTAACGCTCCAGCACAGACTAGCGCTGAGTACTCACCTAAGCTGTGGCCAGCCAACACGCTTGGCATTAAGCCACCTTGCTGTAACCATAAACGCCACAAAGCTACACTAGCAGTAAGTAGTGCAGGTTGAGTAATGTGTGTTTGGTTTAGTTGGCCGTCTTCATCATGCTGCACCAATTTCCATAAGTCATAGCCTAAAACTTCACTAGCTTGGGCAAAGGTTTCCATCACAATAGGATGCTCAGCACCTAGCTCGGCCAACATGCCAATGTTCTGGGAGCCTTGTCCAGGGAATACAAATGCAGTATTAGCGCTCATTATGGTACCTTTTTCTAAATTTGATATAATATAGTTGTAAGTTTAATGGCCGTCCTGCAGGCGCCTTGCAACCTGCATTTCAACATATTTTTGTGTTGCCTCAATGGCATAACGCAAAGCGGTAGCATTGGCGTAGCTATGAGATTTAACAACCAATCCCTGCAAGCCTAATAAAAACGCGCCATTGAGTCGATCTGGGTCGAACTGAAACTGCCACGCTTGCATAATCTTTTCTATTTGAGGTGGCGTTAAATCACTGCTTGTTAAATTAGCCATAAAACTGCGAGCCAGCATATTGCTAACCCCTTCGCCTGATTTAATCAAAATATTGCCAGCATAGCCATCACAAACAACCACTTTAGCCTGACCATCAAACACTTCTTGAGGCTCTATGTAGCCCAAGTAATTAAGTTTAGGGTCTGCTTCTAGTAGGGTATCAGCCGCCTGTACTTGTGCTTGCCCAGTACCTGATTCAGTAGCTATGTTGAGTAGCTTTACACTTACGTTAGGGTTTTGTTGCAAGCTGGCTTCTAAAGCCTGCCCTAACTGACCAAACTGGTACAGCTGTTGACCTGTAGAGCTAAGGTTAGCGCCAATATCCAGCAATAAACACATGCCTTTGGATGTGGGAATATGGCTGGCAAAGGCGGGCCTTTCGTAGCCTGGTAACATTTTAATAAGATGACGACTGAGTGCCATTAATGCAGCTGAGCTACCACCACTAATACAAGCGTTAGCTTTACCTTCGGCCACTAAGGCTAAGGCAATATACATAGAAGAATTTTGTTTTTGACGCAAAATAACCATTAAGTCATCAGTTTTTTCAACAACTTGGGGTGCATCAATAAAGTGTAATCGCTGCAAGAGCGGCGCTTGTTTCTCAGTAACTGCAGCCATTAATGGTGCAAGTATAGCCTGAGGACCAACCCAGTAAAGGGTTAAGCGGGGGTGGCTCTCGAGGCTAGCTAATGCCGCCTCGAGGCTGGTACTGGGACCTAAATCCCCACCCATAGCATCAAGTGCTAGGGTGTAATACGGCGACAAATTACTCGGCGTCTTGGTTAACTACCTGACGGCCTTTGTAAAAGCCATCGGCAGTTACAGGGTGACGACGGTGAGTTTCACCAGTGGTAGAATCTACTGACAGAGTAGCTACTTCCAATGCATCATGTGAACGACGCTGCCCACGCCTGGAACGGGTTACTTTGCTCTTTTGTACAGCCATGACTAAAAACTCCTAATTGGTAAACTAATCTTTTTGCAGTAAAGCCTGTAATCCCTCAAAAGGATTTGGCTTTTCCTGCGCGGTTTCTTTGTGGCCATATTCAGTTGCAACTTTACAGTCTGAATGATACGCCACAATGGGTATGTTCAAAATCATCTCGTGGTCAATCACTTCACGCATATCAAGCTTCTTATCTTCCAACAACCAAGGGTCATATTCAGCCGGAAGTTTTTCAGCTTGCTCTTCGTTAAGCACTATAGCCACGTTCATGTCGCCCATTATATCAATGCTAATGGCATCTAAACAGCGCTGACAGCTAATTTGTACGTTTTTTATGGAAGATTTACCCGTAATAATCGGCCTATGGGCGTTATCACGGGAAAAATGCAACTCCACACTCACCTGGCCTTGATCCGACTGAAGGTAGCTACAAAAACCAGTTAACGCCGATAATTCAACGTATCCGGTAATGGTTTGCTGACCATCGCATAACTTGCGCGGATCTAAAAAACGAGGTAATTCTGTCTTAAACATGGCGCGATATGATATTCATGTAACTTCCTTATGTCAAAGAATAATTCCATTAAAAGTAAAATATATGCACTTTATTGATGGCTTTTCTACAGCTTTTGGCAAAATAGCGGAATTTTTACGCTTATCAAGGGCTTAGTGTATCACCAAGCTTTGGTTTAAGCCCCAAGTGATAGCAGTTTTTGTTTGCGCCCCCAATTTGTCAATTACTTCTTCAAAGGGAGATTTTTCAGGTGAATACCACAACATATTAGCTACTCCAATCTGATCCCTTGCTACGCTATGCAAACTACCCAAGCCATCTACTAAACCTAGCTCAAGAGCACGCGCTCCATGCCATACAGCACCAGAATACAACTTTTCATTATGAACAAGCCTATCTCCCCTGCCTATTTCTACCTGGGAAATAAATTGCTGATGAATTTGATCCAGCAAAGATTGAAACATTACTTTTTGTTGCGCTTTTTCTGGTAAAAAAGGGTCTAGAAAATCTTTATTTCCACCAGCTGTGTATGTACGGCGCTCAATGCCTAACTTAGCGATCAACTGATCAAAGCCGAAGCCGCTACCAATAACCCCTATTGAACCCACTGTACTGGCCTTATCGGCATAAATATAATCTGCCGCCGCCGCAATGTAATAAGCACCAGAGGCTCCCACATCACCGATTACTGCGTACAGCGGCTTTTTTGGGTGAGCTTGTTTAAGCAACTGTAATTCATCAAATAAAATACCTGCTTGTACAGGGCTACCACCAGGGCTATTAATATTAAGCATTATAGCCTTAGCATTAGGTGCTGCAAAAGCGTCAGCCAACGCAGGTAACAAACGTTCTGAACTTGCCTCAGCGCCTGCCATAATAGGCCCAAAAACATCAATCACGGCGACATGATCCTGTGCTTCTGACAAACTTTCAATATCATCTCCAGACATAACAATAGCAAGCACACTAAACAAAAAAGCGAAGGTTAAACTCTTAAAAAAGATACCCCAGCGCCTAGACCGACGTTGCTCCACCTGAATGCTCGATACCAATTGACCAATTACTTTCCATTCTTGTTTATTTGATTCTTCGCTCATGGGCCCTGCTTTTGTAATGTATTTTTCAGATAATCTATTGATGGGCCCAAATGTTTGTTTTAAAAGCCCTCCCGTTTGAATTCATCTCTGCTATGCTAACCGCTCAAGCACGCAAAACAATACAAACATACAACGCGAGCACAGCAAAGGAACTATATGCGCACCATTAACGCCCTAATTTCGCCCCAAGGCAGTTTAGACATACTTACCCTAGAAGAGATCAAACAACTGCACAAATCGGCCTCTACGGGTTTGCACGAGCTATTTAGGCAATGCTGCCTTGCCGTTCTCAACTGCGGCATTGAAGAAGATGACATTGAGGCGCTATTGCAACGCAATGAAAAATTTGATGTAGATGTGGTACCACAAACCCGTGGCGTGTTACTTCAACTCAAAAATGCGCCAATTAGTGCTTTTGTGGATGGCGAAATCATTCTAGGTATTAAGGAAAATCTCTATTCAGTATTACGAGACATTATCTACCTAAGTAACAACTTGCTGTCTGATGAACAGCCCCATACAGGCACTGAACTCACAGCATTAGTGTTTCAAATATTGCGTCATGCCCAGGCCTTAGCGCCCAGACGCAAACCCAACATCGTAGTTTGCTGGGGCGGACACTCCATCAAGCCCATTGAATACGACTACACAAAAAAAGTGGGCTACGACTTAGGCTTGAGAGGCTATGACATTTGCACAGGCTGCGGCCCAGGCGCTATGAAAGGCCCTATGAAAGGCGCCCATATAGCTCATGCTAAGCAACGTTGTCATGATTATCGGTATATTGGCATTACCGAACCTGGCATTATTGCAGCCGAGTCTCCTAACCCGATGGTTAATGAATTAATCATTATGCCCGACATAGAAAAACGGCTTGAAGCCTTTGTTAGACTAGGCCACGCTTTTATCGTGTTTCCTGGAGGTGTAGGCACTGCAGAAGAAATTTTGTATTTACTAGGCATACTAGTACACCCAAAGAATGATCATATCAAAGTGCCGTTAATCTTTACTGGCCCTACTAGTTCAAAAGCATACTTTGAACAAATTGATGCATTTATCGGCGCTACTCTTGGGGAAAAAGCACAAGCCAAATATCAAATCATTATTGAAAACCCACAGGCTGTAGCCATCGCAATAAAATCCCAAATGGAAGAGGTGGTAGAACACCGACAAAAAGTGGGTGACGCCTACCATTATAATTGGCAGCTACACATTGAAGAAGACTTTCAGCGTCCTTTTATCCCCACTCACGCAAACATGGCCAACTTGAAGCTAGAATCGAGCCTACCCACAGCAACACTAGCGAGTAATTTACGCAAAGCTATGAGTGGTATTGTGGCAGGTAATGTGAAGACGTTTGGGTTGGAACAAATACGCTTGCACGGCCCTTACGAACTTAAAGCAGAAGCTGAAATGCTTAATAAGTTAGATGTATTATTACAAAGCTTTGTAGCGCAGGATCGTATGAAACTTCCCGGTAGCAAGGTTTACGAGCCTTGTTACCGAGTGAGTTAGGTTATAATCGCAGCGGGCACATTGCCGACGAAGTCATGCCCCCAACTCAAGGCCGCAGAGAAAGGGGGTAAGCTGCGTTAAAATGAGCTGACAATGACGCGTTGGGAGGAATACCAAGAAACTGGAGAAGCGGTAAATAATGAAGTCATGACTGATTGGCTGGAATCTTTGGGAACCGACCATGAGAAATTATGCCCAGTAAAATAGCCTGCAAGGAAACCTTGAAACCAGCATGCTAATAGAAGATTTCATTGATTACAGAGACCTTATGTTGACCTTCGGTGCGGTGAGTACAGCATCCGATACAGGCAAGAAGCTTCGAACCGAGCAGTGATCGTTCGGAGCAAATTCTGAACTTCTACCGTTGCTCCCCCATATGATGTTTTTGTTCAACGCGCTACATCTGACTAAACACGATATCACCATAATAAGATTCTGCCGACTTTTTACTATTGTCTGTGTCAGTCATAATGGCGATTACATCAATGTATTGATATGCTTTTAAGTTAGCACGCTCACTGCCTTTGTCACCAAAAACGTCAATTAAGTCTTGG
>JAWUYU010000043.1:0-16883 GCA_034110645.1 Pseudomonadales bacterium
GGGGGTTAAGCAGTGGCTGATATTATTGTAAATGACTTTGAGCGTATTAATTATAGTGGTTACCCTACCCGTTCTCGCTGGACTTTAATTGTGGCTATTTTGGGGCTGTTAGTGTTGCTTTATTGGTCATCGGTATCCGAAATAGATCAAGTAACTCGGGCTTCTGGTGAGATTATTGCGGCGAAGAGAACGCAAATTGTTCAAGCGCCTGATGGTGGTGTTCTCACTGAACTGTTGGTTCGCGAAGGTGATATCGTTAAAAAAGGACAATTACTTGCTGTTCTTGAAAAAAAGAGAGCGATTGCTTCTGTTGAAGAGGGGAGTGCTAAAGTGGCTGCGCTTAAAATCACATTAACACGGCTTCGTTCTGAGGTTTATGGTATGGAACTAGTGTTCTCTGAAGATCTATTTAAGTATGAAGACTATATTAAAAATCAAACTGACCTGTTTAACAAGCGGCAACAAGCGTTAAATGAAGATTTAGGATCGTTGGCTAAAATGATGTCTCTAGCACAAGAAGTGCTGGATATGAATTTGGAGTTACAAGAAAATGGCGATGTAAGTCGGGCAGAAGTGCTTGGGCTAAAGCGTGAGGTCGCTGAAATAGAAGCAAAAATAATCAATAATAAAAACAATTATTTACAAGATGCATTAGCTGAAATGACAAAAGTTCAGGAAGAACTCGATACTGAGAAAGAACAATTAAATGAGCGAGTGCAACTTTTGGCACATACTGATCTATCATCGCCTGAAGATGGTGTTGTCAAAGATATTCTTGTTACGACACTTGGTGGGGTACTTCGCGCTGGCGATACAGTGCTCGAAATATTTCCTACTGGAGGCGATTTAATTGCTGAAGTAAAGGTCAGTCCGGCAGATATAGCGTTTATAGCACTGAGGCAAAGAGCTAGAGTCAATTTGGAAGCATATGATTCGTCTATTTTTGGGGCAATGAATGGTGATGTTCAATATATTAGTGCGGATACGATAAAAGAGAAAACGGTGGAAGGTGAGGAGGCGTATTATCGTGTTCTCGTTAATATTAAGGAGTCTGAGTTTATTGGTAAGTCTGCGGAGTCGATTGTTATTAGACCGGGTATGACGGCTAGCGTTGAGATTAAGGCGAGGAAAAGAACAGTGCTTTCATATCTGACTAAGCCAATTATAAAGACTTTGTCTAGGTCCTTAGGTGAACGGTAATTTTGAATCTATAGATTGTTTTCTATGCCTGTGACTGATGAGTTTGTAGGATTATAGTGTTACGGTTGTTTATATTATTGGGAAATTGAGTAAGCAAAAGATAAGGGAACATAGACTGCTAGAACGCTGTTAGGATTGGTAGAAATGCACCACCTTAAGATGTAAGAATATGTACTCTATCGCCACTATGGCAGGTAAACTGAATGAGAACATACTGCAGTCTCTATGTTGATTTTATGCTGTTCAGAATCAGCCGCTAAAGCTGAAGACTTACCCTGCTCGATGCTTGTGGCTAGTATAAGGCTACTGCGTAGCCAATATCAGACCGCGACTTTTACACGCCCACGGTTCATTGGCATGAGCGCGTTCGTACATTAATACCATATTGGGCCAAAGGTCTGCAGTGGTGCGTAATATGAGCTCGTTATAATCTATGAGCTGGGGTTCGTTGTAGTGTCTTGGCCCACCTATCCAGTGCCATTTGGGTAAAATAATAAACCCTCTTTGTTGCTGAGAAGTGGTTTCTAGCTGTGCTAGTTCATTATGCTCTAACCACCAACCCCGTTGATGTTGTGGATTAAGGCCAATGCCTTCAACGATGGTAGATTGCCAGTTTTCATAGGCATAGAAAAGTATTCCGGTTAGTAGTAGTTGTCGGCGTGTTGGCAGAGATATGCTTCGTTGCTGCAAAAAATCTGTCACTTGTGAGGTTTTACTTAATGGTAACTGGTGTTGGCGCAATCGGTCCCATTTAAGATCAAGGCGGTCGTGCCCTGCAGGGCCAATAAAGTCGGTTAGTTGTGTGCCTCTTTTCTTCAGTAAATAAAATTTTATAGCGAGTTCTAAATGGATTGTTTCTGAAGAGCTGTCTTGGTAGATCAGATCTAATTCCCCAATTGTGCGTTCAGAGGTTTGGATCACAATATTTCTGGCAATAATGTTATTAGCTGTGGAGGACTCAAATAAATGATTTACACAATCTTCAAAATGTTTTCCCAAGCGATAAGCAGGCTGAGCAGGGTAGGTGTATGTGCAGCTAGAGATGCAGGTGGGAGGGTTGGTGGGCAGGTAGGTAAGAGCCTCGTCTATGTCTTGAGGCCTAAATATGGCTACATCTGACGTAGCTAGCATAAGGGGTTGGCTTTGCATTAACCAGTTCAAGTCTTGCAGAATATCTACCTTGATAGAACTGCCAGATTGATGGTTTTGTTGATCTTGTTGGCCCATAAAAAATGACTCTAGGTTCCCATTTAATAAGTGAGTATAGTAGAGGCTTTTACACAATACGAATGCCAAGATAAAATGGCTGAAATAACTCGTATTATGCAAGGCCTCTAATGGCAAACATGAACACTATACAACTACAATCCTATTATGATCAAACACCTAGCGCCAGACGCATGGCGCTGGTGAGTGTGGGTTTGGTAATGATGATATGCTCTCTAGCCCTTTCTGCAGTAAATATTGCAGTGCCTCGTATTGCTGAGGATTTGCAGGCTAGTGCTCTGGCAGTAAGTTGGATACCTGTGGCCATGTTATGGGGCAATGTGGTGTTTTTATTGCCCATAGGCCGTGTCGCAGATATCGTTGGCCGTAAGCGGATGTTTGTCACCGGTATGGTGTTATTTACCTTGTCTTCTTTGTGTGTTCTGTTGCCACAATCTATCGGTTCATTGCTACTCATTCGAGTGGCTCAAGGCATCTCTAGCGCTATGGTGTATGGCACCAGTATGGCTATTATAGGAGTGGTGTACGCCAACTCAAATCGTGGTCAAGCGCTAGGTGTTGCTGCATCCTCGGTGTATCTAGGGCTTACCCTAGGGCCTTTAGTGGGTGGCTGGCTAACTGAACACTGGGGTTGGAAAAGTGTGTTTTGGGCGCCTATTCCAATCTTAGTATTGTGTGTAGTGGTGTTGCTGGCCTATGTGAAAGGTGATTGGAAATCAGAGGATAGGGAGAAGTTTGATTGGCAAGGCAGTTTGATTTTTGCTGCTTGGGTGAGCGCGTTTATGATGGGTTTGTCGCGCTTAACTGATTGGCGATTTGCACTGTTAGCTATATTTGGACTGGTTTTGTTGGGTCTGTTTGTGTGGCACCAGTCGAAAATAGAATCGCCTTTAATACGGCTCTCAGCATTACGGGCTAATCGCATTTTTAACCGTTCTTTGTTATCGGCATTCTTTATTTACGGTTCTAGCTTTTCCATGGTGTTTTTACTTAGTTTGTATTTGCAATACATTCATGAGCTTAGCCCTAGTGAAGCGGGTAAAATAGTATTGATTCAAACTCTAATTATGATGGTGTTAGCACCCATCACGGGACGTTTGTCAGATCGATTTGAGCCTAGGGTTCTGTCCACTTTTGGTTGCTTGTTATTTGTCATTGGCTACGCCATGTTGTTTAGGCTGGATATGCACACTTCGTTAAACTACGTAATGTTGGCACTAGTGTTTTTGGGTTTGGGTTTTGGTTTTTTTTCCTCGCCCAATAATAACGCTGCTATTGGTTCGGTGCCGGCAGATAAATTGAGCATTGCGGCGGCGCTACTTAATTTGGCTCGTACAATGGGTAATATGGTGAGCTCTGCTGTGGTAATGACACTATTTAGCGTCACCATGGGTGGCGCTGCGATCACCTCAGAGCTTTACCCGCAGCTCTTGTTAGTGATTAAAATCACTATGGCCTTGTCTGTGTGTTATGCCTTAATTGCGGCTACATTTTCTTACCGGCGCGGTACTATTCATTAGCAGCTGCGGCGCTATTCATTAGTAGCTGCGGCGCTATTCATTAACTAGGCCCTAGCACTTAAAAAAAGCGCCTAAACCTGATCGCCTAAATACTCGATGGCCATAATGTCGTAGCCTTTGTCTAAGTCGTTGAGCTCTACTCTATCATCCAGCTGCTTACCAATGAGCGCTAGGGCAAGAGGCGAGTCTATACTGATGTAACCCGAGCTAGGGTTAAGTTCATCTGGGCCCACAATGCGATAACGTCGTTCATTGTCATCGTCATCTATCAGGGTAACCCAAGCACCAAAATAAACTTTCTTTGGGTCTGCGGGTAAACCATCAACTACCTTAATGTGATCAAGGCGCCTTTGTAAGTAAAGAATGCGGCTGTCCATTTCACGAAGCATTTTTTTGCCATAAATGTATTCGGCATTTTCGGAACGATCACCTAAGGCGGCGGCTTCTCGTACCGCTTGAGTAATTACAGGGCGCTTGTTACTCCACAGGTTATGTAACTCATATTTAAGGGCTGCCGCTCCTTCTGGAGTGATTAGAGGCGAACGTTTAGGACCTGGTGGGCGATAGCGCCCAGCGAAACGTTGGTTTGCTGATTTCATAAGGCACAGAGTCTCGAAATAGCCACAGGAATTACAGTTTCTACACGCATAATACGCGGGCCTAGGGAGAAGGGTATAAATTCTTGTTCGGCTAATTTGTCTACTTCATAGTCGGTAAAGCCGCCTTCAGGGCCAATGGCCAAAGTGGTGGCCTCTTGGCTTGCATTAGGGCATGCCTGAGCATTACGCGGATGAGCCACAAGTCGACGGCTATTACCTGCCCAGTGGTTGAGGCTGTCTTCTACATAGGGTTTAAATAACGCGGCCTTGTGCACTATAGGAAGCTGTGTAGTGCCTGCTTGTTCTAGGCCTAAAAGTAAGTTGTCGTATATGCTTTGAGGATGCAGGAACGGCGTTTGCCAAAAGCTTTTTTCCACTTTCGCGCTATTTAATAAGGTGATTTCGCTTACCCCTAAGGTGGCGCAGGTTTGTAATATCCTACGCATCATTTTAGGCCTAGGCACGGCAAGTAACAATTTTAGCGAAAGGGGTTCTGGGCTAGTTTGGTTGAATGTGATGTCTAACCGAGTTTCGTGTTCGCTATGGGAGATTACTTCGCCTAAGCCGATGGCCCCATTAATTTGGCCAACTCTTAAAGTATCGCCAACCTTTGGCTTAATTACGTTAGTAAGGTGAGTTTGGCGGCGAGGGTCGTTAATTTTAATTTGTCCCATGGAAGACAATTCATCAGCGTTAAAAAGTAGTATATTCATAGCTGCACAGTATAATGGCACATTACCTATATTTGTTGGAGTTTGTGTGGTTATTATTGGAATTGCTGGAGCTTCGGCATCAGGCAAAAGTCTGTTGGCTAAAAATGTAATAGAAGGTTTCGATTCAGATCAAGTGGTAATGATGTCGGAAGACAGTTACTACAAAGATCAACGTAACCTGTCTAAAGCACAGCGTAATCTCACTAACTATGATCACCCAGACGCCATGGATCATGAATTGATGGCGCAGCATATGGCCACGCTAATTGCGGGACAATCCATTGAACTGCCCGTATATAGTTTTTATGAACATTTGCGTGAATCCCAAACAATTTCAATGAACCCTTGTAAGGTGCTAATTGTTGAAGGTATTCTGTTATTCACACAAGAGCGGCTAAGGTCTTTGTTTAACCTGCGCATTTTTATGGATGTGCCGTTGGATGTTTGTTTGATTAGGCGCTTAGAGCGCGATGTAAATGAGCGAGGCCGAGATTTGAAGTCGGTTTTAGCTCAGTATCAAGCGACCGTGAGACCCGGTTTTTTTAACCATGTATCACCATCCCGTGAACATGCGGATTTGATCGTACCTGAAGGTGGAGAAAATCCTGCTGCTATAGAGTTATTGAAAGCCCGTGTGGCTCAAATGCTTACATAAGCTTAACTTGGAGACAGAAGATGAATAAAACATTAGTACTTACTGCCATTTGTGCAGACCGCCCAGGCCTTATTAAAATGCTTTCTGAAGTCATTTATAAACATGAAGCCAGCTGGGAAGAGTCTAGTATGGCGCACCTTTCTGGCCAATTCGCCGGTATTCTTACGGTTAATGTTGATGAAAATGTAATCCCAGACCTAGAGAAAGATCTACGTGGATTAAGTGATCATGGCATGGCCGTTACCTTAAACGAGAGTATGGATTCCATAGACGATGCTAACCATCAAACTATCTGGTTAGACTTAACCTGCCATGACAAGCCTGGCATTATGCGTGAAGTGTCTAACGTGTTTGTAGTTCAAGGCGTAAGCGTGCAAAGCTTAGATACTGAAGTGGTGAGTGCATCAATGTCTGGTGGCGACATGTTCGTTGCTGGGGCTCAGCTGCTAGTAACCAAGGATTTTGACATGGAGAGCTTACAAGAAGCTCTTGAAGGTTTGTCGGATGATTTGATGGTAGATTTGGCTCTCGCTGACGAAGAGTAGCCCACCTGCTGCGCTAGCTGATTGTCACCTTGATCGAAGCCGAAGCATTTTAGATCTTTTGGCTTCGATCAAGGTGAATTTTCCATACTTCTCCCCAGACCCTCCTGAACTAGCAGAGTGCATCTAGCTTATCCTTAAGCAGGCCATTCACTTGGCCAGGGTTAGCAGAGCCCTTAGAAGCTTTCATTACTTGGCCCATAAAGAAACCTAGCATTTTTCCTCGTTTTTCTACTTCTGCATCAACATACTGTTGAACTTGCTTAGGGCTTGCCGCTATCACATCGTCTACCATCGCTGCGATAGCACCTATGTCACTCACCTGTTTAAGGCTTTTGGCATCTATAATGGCATCTACTTCGCCGGTTTGATTCCACAGTTCATCCAATACCGTTTTGGCCGCTTTGCCGTTGATGGTGTCATCCTTGATACGCCTTATCAGTTGGCCCAGTTGCGCTGCACTCACTGGTGCGGTATCAATTTCAATATTGTTTTGGTTCATGTATTTAGCAAGTTCGCCTGTGACCCAGTTGGCACTGAGTTTGGCATCGTTACACACAGTAACCACCTCTTCAAAATAATCAGCTAAACCTCGGCTAGCAGACAATACCCCAGCGTCATATTCACTTAGGCCCAATTGACTTACAAATCGTGCGCTACGCTGGTCCGGCAATTCTGGTAAGCTTTGACGAATAGCTTCAATGTAGGCGTCATCGATTTCGATTGGTAATAAATCTGGGCAAGGGAAGTAACGGTAATCGTTGGCTTCTTCTTTGCTACGCATAGGACGAGTTTCGTTCTTATCGGAATCGTAAAGGCGGGTTTCCTGTGCGATCTTGCCGCCATCTTCTAAAATATCTATCTGTCGTTGCACTTCTACGTTGATGGCACGTTCGATAAATTTAAATGAGTTGATGTTCTTTAATTCGGCGCGGGTGCCCAGTTTTTCTTGGCCTGTAGGACGAATAGACACGTTAGCGTCGCAGCGCATAGAGCCTTCGGCCATGTTGCCATCTGAAATTCCGATGGTGGTGACGATAGCATGCATTTTACGCATATAAGCTACCGCTTCTTTGGCACTTCTCATGTCTGGTTCTGACACGATTTCTAGCAACGGTGTGCTCGAGCGGTTAAGGTCTATCCCGGTCATGCCGTCGTAATCTTCGTGCAACGATTTCCCAGCGTCTTCTTCAAGATGCGCGCGGGTTACACCAATGCGTTTGGTGCTGCCATCTTCTAGTTGAATGTCTAAGTGTCCCAAGCCCACAATAGGGTGGTCCATTTGGCTGGTTTGGTAGCCTTTTGGTGAATCTGGATAGAAGTAGTTTTTACGGGCAAATACGGAGTGTTTGCAAACTTCAGCATTAATTGCAGTGCCGAAGGTTACGGCCATGCGTAATGCTTCCTCGTTGAATACGGGCAATGCGCCAGGCATGCCTAAATCTACCAAGGTTGTTTGAGTATTAGGCTCTGCGCCAAAACCTACTTTAGCGCCAGAAAACAATTTAGATTTTGTGGCTAGTTGAACGTGAATTTCTAAACCAATTACAATTTCCCAGGACATAATTAAGCTCCCTTTTCTGTATTAGATACGGGCATGCCGTTAGATGTTGGTGTTTGCAGGTGCCAGTCAGTAATTTGCTGATACTGGTGGGCAATGTTCAAAAGCTTTGCTTCAGCAAAGTAGTTGCCCATAATATGTAGCCCTACTGGGCGTCCATTTACAAAGCCGGCTGGAGTGGACATAGCAGGGATACCAGCCATATTGGCAGACAAAGTGTAGATGTCTTCTAAATACATGGCCACAGGGTCTTTGGTGTTGCTACCTAAGTCAAAGGCGGGCGTCGGTGCTACTGGGCCCATAATAACGTCTACTTGAGATAGGGCGCGAGCAAAGTCGTCTTTAATTAAGCGGCGAATACGCTGTGCTTTAACGTAATAAGCATCGTAATAACCTTCAGACAATGCATAAGTACCCACCATGATACGACGCTTTACTTCTGTGCCGAACCCTTCAGAACGGGTACGGCAATAAAGGTCCATCAAGTCTGTTGGTTGGTCGCAGCGGTAACCATAACGAACGCCGTCAAAACGGCTCAAGTTAGAGGAGGCTTCGGAGGGTGCGATAACATAATATGCAGGAATAGAAAGCTCTAGATTAGGTAGGCTAATATCAATAATTTGCGCGCCAAGGCCTTCTATTTCTTTTACAGCGGCCATAATACATTCTGCTACTTGAGGGTTTAGGCCTGGGCCAAAAAACTCTTTGGGTAGGCCAACTTTTAAGCCATGTAAGGGTAGGTTCAGATCGGCAGTAAAGTCGGGTGTATCTTGTTGTACGCTGGTGGAATCTTGCACGTCGAAACCAGCCATAGCATTGAGCATAATGGCTGCGTCGTGAGCTGTTTGGCACATAGGCCCAGCTTGGTCTAGGCTAGATGCATAAGCAATAATACCAAAACGAGAAACACGGCCATAAGTTGGCTTAATACCCGTTAAGTTACAAAAAGAGGCCGGTTGGCGAATTGAACCGCCGGTATCGGTGCCTGTGGCAGCTGGCACAAGGCCAGCAGCTACGGCGGCGGCAGATCCTCCAGAAGACCCACCTGGTACAGCATTTAAGTCCCAAGGGTTTTTAACAGCACCAAAAAAACTGCTTTCGTTAGAAGAACCCATGGCAAATTCATCCATGTTGGTCTTGCCAACACACACGGCACCTGCAGATAATAAGCGCTGGCCTACTGTAGATTCGTAAGGTGGTACAAAATCTTGTAACATCTTTGAGGCGGCAGTAGTAGCGTGGCCTTTAGTGCAAAATAGATCTTTATGGGCAAAGGGAACGCCAGTGAGCATGGCGTGAGTGCCAGCAGCAAAGCGTGCATCAGCTGCATCGGCTTGGGTTAATGCAAGGTCTTCTGACACGCTAATAAAGCTGTTGTAGATAGAATCACGGGCTTTAATATCTGCAATGATGTCTTGAGTGATTTCGCGGCTAGAGTATTCTCCAGCGGCCAAATCCTTAGAAATTTGAACTAGGGTTTTATTGGTCATGGTTATGCTGTCGCTTTTTTAATCAAATACGTTAATCAAGTACCTTAGGTACAAGGTACAAGCCGTCTGCTGAAGCAGGTGCTATAGCGATAAAGGCTTCACGCTGGTCGTCGCAAGTGACTTCATCTTTACGCAAGCGCTGTGTTGCATCGTGAGGATTGGACAGAGGTTCTACGCCATCGGTATCGACTTGTTGCATTTGATCCATAAGGGACAAAATGCTGGAAATGCTGTTGGCGTAATCGCTGGTTTCGCTATTGCTTACTTGCAAGCGAGCAAGAATGGCGATTTTTTCGATGTCGGCGTTTTCTAGGGCCATAATGTTCTCTATTTAGGCTATATTTAATCTTCATGAGTAAGTTTTTGAACTTTTTAGCTCAATAATACTCATATTGGTATTGAAATTAGGCTGTTAAATTGAAGCAGAACTTTGGGTTAATTTGCAACAAACGTATAAGTAGCTAAAAAGGGATCTAATTTAGCATAAATTGAGCCGTTGGAAAACGGATTAACCTTGCTCAAATGGCCCTTGATTGTTAATATTTAACAGTTATTACTAGCGGTTTATGTAGATCGCAATTATTCTCCGATTAGAGTCAATAAATCAGAATGTTTAAAAAAATCCGCGGCCTATTTTCTAGTGACCTGTCCATTGATCTAGGCACCGCAAATACCCTAATTTATGTGCGCGATAAAGACATCGTGCTTAACGAGCCATCTGTAGTTGCTATTCGTACACACGGCAATCAAAAAAGTGTAGCTGCAGTAGGAGCCGATGCCAAGCGTATGTTGGGCCGTACACCGGGTAATATTACGGCTATTCGTCCATTAAAAGATGGCGTTATTGCAGACTTCCATGTGACTGAAAAAATGTTGCAGCACTTTATCCATAAAGTACATGAAAATAGTTGGATGACACCTAGCCCTCGAGTTTTAGTGTGCGTGCCGTGCAAATCTACTCAAGTTGAGCGTCGAGCTATTAAAGAATCGGCCATGGGCGCAGGCGCTCGGGAAGTGTACTTAATAGAAGAACCTATGGCGGCTGCCATTGGTGCAGGTTTGCCGGTTGAGCAGGCTAGCGGTTCTATGGTAGTGGATATCGGTGGCGGCACCACTGAAATTGCTATCATCTCTTTAAATGGTGTGGTTTATTCTGAGTCTGTACGTGTAGGTGGCGACCGTTTCGACGAAGCCATTATCGCTTATGTACGTCGTAACTATGGCTCCCTAATTGGTGAGGCCACAGCAGAGCGTATTAAACAAGAAATTGGTACGGCATACCCAAGGTCTGAACTGTTAGAGATTGACGTGAGAGGCCGTAACCTGGCTGAAGGTATTCCACGTAGCTTTACGCTTAACTGCAACGAAATAATGGAGGCTCTGCAAGAGCCGTTATCTACCATTGTACAGTCTGTTAAAAGTGCCCTTGAGAGCTCTCCACCAGAACTGGCTTCTGACATTGCAGAAAGTGGCATTGTACTCACCGGTGGTGGTGCATTGCTTCGGGACCTGGATCGTTTGATAAGTGAAGAAACTGGCTTGCCGGTGATCGTTGCAGAAGACCCATTGACCTGTGTAGCACGTGGTGGTGGCAAGGTGTTACAGATGCTTGATGATAATACATTTGATTTGCTGGCTAGAGATTAAGCCGCCCCAATCAAGAATACAACTACGGCGGGGTGGCTTAAGCAATATTTAAGCCAGCCCGCCGTAGTTGTTTTAGCGCGATTGGATTGCTAGGAGATTTGTTATCGATCCTTTGTTTAAGGGACGGTCTACCGTAAAAAAATTCATTATTTACGGTTTGATCAGTATTAGTTTAATTATTGCTGATTACCAGTTTGATCAAATGCAACGGATTCGTGCGTGGCTCTCATTAGCTGTGACTCCAGTGCAGTGGTTAGTTGATGTGCCTCAACGTTCATGGACTTGGTTGGATGAAAGGCTCCAGGTGCGTGATGAGCTAATTGCCGAAAATAAACAATTACGCGCCCAAACTCTATTGGCCGAACGGCGAGTACAGAAACTAGCGGCACTCACTGTAGAAAATTTCCGTTTACGAGACTTACTTAATAGTAGCGAACAGTTAGACGAAAAGGTCATCGTGACTGAGCTCATTGGTATTAATTCTGATCCTTTTATCCATCAGGTGATTATTAATAATGGTTTTAATAGTGGCGCTTTTGTAGGCCAGCCAGTGCTTGATGCGACTGGCGTCATGGGGCAAGTGACGTCCACTTCTGCCTTTACCAGTAGAGTATTATTAATTACTGATGCAGACCATGCTATCCCAGTGCAGGTGAACCGTAATAGTTTACGTTCTGTGGCGTATGGCTTGGGGCAATATGATTATTTGGAGCTACAAGATCTCTCTGACACGGCTGATATTGAAGTAGGTGATGTATTAGTGAGCTCGGGTTTAGGGCTGCGTTTTCCTAAAGGTTATCCAGTAGCGCGTGTGATCGAAGTGCGACATATGCCAGGCAAAGACTTCGCTAAGGTATTGGCTAAGCCTACGGCACAACTGGACCGCTCTCGCCACCTACTGTTGATTGAAACACCACAGCAGCAAAACGTATTTCAACAGGAAGGCAACTAATGATCGCTCCAAGATCTCATAACTTGTGGGTGCCTATAGTAACCTTGCTCGTGGCCTTTATGTTAAGTGCACTACCTATGCCTGAATGGGTGCAATGGGGCTGGCCCGAGTGGGTGTTAGTAGTATTCCTTTACTGGGTGATCGCCCTGCCTCATCGATTTGGGTTAGGATGGGCGTTCATATTAGGATTGTTACTCGATCTTTTACAGGGAAATCATATCGGGGTTAACGCGTTAGCCATGGTAGTAGTGACTTTTTTTTCTATGCTAATGTATCGTCGTTTGCGTATGTATCGTTCCTGGCAACAAGCCTTTGTGGTGTTTTTTTTGGTGGCTATTAATCAATGTATCAGCTATTGGTTTCAAGGTATCGGCAGTAACGCTAGCAGTGGCCTTTGGTTTTTATTACCAGCGCCAATCAGTGGTTTACTTTGGTTGTGGTTATTTGTTGTGCTACGTGGCATTCGTCGAGCGTTTAAAGTGGCTTAAAGTACAGGACAGATCCTCAAAATGAACGAAGAAATTCTCATCAATTTCAGCCCTATGGAAACTCGAGTGGCGGTGATTGAAAATGGCATGTTGCAAGAGGTTCATTTAGAACGAAATGACCATCGTGGCATTGTGGGCAATATCTATTTGGGTAAGGTGGTTCGTGTTTTACCTGGTATGCAGGCTGCATTTATAGAGATTGGCTTAGAGCGCGCAGGCTTTATTCATGTGGCTGATGTTGAGCCACAAAATGGCCAACCAGATTCCGATGATATTGCACGACTAGTAAGAGAAGGCCAAAGCTTGCTGGTGCAAGTGCTAAAAGACCCCATCGGAACTAAAGGTGCCCGCCTTACTACCCAAATTTCTATTCCGTCACGTTACTTAGTTTATTTGCCTGGAAGTGATCATGTAGGCATCTCTCAACGCATTGAAGATGAAAATGAAAAGCAGCGCCTTAAAAGCTGTTTAGAGGGCTACTTAGCTGAGCCTACAGAGTTGAAAGATTCCTCTAAACCCAGTAAGTCGGAATTCTCTAAAGAGGGTGTCATCGTTCGCACTGTAGCAGAAGGTGTTGATGTGCAAGCTTTACATCAGGATGTCGATTTCCTGCGGCGCCTATGGCGTCAGGTAAGCAAAAAGATTGCCTCAGGCAAAGCCCCTCAAATGATCTATCAAGATCTATCCTTAGCGCTTCGTACCTTGCGCGATATTGCCCACCCGCAGATCGAAAAGATTCGGATCGACTCTAAAGAAACCTATCAAAAAGTGTCCGAATTTGTAGAGCAATTAGTGCCAGATATGGCCTCCAAGTTAGAGCACTACCCTGGCGGACGACCTATTTTTGATTTATATAACGTAGAAGACGAAATTCAAAAAGCCCTTGGTCGAAAAGTGCCGTTAAAATCTGGCGGTTATATCATTATTGATCAAACTGAAGCGATGACCACAGTAGATGTAAATACTGGGGCTTATGTAGGGCATCGTAACCTAGAAGAGACCATATTTAAGACTAATCTAGAAGCTGCAACAGCCATAGGTAGGCAGCTGCGGTTACGAAATCTTGGCGGCATTATTATTTTAGATTTCATCGACATGCAAGATTTAGAGCATCAACGCCAAGTGGCTCGTACGTTAGACAATGCGTTAGCTAAAGATCACGTTAAAACTAAAGTGTTACCCGTGTCAGATTTAGGCTTGATCCAAATGACACGCAAACGCACGCGTGAAAGCTTAGAGCAGCTGTTATGCGAACCTTGCTCTTCGTGTGAGGGAACGGGTAGCAATAAAACCCCAGAAACCGTTTGTTACGAAATATTTCGAGAAATCCTACGCGCTCATAGAGCTTATGACACTAAGACCTATTTGGTGCTTGCTTCACAAGCAGTTATCGATCAACTTCTAGATGAAGAAGCACACCGTTTAGCGGAGCTAGAACAGTTCATAGGAAAGTCTATATCGTTACGCGTAGAACCTATGTATGTTAGCGAACAATATGATGTGGTGTTGCGTTAATGATCATTAAAATAAGCCAGTGGTTAATGGCTTGCGTTTGCGTACTGCTATTGTTGATGGCAGTAAGTTTATCTTGGCTTCGCTTGGGTGTTGATGACCACAAGTTCTATCATCAATGGGTTGAAGGCGAAGTAAGTAAGGCTATCGGTCAAGAGCTAAAGTTAAAGTCTTTTCAATTTAAGTTAGAAGGTACTCGCTTACAGCTAAGTTTAACAGGCATTGAAGACTTAGGTGGTTTAACCATCACTCATTTAGCCTTGGGTATCGACTTGTTGGGATCCTTGAACGAGCAGATGCTACGCTTATCCCATGTTCAAGCTACTGGCTTAGCCATTAATATTGGACAGGAAAGTGACGGTACTTGGGGCCCTCAAGCTACTAAAGAAAGTAGTTCTCAATCCGTTCCCCAGCTGTTGTTGGCAGTAGCAGCTAGGGTGCCTCAGTTGTTACTAAATGACGTTAGCTTTACCTTGAACCCTAATCAAGGCCAGCCATTTACTTTTCCTAAGCTAAACGCACAGGTTCATGTGGCAGAAGACACGGGCCTAGATCTAACTAGAATTACCTTATCTCTGCATAGTACAGCCGATACTAAACGACAAGATTCTGATTTAGAAACCGAAGTTATTCTTGACCTTAAAACTAACCAAATAATAGGTCATCCATCTAACGAAGCAATTCAGCGTGCACAAATCTATGTGCGCAGTAATGGTTTGGAGCTAGCACCTTGGTTATCATTATTGGCTCCCCCAGAATCTTCCTTTTATCTAGACCGTTTACGCTTGGGTGGTCAATATTGGTTAGATTATCAAGCCAATAAGCACCTTCGGTTAGTGACCCAGAATACCCAACTACTATTAGCTACACCCACTGATGAGATTGATTTGACGGGTGACATAAGAGCAGCTAGCCAGCTAGAAGGCCTAACATGGTTAGATTGGAAATCATTGGATGTTAATCTGGCAGCGAACGAATTAAGCGGACAGGTTAATGGTGTTGCTTTACCTTTGAGCGAATTGCTGATTAAAAAAGTAAACCAACGTTTAGTAATAGGCAGTCCAAAGCTTCATTTAGCCGATACACAACGATTATTGAATACCATTAAAACTTTGCCTATCAAAATCAATGTGCCTATTCAGTCGTTAGCGCCTAAAGGTGTGTTGCGCCAGGTACAATTACATTTAGATGGTCACCAGCCTAAAGAATTTCTATTTACCGGTAATATGCAACAAGTGAGCGTAGACGCATGGGTAGGAGTGCCGAAAATAAGCCAGGCTGATGGACAAATTTGGCTTAATCGCTACGGTGGTAAAGTGGCCATAAATGACACGGACGGTCTTCAGTTACGCATCACCAAACTCACCTCGCAGCCATGGCAGTTGAGTAGTTTACAGGGTGAGTTTAATTGGCATTACGGAGCCCTAACTAACCGATTTAGCTCATCCAATGTGCATATCGGTTTTGACCAAGGGCATATGAATCTACAAATAGCGGCAGAGTTTCCTCGTAAAGGGTCAACTGCAGAGCCTTTTATACAATTGGCGCTGGGTATGCAAAACCTGAACTTAGCTGAATTGCCTAGCATGTTGCCAGATGTCGCTCTTGGTAGGCGCCTGGGCACTTGGATAACAACTGCAGCGCCTATGGGCACGGTGTCCAAGGCTGCTCTTATTTACAACGGCCGCCCAGGAAGCGCGGCAAACTCTGAAGGTGTTATGCCAATGCCTATACCTATGGCAAGGTCTATGCCTATTGTGGCGCACGTGGAAACGCCCAACTTTAGTTATCACCAAGACTGGCCAAAAGTTCAAGGTTTAAAGGCAGACCTAACAGTAGATCACAGCGGCGTATTGGTAGACGTTCTGGCAGGGTATGTTGTGCAGGGTGACATAACTAAGTCTGTGAAAGGTTGGCAAGTTGAGGTGCCAATTTATAAAGCAGAAAGTAATAAAAAACTTACAGCAAGTAACGCAGCAGTAGATAAAAACCGCCGTTATATAACTGTTCACGGACAAATAGCAGGTGAAGCTTCACAGATAATAACTTTGGCACAGAAACTACCCTTACACCTGAATTTACCTTCATGGCTACACGCAGCAAAACCTCAAGGGGACGTGTCTTTGCAGGGTAGTTTTGGGATACCTTTTGGCCATCAAGCAAAAGCAATCTATGACCTTAAGTTATCTGGTGATGATCTCAGTGGTTATTGGGAACCATTACAAGCTAATTTAAGCCAAGTGAATTTTGAGGTTGGGTTAAGCTCTGAAAATTCTGGTATCGGAAACATTAGTGGTAATGGTCTTGTAGATGACCAGTTGATCACATTTAAGCGATTATCCAAGGTAGACCTTGCGAAACATTGGTTGTCGCAGATTCCTACTAAAGTTTTGTATAGCGTTAATAGAAACTTTGATGCACAAGTAGATAATCTAACGATGGAGTTTACAGGGCAGTTACCTGCACATTATTTAGCAACTAAAGGTAACCAGCCGTGGGGGCAAGAAATTTCAGGGCCGTTGCCCTTCGTGGCAAGGTTCTCGACCTGCACTAAAACGGCTGCTTTGTGCACATGGTTAAGTGCAGAGGTTGACCTGAATCAAGCGGGTATAGATCTGCCTGATCCGTTGAATCAATTACAACAACTACAGTTTTTGGGTAGGTGGCAGCAAGATGTTCAGAATTGGTATGCCAGTATAGATCAGCATCAGGTTGCCGTTAAACTTGGTGCTAACGAAAGTTTAAATGGTTTAACAGTATTAGGTGCAAATGCAGCG
>JAWUYU010000044.1:0-17417 GCA_034110645.1 Pseudomonadales bacterium
TTTCCACCTCCATTTCATGGGGATATAGTTCTTGTTCGACAAAGGTTTTAAGGGTGTCGATGATCATTTGTTGTTCGTCGGTAAGGCTAAAATTCATGATCTGGGCTTCTCTGATAAGGGTGGTGTATAACTTTTTTTGGCTTAGGTTGGCTTAGGTTGGCTTGAATTAGCTAAACTAAGTTTTTTTAATGGGTGGCACAGCCATTACGCGGCCTTTTTGTTTTGGTGCTGGCATGTGTTGATGAGCTTGCCAAATCTGCTCTAATACAGCTAATACATGGGGTTGGATAGGTGCTGAAGTGGAGGCGTTCATATCTACATGTAATAACATCTGTTCTGTAGTTGCCAGTAGGTCGCCTGTTCGGCCATGATACATATGGTGGAAAAAGTGGAGACGTTTATTATCAAGGCCCAATATCTGAGTGGTGAAACGCAGAGGCTCACTGTTGGCTACTTCTTGATAGTAGTTAATGTGAGTTTCAACCGTATAGAAGGAGAACCCTGATTCACGGTAGGCTTCGTTAATACCTACATATCGGAAAAGGGCATCAGACGCTTCTCCCATGGCATATAAGTAAAAAGACTCACTCATGTGGCCGTTGTAGTCGATCCATTCTTCACGAACATGGTCTGTGAAAAGTGCAAGAGGGCAGTCTATCTGGTCGCCAGATTGATGGGTTTTGTATTGTTTGGTGAGGTAAATGTCGTTATCCATAAATAGCTCTTGTTGGGTGCTAGCTTAGGCAGTTTGTATGTCATTACTATGCTCATACTATGCCTTAGTGTTTTTGCTTCAACTTGATTAAATACGAATAATTATTGGTCAATAGCGATTAATCAAGAGGCTACTTAGCGTTGGCTGTGGTGTTACCATTGGAAGTGTTAACAACACGTTAAAATCGTTAAATATTCCAACACAATGGAGTCGAAATGCTGCTAAATTTCCTTTTGGAAAAGCGTTTGACTTGTGTTTCTTATAAGCGCCATTGTTTATGGTTTTAGGGCTAATGAAGTGTCGTTTTTAAGTATGTAGTTAATTTACAAAAGCGTATTATTTTCCACCAATATTCCCATGGTCTGTTATGCACTTGTGCAAAACGTACTAAATAACCACAAATTGACGCCCATTCGGCCCGATTTATATTACCAAGGTAAAATCATGTCTAAGACTTACTTGTCCGACATCGACATTGCTCGCGCTGCCGAGAAACGTCCGATTGCTGAAATTGCTGCTAAACTGAATATCCATGTTGATGATCTAGAAATGTACGGCAAAATCAAGGCTAAAATCAGCCCTGAGTTCATCAAAAGCGTTGCTGATCGTAAAGATGGCAAGCTGATCCTAGTAACCGCTATCAACCCTACTCCAGCTGGCGAAGGTAAGACAACTACTACCATCGGTTTGGGTGATGCTTTGAATCAAATTGGTAAGCAAGCGTCTGTATGTTTACGTGAACCTTCTCTTGGCCCATGTTTTGGTGTTAAAGGTGGTGCAGCTGGCGGCGGTTACGCTCAGGTTGTTCCAATGGAAGACATCAACTTGCACTTCACTGGCGATTTCCATGCCATTGGCCTTGCACACAACTTGTTATCTGCTGCTATCGACAACCACCTTCAGCAGGGTAACGACTTGAACCTAGATCCACGTCGCATCGCATGGAAACGTGTAATGGACATGAATGATCGTGCCTTACGTAATGTTACTATTGGTCTTGGCGGCCCAGCTCACGGTGTTCCGCGTGAAACTGGTTTCGACATCACTGTAGCTTCTGAAGTTATGGCTATCTTCTGCTTGGCTAACACGTTAGCAGAACTTAAAGAAAAGCTAGGTGATGCGGTTGTTGGTTACACTTATGACCAGAAGCCTGTTACTGCACGTGACCTTAAAGTTCACGGCGCTATGACAGTGTTGTTGAAAGACGCATTCAGCCCTAACCTTGTACAAACGCTTGAGCACACTCCAGCATTCGTACACGGTGGCCCATTCGCTAACATCGCGCACGGTTGTAACTCTGTAGTTGCTACTCGTTTGTCTATGAAGCTAAGCGAATACACAGTAACAGAAGCCGGTTTTGGTGCAGACTTGGGTGCTGAAAAGTTCCTAGACATCAAATGCCGTAAGGCTGGTATCACTCCTAGTGCTGTTGTTATCGTTGCTACTATCCGTGCACTTAAGCTACACGGTGGTGTTCCTCTTAAAGACGTTAACAACGAAAACCTTGAAGCTGTTGCTAAAGGCGTTGAAAACCTTAAGAAGCACATCGAAAACATCCATCAGTTTGGCCTTCCTGTAGTTGTTGCCGTTAACAAGTTTGTTACCGACACTGACGAAGAAGTGAAGACTGTTCAAGCTAAGTGTGACTACCTAGGCGTTCAAGTAATTGAAGCAAACCACTGGGCAGACGGTGGCAAAGGTGCTATCGAACTAGCTGAAGCGGTTGTTGAGTTGGTAGAAAACCACGAAAACGACTTCCATTACTTGTACGAAGACGAGATGCCTCTTTGGGACAAAGTTAAAACTATAGCTCAGAAGATCTATGGCGCTGAGAACATCCAAGGTGACCAGAAGCTACGTGACAGCTTTACGGCATTAGAAGCAGCTGGCTACGGCAACTTGCCTATCTGTATGGCTAAGACTCAGTACTCTTTCTCTACTGATCCTGCTCTAAAAGGCCGTCCTACTGGTTTTGATATTCCACTTCGTGAAGTGCGTTTGTCTGCCGGTGCTGGTTTCATCGTAGTTCTTGCTGGTGACGTTATGACAATGCCTGGTCTTCCTAAGAAGCCTGCAGCAGAAGTGATCGACATCAACGAAAATGGTGACATTGTAGGCTTGTTCTAGGCTAACAATTGATTAAAAAAGCCCTGCTAGGTTCTGCTTAGTGGGGCTTTTTTGTGCCTATCGTGTCATGCCAAGCTTAGTCGAGAAATCTAAAATCTTTCTGCTACGCTAAAGTCGACAGTCTTGGAATACCAGTGGAATTACGCAAGCGTAACTCTACTTCCACTTGCTGTTGTGGTTGAGGTGTTGCGCCAGATAAACGGTCTATCAAGTATTGTGCTGCTTTGTGTCCCATTAGCTTAAATGGAATGTGAATGGTAGACAGGCTGGGTGTTAAGTTGGCACTAAGGGCTAGGTCATCGAATCCTGCGATAGACACTTGAGTGGGTACTTCAATGCCACTGGACTGGCATTCCAATAAAGCCCCCGTGGCCAACACATCATTACTGCATAATATGGCAGTGGGTGGGGTGGGAGATTGCAGTAATTGGCGGCATGCCATACGACCCGCTTCAATGTTGTAAACACACTCGATGATAGCATTGCGAGCTAGCACAATGCCTTGGGTAGACAAGGCATCTTGTATACCTTGTAGGCGATCATAAACACGGTCGTTGCCTTTTGAAATACCGCTAACAATAGCGAATTCCCGGTGGCCCAGCGACGTCAGATGCAAGGGTAACTGTTTGGCAGCGGCATAATTATCGAACCCTACGCATGGGTGAGGGGTGTCATTGCGGAAGGCCCATGTATGTACATAGGGGATGTTTCTTTGTTGCAGTAATAAATAGATTGACGGGTCATGGTTTAGTCCAACTAACATCAAAGCATCAACCCCCCGTTCTATTAGAGTGCGTACTTGAGATAGTTCATTGTCTAAATTATAGCCAGAAATAGTGAGCATTAAACTAAGGCCGGCTTGATTTAACGTAGCTTCAAAGGCTTCAATGCCGTCGGCGAAGATGGCGTTGGCAAAGGTGGGAATGACTGCGCCAATACAGCGAGAGCGTTTACTTGCTAGCGCTCTCGCTGCAGCATCAGCAACATATTGAAGTTCGGCAATAGCCTCTTGTACGCGCTGCCTTACGCCTATGCGTACAGATTCGGGTTGATTTATAACACGAGATACTGTGGCGGTAGACACCCCTGCAGCTTTTGCAACATCGCCTTGGGTGGCTGGCTTGTTGGGTGGGTTCACTATAGTAGTAGTTGTTTTAAAATCATGATGTATTGTACACAGATAAAAATGTAAGCGCATACAAAAAAACACCATTGGTGCTTGTTTGTCTTATTTTAATGGTCTACTATGACTGCAATAAATAAATGTAAGCGCATACAAAATAAACAATAAGGATCTATGTCATGGCTGTAAGTTACCTAAAGAAAGCTGCAAAATCCTCTTCAACTGGTGAAGATGATACCCGCGCCACAGTGTCGCAAATGTTGGCTGCCATCGAAGCAGGTGGAGAGCAGCGCTGCATCGAATATGCAGCTCAGCTTGATGGATACCATGGCAATATTATTGCTACTAGTGATGACATAGAGCAAGCTACAGCGCGCTTGTCACAACAAGTAAAAGACGATATTCGTTTTGCCCATGAGCGCGTTAATAAGTTTGCCCAGCATCAACGCAAAGCACTCATCGACTTTGAAGTAGAGCTATCAACAGGCCTATGGGCTGGCCAGCGTCAAATTCCAGTACAAACAGCAGGGTGTTACATTCCTGGTGGACGCTATTCACACGTAGCTTCGGCTATTATGTCGGTAGCCACTGCAAAGGCAGCTGGTGTGAAACATGTAGTGGCATGTTCGCCACCAAAGCCAGGTACAGGTATAAATGATGCCATACTTTATACTGCCAACTATTGTGGTGCAGATACTATCCTTGCCTTAGGTGGTGTGCAGGGTATTGCAGCCATGGCGTTTGGTTTGTTTAGCGGCCAGCCAGCTGACGTGTTAGCAGGGCCAGGTAACCGTTTTGTAGCGGAGGCTAAGCGCATGTTATTTGGCCGGGTGGGTATTGATATGTTCGCAGGGCCTACAGAAATTGCTGTTATTGCCGACCACACGGCAGACCCTAGAATTGTGGCAAGTGACCTAGTAGGGCAGGCCGAGCATGGCCCAGATTCCCCAGTATGGCTCATTAGCTTAGATGAAGAAGTTGCGCGTAAAACCATTGAGCTAATGCCAGGGTTGATTGAAGATATGCCAGAGCCATCTCGCTCTGCAGCTCGCACAGCATGGGCAGACTATGGCGAAGTGATTGTGTGTGGTAGCCGTGAAGAGGCGGTTGAGGTAAGTGACAAGTATGCAGCAGAGCATCTAGAAATTCACTGTGAAGACCTAGATTGGTGGGTAGAACACCTCAATAACTATGGTTCATTGTTTGTGGGTGAAGAAACCACAGTAACCTATGGTGATAAGTGCTCTGGTACTAACCACATTTTGCCTACCAAGGGTGCAGCACGTTACACCGGTGGTTTGTCTGTAGGTAAGTTTATTAAAACAGTAACTACGCAGCGTATGACACAAGAAGCAAACCGAGAAGTAGGCGCAGCAGCTGCCCGTATTTCTCGCCTTGAGGGCATGGAAGGCCACGCTCGTAGTGGTGATGACAGGTTGAGTAAGTACTTCCCTACAGAAAAATTCAACTTAGGTCACTAGCCACTAAAACCAACAAAGCCACTAAAGCTTCAGCGCTTTAGCAACAGCATCAAAGGTAAATTTTATGACCATGAAAGCGCTCGTTTATACCGGCACCCAAGAAGTAGAGTACCGAGATGAAGATAAGCCAGTTCCGGGGCCAAACCAGGCCCTTATAGAAGTGGCTGCTACTGCTATTTGTGGCTCTGACATGCATGCTTACCATGGTTTAGATGAGCGCCGTGTGCCGCCTCTTATTTTAGGCCATGAAGTGGCAGGTAAGCTGGTAATAGGTGCCTCCCACTTAGTGGGTAAGCACGTGGTAATTAACCCTCTTATTACCTGTGGCAAGTGCAGCCCGTGTTTGTCTGGGCGTGCTAACTTGTGCAGTGAGCGAGAAATAATAGGGATGCGTTTAGAAGGTGCGTATGCTCAATACTTGGTGATTGATGAAACTAATTTGCTTATACCACCTCCAAACTTGGAACCGTGGGTAGCTTGTTTAACCGAACCTACAGCTACTGCTTTGCACGCCGTGGCTTTAGTTGAACGTATTGGCTATAGGCCACTGTCTGAACAACGCTGCTTGGTGATAGGTGGTGGCGCTATAGGTTTGTTAACGGCCCTAATTTTGGCTGCCAAAGGTTGTAATAATATAGACTTGGCAGAAACCAATGCCTTGCGCAGACGCACCATAGAACAACAAAATGTGGCACGGGTATTTGACCCCAGTAAAGAGACTGTGCCTCATGCCCAAGGTTATGATGTGGTATTTGATTGCGTTGGAGCAGGTGTCACTCGTGCTATGGCGAGTGCTCAGGTAGTGGCTGGTGGCATCCTTTCTCATGTAGGCCTACAAAATAGCCACGAAGGGTTAGATATTCGCCGGATCACTTTGCAAGAAATTACCCTGTTGGGTAATTATTGCTATACACAAGCAGACATGCAGGCTGCTTTAGATATGCTTGCAGATAAACGCTTAGGTGATTTAAAGTGGGTGCAGTTAAGGCCATTAAGTGAAGGTGCGGAAGCTTTTTCAGACCTGCACCATGGCCGTGCAGCAGCTGCTAAAATAGTGTTACAGCCAGATCATCGCATGTAACACTTTGCAGTACGTTTAAAAACGTGTTTCAAATGGAAAATATAACCTGGCTTAGCTGGTCTGCAGCGGCCCTTAAATGTGTGTAGTTGCCTTCTAGGGTGGCTCTGTCTAAACGCAGGGTTGGCCCATGCATAGCCACTGCGCCATGGTAGCGCCCCTTAGAATCTGTCAGCGGTACTGCTATGGCAATCATGCCGTCATAAAACTCTTCGTTGTCCAGTGCGAAACCCTGTTTTTGTACTAAAACCAATTCTTTCATGAGCGCCTCTACACTGCTAACGGTAGTTTTTGTGAGGCTTTTTAAATGCAAACTTTCCACCATAGTACGTCGGTTTTTAGGGGTCAAACTGGCAAGGTAGGTTTTGCCACTGGCGGTGCAGTAAAAGGGAACATGTGTGCCTACGGGTAAATGAATTTGAAACGCCCAGTTGGCTTGTACCCGGTCTCGGTAAATCATGCCTTCATGTTGAGGGATTACAAAGTTCACCGTTTCTTTCACTTTACTACTGAGCTTTTCTAAAATTTGGTGAATGCTGCCCGTGTGCCAATCACTGGCCAAAAGCCCGTTGGCTAAGGTGCGTAAAGTAGCACTGGGTAACAGCCGTTTACCGCTGGTGTCGTAGTGTAAAAAACCCTCTTCAACCATGGATTTACACAACCGATGCACCGTTTGCTTGGGCCAACCTAAGTGGTGGTTGATTTCTGATGGGGTTAGCGGGCTCTGTTGTTTAGCCATTACTGCAAGGATGTGAAATAGGCGCATATTAGTAGCTATTCGGCTTGAGTCAGGCATGAGGTAAGCACTCCTTAGATCGCAATTGAATCAAATAAAAGCTTGAATTGGGTCGTGTAATATGTTTTTCTAGTAATAGTATGCATTAAATGAGTATATAAGTCTCATTTATTAATAATTATAAGAATTTAAGAGGTAGTTGATGTCAAAGCGGTATGACTACATTGTGATTGGTGCAGGTTCAGCGGGTTGTGCTGTTGCCAATCGGCTTTCGCAAGATGGCCTCCACACGGTAGCTTTGCTAGAAGCCGGAGGTCGCGACTTAAACCCTTGGATTCATGTGCCTGTAGGTTATTTTAAGACCATGGGTAACCCGGGTACAGATTGGTGTTATCACACTCAACCTTCTAATGGGCTTAATGGCCGTTCAATTCCCTGGCCCCGTGGCAAAGTGCTCGGGGGTAGTAGCTCTATTAATGGGCTGTTATATGTTCGTGGCCAAGCGCAAGACTTTGACGACTGGGCTAACCTAGGTAACGAAGGGTGGCATTGGGACAATGTGTTGCCCTATTTTAAGCGCTCTGAAGACTGGCAAGGTAAGCCTAGCGCTTTGCGTGGCAAAGGTGGGCCACTAGCTGTTTCTGAAACCCGTTTAAGCCGCCCTGTTGTTGATGCTTGGTTACAGGCGGCAGCAAATTCTGGCTACCCAGCCAATGATGATTACAATGGCGCAGATCAAGAAGGTGTTGGCCTGTTTCAGCTTACTTCTAAAAATGGCCGACGTTGCAGTAGTGCCGTAGCCTACCTTAATTCAGCGCGTAGCCGTCCTAATCTAACCATACTCACACGTTCGTGCGTAGAAAAACTGATATTTGATGGCCTGCGTGCCACTGGTGTGCAATTGGCCTCTGGTCAGTTAATGGCGAACAAAGAAGTAATTTTGTGTGCTGGCGCTATAGGTTCTCCTCAATTACTTATGGTGTCTGGTATTGGTTCTACCGAACAGTTGACCCCTCACAAGATCAATATTGTAAAAGAATTACCAGGAGTAGGGCGCAACTTACAAGATCACCTGCAAGCCCGGCCAGTATTTAAATGTGCAGCAAGTACTATTAACACCGAAATAAGTAGTTGGTTTAAGCAGGGCCTTATTGGCCTAGAATACCTATTAAAACGCACAGGTCCCATGACCATGGCAGCTAGTTTGGGTGCAGGCTTTGTTAAAACACATTTAAGCCCGCAGCGCCCTGATATTCAATTTCATATTCAGCCTTTTAGTGCAGATTCACCTGCGCAAGGCCCACACAAGTTTGATGCCTTTACTGCTTCAGTACTGCAGCTTCGCCCTGAAAGTGCAGGGCATTTGAGCTTAGTGTCTAATCGCTTTGCAGATCACCCTGATATTCACCCCAACTACCTTGCTACAAAATTAGACCAGCAAACTATTGTAGCGGGTATAAAGATTGCTCGGGATATCGCCCAGCAAGCGCCCTTAAAGAGCCTGATAACCCAAGAACATAGTCCAGGTATTAACATTGGAGACCAGGCAGATGAGGATATTCTTAATTGGGCCAGAGACACTGCAACCACCATTTACCACCCTACTGGCACCTGCAAAATGGGGAATGACGATATGGCGGTAGTAGATGCTCAACTTAAGGTGCATGGGATAGAGGGTTTACGCGTAGCGGACGCGTCTATCATGCCAATCATTACGTCGGGCAATACCAATGCCCCAGCCATCATGATTGGTGAAAAAGTAGCTGCTATGATTTTACAGGAGATGGTAAATGTTTAATTGGTTAGATATTGGTCAGATTGTATTTGCTGATCTAATTTTGTCTGGAGACAATGCCTTAGTGATAGGCATGGCAGCTGCTGGCTTGGCTGCAAATCAGCGTAAAAAAGTTATTTTCATTGGCATGGCGTTAGCCGCTTTATTCCGGATTTTATTTGCGGTGGGCGCCAGCACCATTATTGGTGTACCAGGTATCTTACTAGTGGGTGGCCTTTTGCTAGCCTGGGTGTGCTGGCGTTTTTATAGCGAAATCAAAGATTTTACAACACCACAGCCCGAAGAGGCCGTGGTGTCTAGTGACGATCAACCTAAGGTGAGCATGCGTAGTGCTTTGCTCACTATTGCTATAGCTGACATTTCAATGTCTTTAGATAATGTTTTAGCAGTAGCTGCCATTGCCCGAGATAATACTCAATTATTAGTCATGGGTTTAGTGTTAGCCATTGTATTGATGGCGTTCTTTGCCACTTTAATCATGCGTGTAATGCTAAAGTTCCCAGCCATTGCATATGTGGGTTTAGTGTTTTTAGTGTATCTCACGGGTAAAATGCTGTACGACGGATGGCTAGACCTACTGACCTACTTATAACTAAGTTATTAGCTTTACTAGAATAAATTTACTGTTGCAAACCCAACGATTGGGATGTGTGTGAAGCCTTCCATACAACTAGGCAACAGCTGACTGAAGGCAAAACAATAATAATGGAGGACATCTTATGTCCATGTTAAATAAAATGAAGTTAGGCGCTATTGCCGGTGCGCTGATTATCAGCACCACTGCAGTTTATGCTAAAGACGTGACCATTCGTGTCCAGTCAGTGCTTGGCACAAAATCTGATGAAGTGCACATGTTGAATGAGTTTGCCAATGATGTGCGTGAATTGACTGATGGTTCTGTCAATATTGAAATATTGCCAGGTGGTTCAGTTGTTGGTAACACTGACATCATCGATGCGATTGATGCTGGTTTGCTAGATGGTGGTTTTGCTTGGACTCATTATTGGGGTGGTAAGCATCCTGCCGCTAACTTATTCGGCGCTCCTATTGCCGGTGCAGGTGTAGGTCTTGATAACATTGCGTTCCTTTCTTGGTTCCAATACGGTGGTGGTAAAGAGCTTTACGATCGACTTTGGGACGAAATGGGCGTTAACATCAAAGGCTTTATGTTACAGCCTGTAGGACCAGAAGCTTTGGGTTGGTTCCCTGAACCAATTAACTCTATGGATGACTTCCGTAAGTTACGTTTCCGTGCCCCTCCAGGCATGGTAGGCCAAGCTTATAAAGACATTGGTGTAGCCTCTGTTGCTATGGGTGGTGGTGATATTCTACCTGCACTTGAAAAAGGCACTATTGACGCTGCCGAATGGTGCTGTCCAAAGCCTGATAGTGTGTTTGGTTTCCAAAAAGTATTGAAGCATTACTACTTACAAGGCCTTCACCAGGTGGTTGTAAACGCTGACATGTACTTAAATGGTGATGTTTATGACTCTCTATCTGCTATGCAAAAGAAAGCTATAGAAGTAGCTGCTAATGCATCTTTGTCAAAATCTATCTCTTACCGCATCTATGAAAACGGTAAGGCTTTGAAAGACTTGACTGATAATCATGGTGTGCAATTACATGATACGCCAGCAGATTACTTCCCTGCGTATATGAATGCGGCAAACGCATTGCTTCAAAAGTCTTCTGATGAGAATGAATTCTTTGCAGAAGTTTGGCAGTCACAAAAAGACTTCGCTGCAATCGCAGTGCCTTTCTGGGCTGGTGCACAGGCATCTAACGCTAGTTTAGGCAAGGCCTTTGCTGACAGCATCAAGTAATAGTATGCATTAACTTGATATCGACCTAGTACTGAGTGCTAGGTCGACTTTTAGTTGCACAATAATTTAGGTAGCAAATTTAATTATTGTAAGAGGTTTATCATAGTCTTCTCAGACTTCTTTTACAGGAATCTATGATAGATTTTTTTTCAAATTGTAACTTATAGTTACAATGCTTTTAAGTCGGTTTTTTGAAGACGGCACATTAACAACAACCATAGATAATAATAAGAGGAAGCCAACATGGCGACACAAGTAACGGACATTGGTGAACTTGAAATCACTGATGAATTAATCGCAGAGCGTCGAGCCGAAAAACCTGGAGAAACACCAGAAGACATGACGCCTTGGCAGCGTCCCATTACCGCTTTTATTGATGTGCTGAACTTATGGATGGGGCGCATCATTTGCTTGGCGCTTATCCCTTTGGTGGCTGTGATGGTGACCGAAGTGTTTTCCCGTGGCATGTTTGCCTTACTGATTTCTTATGATTTGGGTGACCTTGCCCGTGCTATAAATTTGGGGCCTACCACGTGGGCGTATGATGTTAGTCGAATGCTTGGAGGCGTCATATTCATGGCGGCATCAGGCTATGCATTGATGCGCGGTGTGCATATTCGTGCAGATTTTATCTACCGTAATTGGCATGAGAAAACCCAAGCTACTGTAGATGCCGTCTTATACCTGATGTTCTATTTTCCTGCGATGCTGCTTTTCTTTTGGAGCGCTCTGGGCTTTGCTGGTGATGCTTTAGGCTTTAATGGTTGGGGTGAAGAATGGGGTATTTGGGAAGATGCCAGTGCTGATTCGACATGGGCACCTTACTTGTGGCCTGCCCGTATCTTTATGCCTATCGGTGCCGGATTGCTATTTTTACAGGGTTTTCCTGAGCTATTCCGTGCTTTTCACCAAATGGGTAAAGAAAGAGAATCAAAATTCCTAAAATTTTTCCCCTTCTATTTAATTGGTTTGGCATGTGTTTTCGTATCAGTGTTCTATCCTGATGTGTTACCACTAGGGGATTGGTTATCAGTGGTATTAGGTGGTGTTAATATTTCAAAACCTATGATTGGCATGCTCATGTTAGCGGCCATGTTGTTTTCTATTTTCATCGGTTTTCCTATTTCCTTTACCTTGATTTTTCTTGGCTTTGTGTTTGCGTCAATCGCAGGCAGTAGTAAGTTGGCTTTCTTCTTACTGACCTTGCAAGTCAACTCAACCATGATGAATGATCAGCTTGTCGCAGTGCCTTTGTTTATTTTTATGGGCATTATGATGGAACAAGCAGGGCTCATGGAGCGCTTGTTTAACGCTGTTCAAATGATGATGTCTCGGACTCGGGGCGCGTTGTTTGTGGCTGTGTTATTTGTTTCTATGATATTTGCAGCGGCGACGGGTATTGTGGGCGCCTCGGTGACTATTTTGGGCATTATGGCGGCTAAAACCATGAACCGCTCTAAATACGATGTGCGCTTATCAGCTGGTGCGATTACGGCGGGTGGAACCTTAGGCATATTGATACCTCCTTCCATTATGTTGATCGTTATGGGGCCTGTGTTGGAAGTGCCTGTGACCGATTTATTTCGTGCAGCAGTGCTTCCTGGTGTGTTATTGGCCAGTTTGTATATGATCTATACTATTGGCCGCTGCATGATTAACCCGGATCTTGGGCCAATTTTGCCTGAAGATGAGCAGCCAGAAACATCACCTTATTATGGCCTAGAAGTCATTTTGGTCATGTCTGGCTTGGGCATGTTTGTATTCTTGTGTGTGTTAGCAACCAAAGGCAGCTTGTCATTCTTCCCACTAGCAGGACTTGTGATTCCATTATTATGGATTGCGTTAATGTTTTGGGTGTTTAAATGGGCTCGCGAAGTTAGACCCAAAGGCTTCTATTTTTCTGACCTGTGGTATGAGTTCTTTATGGGGCTAGTGCCGCCCACAGTGCTCATTGCTTTCTCTCTAGGTTCTATTGTGGCAGGCCTTGCAACACCAGCAGAAGCAGCAGCATGTGGTGCTTTTGGTTCGTTGATTCTTTCTATAGGCTATAAAAAGTTTAGTATTGTTGGTGCTTATGATGCCTTAATTAAAACCTTAGAAATTACTGTTCTCATCATGTTTTTGGTGGCTGCATCAAACTTCTTTGGGGCGGTGTTCTCTAACCTTGGCACGCCACAAATGCTAACAGAACTGCTCTTGTCCTTTGACATGTCGTCTTGGGCCATGCTGTTTTTCATCTTGGCATTGATTTTTGTCTTGGGTTGGCCCCTGGAGTGGGTGCCCATCGTATTGATTATCGTACCTATCTTGCTACCCGTGGTAGAAACCCTAGACTTTGGTTTGAATCAAGCAGACTTGTTGATTTGGTTTGCCATACTGGTGGCGGTAAACCTCCAAACCGCCTGGCTGAGCCCACCTGTGGCCTTGTCGGCTTACTTCTTAAAAGGGGTAGTGCCAGAATGGGACTTAAAGGATATATACTTAGGTATGATGCAGTTTATGGTCATCCAGTTAATAGGCTTGCTATTAATCATATACTTCCCACAAATTGCTTTGTGGCTGCCTAACTACTGGTAACCAATGTCTCAAGGGGTTGTTATGGGTACTTAACTTCCCTTAAGTTGTCTTCAGTTG
This sequence comes from Pseudomonadales bacterium, assembly GCA_034110645.1. Taxonomy (GTDB): domain Bacteria; phylum Pseudomonadota; class Gammaproteobacteria; order Pseudomonadales; family Balneatricaceae; genus Njordibacter. Next base: position 13,513 of record JAWUYU010000044.1, read on the forward strand.
TCTTTTAGTTGCCATTGGGTTGGCAGAGACTGGTTACCATCAGTAACCTGGTGCCCGGTTTAATAGTTTTTTCGCTTAACTTGTCTATATACATAGCTATGTAGGCAAGCTAAGCGTTTTTTTAAATAACCATAGTGTTTAATTGGCGCCAAAGGCTTATCTGGGCTAATCGAAATCACTAATGTGGATCTAAATCATTGGCTAATACTTTAGTATTCTATGCTCATGATCTTAGAATTCTAAAATCTTTGTCTTTATTAAACTCTAATTAGGTGTAACCGATTATGAAAATGACCACAGAAGAAGCGTTTGTAAAAACCCTACAAATGCATGGAATAGAGCACGCTTTTGGTATTATTGGTTCAGCCTTTATGCCTATTTCTGATATTTTTGAGGAAGCTGGCATTACCTTCTGGGATTGTGCCCATGAAGGATCTGGCGGCATGATGGCAGATGGCTACACTCGTGCCACTGGTAAAATGAGCATGATGATTGCTCAAAACGGCCCAGGCATTACCAATTTTGTTACCCCTGTTAAAGCAGCTTACTGGAACCACACACCCCTTTTGCTAGTTACGCCTCAGGCGGCTAACAAGACCATTGGCCAAGGCGGTTTTCAAGAAGTAGAGCAAATGGCTTTGTTTAAAGACATGGTTTGTTATCAAGAAGAAGTGCGTGACCCATCTCGTGTTGCAGAAGTACTTGATCGCGTCATTGCCAATGCTCATCGTTTCTCAGCACCAGCGCAAATCAATATTCCACGGGATATGTTCACTCAAATTGTGGATATTGATTTACCCACGACAATTGATTTCGAATTGCCTTCTGGTGGTGAAATGGCCATAGCAGAAGCTGCAAAATTGCTTTCTGCGGCTAAGTCTCCAGTGATTTTAAATGGTGCTGGCGTGGTATTAGCCGCTGGTGGTATCGCTGCTTCTATGGCATTGGCAGAGCGTTTAGACGCCCCCGTATGCTGTGGTTACCAGCACAATGATGCTTTCCCTGGCTCACACCCATTGTTCGCCGGCCCATTAGGCTATAACGGCTCTAAAGCAGGCATGCAATTAATTCAAGAGGCGGACGTAGTATTGGCGCTAGGCACACGTTTAAACCCATTCTCTACCTTACCGGGTTACGGCATTGATTACTGGCCAAAAAATGCCAAAATTATTCAAGTTGATCTAAAGCCTGAGCGTATTGGTTTAACTAAAGCCGTCACTGTGGGTATTGTGGGTGACGCGGCTAAAGTAGCCAGCGGTATCATGGGACAGTTATCGGCTAACGCTGGTGACACTGATCGTGCCGCTCGTAAGGCACGTATTGCAGACACTAAAGCGGCATGGGACAGGGAACTGGAATCCATGACCAACGAAGAAGACGATCCAGGCACAACGTGGAACGAACGTGCCCGCGCTGCTAAGCCAGAGTGGTTAAGCCCGCGCATGGTATGGCGAGCGATTTCTTCAGTGATGCCTAAAGATGCGATCATTTCTTCTGACATCGGTAACAACTGTGCCATTGGTAACGCTTACCCAACCTTTGAAGAAGGGCGTAAGTATCTAGCTCCTGGTTTATTTGGCCCTTGTGGTTATGGCTTGCCTGCCGTAGTGGGTGCCAAAATCGGCTGCCCAGATACCCCTGTTATTGGTTTTTCTGGTGACGGTGCCTTTGGTATTGCAGTCACTGAGCTTACTGCCATTGGCCGTGATGAGTGGCCAGCTGTGACCATGATTGTGTTCCGTAACTACCAATGGGGTGCAGAGAAGCGTAACTCGACCTTATGGTTTGACGATAACTTTGTGGGCACTGAGTTAGATGAGAACGTAAACTATGCTGCCCTTGCTGAAGCCTGCGGCCTGAAAGGGGTTCAAGCGCGCACTATGGATGAAGTGAGTTCTTCACTTAGCCAAGCCCTTGTAGATCAAGCTGCTGGTAAGACCACGCTGATTGAAATATTGATCAACCAAGAGCTAGGCGACCCGTTCCGTCGTGATGCTATGAAGAACCCAGTAAAAGTAGCTGGTATTAGCAAGAATGACATGCGCCCACAAAAAGGTGCATAAACTCTAAGTGTAATAAACGGGCCTCCATGCCCTGCATGGAAGCCCGTAGTTACGTTGTTATTAACCGAACCACATGCCCACCATTGATCCCACTGCAAGCCCTCTATTTTTTAACAACACTCCTCTAACACTATACCCCTATAGCGACCTGCCACAAGGGCAACATAATCAGGTATAATAAGGCGGATTTTTCTACCTAATATTAGACCCTAATCATGACAGCTATTCGCACTCGCATTGCACCTTCTCCTACGGGTGATCCTCATTTAGGCACCGCCTACATTGCACTCTTTAATTTAGCCTTTGCCCGCCAGCATGGTGGCGAGTTTATTCTGCGCATTGAAGACACAGACCAAGAACGCAGCACCCCAGAATCTGAGCAAGCCATTCTAGATTCATTGCGTTGGTTAGGCATTGAGTGGAGTGAAGGCCCGGATGTTGGTGGCCCCCATGGGCCTTATCGTCAGAGTGAACGCGGTACGATTTACGCTGATTATGCCCAACAGTTAGTAACGAACGGTCATGCGTTTTATTGTTTTGCCACCACCGAAGAACTCAATGAGTTGCGTCTTCACCAAACGGAAAACAAGTTGCCCATTGGCTATGATGGCCGTGGTTTAGAGTTGTCACCCACTCAAGTGCAGCAGAGATTAGATGATGGCATGCCTTATGTGGTGCGCATGAAGGTGCCACGCCAGGGTATGTGTGTGTTTCAGGACATGTTGCGAGGTAGTATTGAAATCGAATGGTCTCAAGTCGACATGCAAGTGCTGCTTAAAGCAGACGGCATGCCCACTTATCATTTAGCTAATGTGGTGGATGATCATCTCATGGGTATTACCCATGTGCTGCGCGGCGAAGAGTGGATTAATTCAGCACCCAAGCATCAGTTACTGTATCAATACTTTGGCTGGGATATGCCGCAATTGTGTCACCTGCCGTTATTACGCAACCCAGATAAAAGCAAATTATCCAAGCGTAAAAACCCAACCAGCATTATGTATTACCAGCGCATGGGTTACTTGCCAGAAGCCTTGTTGAACTACCTAGGCCGTATGGGTTGGTCGATGCCCGATGAGCGGGAAAAGTTTAGCCTAGATGAAATGATTGCAGATTTTGATGTCAACAGAGTGTCATTGGGTGGGCCTATTTTTGACCAAGAAAAACTCTCTTGGCTAAACGGCCTATGGCTACGCGAAGACCTAAGTGATGCTGAGTTTATGCAGCGCATGCAGACCTGGGCCATTAATCACGATTTCTTAGCTCCCATAGTGCCCCTTATTAAGCCCCGTGTGGACAAGTTTAGTGATGTCTTGCCACTTGCTGGGTTTTTCCTTAGTGGCATGCTCAAGCTCACACAGGACGACCTAGGCAATAAAAACCTAGAGCCAGAACATGTGCGCAAAGCACTGCAGTTTACCCTATGGCGCTTAGAAGCTTTACGCCATTGGCAAAAGGACGATATTTTCGCTATCTGTAAAGGCATGGCAGAAACCTTAAACATTAAGCCCAAAGACTTATTTGCGACCTTGTTTGTGGTCATTACTGGCACCACAAATTCGGTGTCCGTATTTGATGCCATGGAAATCCTTGGCCCAGACATGAGCCGGGCGCGCATACGCCACGCAATCGAGCTTTTGGGTGGTCTTTCAAAGAAGGAAGCTAAGCGCTGGGATAAGGAATACCAAGCCCTCTAAGGTGCACTCAAAAAATGAGTGGAAGTGATTGATTAAAAACAGTCTTTTTCTACCCAAACGGGTAAAAAGAGACTTGCAATCCAGCCTCAGATGCCTATAATACGCCTCCATCAAGTCGCAACAGTTGTATCCCAAGCGCTTGATA
>JAWUYU010000045.1:0-8264 GCA_034110645.1 Pseudomonadales bacterium
TATTGACCTATTTTGATCAACTCAACTTCAAATATGAGCGCATCATTTGGCCCAATCATCTGTCCAGCGCCACGCTCGCCGTATGCTAAGTCTGGATGAATAAAGAACTTATACTTAGATCCAACACGCATTAACTGAACACCTTCGGTCCAGCCGGCAATTACGCCATTTAATGGGAACTGTGCAGGCTCACCGCGCTCAACAGAGCTATCGAATACACGCCCGTCCATGGTTGTGCCATGGTAGTGTACCGTTACTGTGTCTGTAGCTGCAGGCATTTCGCCTTCACCTTCAGACATCACTTGGTACTGTAAGCCACTCTTAGTGACTTCAACACCCTCTTTTTGAGCATTCTCGGCTAAATAGGCTTCACTATTGTTTAATGCGCCTTCAAATTTTGAAGATGCTATTTTACTCTGATACTCTTGCACTGCAGTCACTGCGTCTTGCTCGTTTACCAATGTCTTTTGGCCTAAGTAAGCTGCGTTGAAGCCTTCTACAAATGCTTCAAGGTTAAGCTTGTCGAAGTCGTTAGCTAGCTGGCCAGCAACCAGTGTACCTAAGCTATAGCTTACTTTTTGTTCTGCATTGCTTAAATCAATTGCAAAAGCAGGTGTGGCAGCAAGGCCAATAGCGCTAGTAACGGCCAAACGGCTAATTAAAGTTTTCATAGTATTCCTTAGTATTCCTGGGTAATAGTGCTAAACATAATCATTCAGCGCGCAGCATAGGATATATAAGACTCAAAGCCGAAGCAAAAGTATTTCCACTTGTTTACATTTCATTGCATTTGTTTGCCTATTTATAGGCTTATGGCCAGCTAAGCCTGTGGTATCATCCGCGACCATGATTAAATTTGACGACATCACACTACAGCGCGGTGGCCAGCCTCTTATTGAGGGGGCCACCCTGACTCTAAATTCTGGCCAAAGGTACGGTTTAATTGGACGCAATGGCGCCGGTAAAACCACCTTATTTAAGCTATTATTAGGCCAGCTACAACTAGATGCAGGTCACCTCACTTGGCCACCGGCTATGCGTATGGCCCACATGGCTCAAGAAATAGGCGATGTAAATCGCTCTACTTTAGACCATGTATTGGATGGCGACCTAGCTCTAAGGGCCGCCGAGGCCGCCATTGCTATCGCCGAAGCTACGCATGATGAAGCCGCCTTAACCCACGTTTATGCCGACTATGACCACGCAGGTGGTTACAGTGCAGTTAACCGCGCGCAGCAATTATTACAAGGCTTAGGCTTTCCAGAACAAGACTGGGCTCAGCCCGTTGGCAGCTTTTCTGGTGGTTGGCGTGTGCGCTTAAACCTAGCTCAAGCCCTCATGTGCCCGTCAGACTTATTACTATTAGACGAGCCAACCAACCACTTAGACCTTGATGCCACTATGTGGCTTGAGTCTTGGTTACAAAAATACCCAGGTACTTTATTTTTGGTGTCTCACGACCGCGACTTTTTGGACCAAGTGGTACAGGTAATTGTGCATTTAGATCACAAAAAGCTCACTTCTTATCGTGGTAACTACGCTGCTTTTGAACGTCAAAAAGCAGAGCGCATGGCTCAGCAGCAAGTGATGTATGCCAAACAGCAAACAGAAATTGCTCACATAGAAAGCTTCATACAGCGCTTTAAAGCAAAAGCCAGCAAGGCCAAGCAAGCTCAAGGCCGTATGAAAGCTTTAGAGCGGATGGAAAAGATTGCGCCCGCTTATGCTGACTCGCCCTTTACCTTTCGTTTTCCAGAGTTTGAAAAAACCAGCTCAACCTTAATAGACCTAGACCGAGTGAGCATTGGTTATGACAAACCCATTGTTAGCGCCAACATTACCTTGCTACATGATTCACGCTACGCTTTGCTCGGCCCAAATGGCGCAGGTAAATCCAGCTTAATCAAAACCTTGGTGGGTGACCTTGCGCCTTTGTCTGGCCAAGTGGTGCCAGGCGAACACCTTAAAATCGGTTATTTTGCCCAACACCAGCTTGAAGCGTTAGACATGGAGGCCAACGGGTTACTACACTTACAGCGGTTAAAACCTAAAGCCAGTGAACAAGAGTTGCGCAACTTCCTAGGCGGTTTTGGGTGGCAAGGTGAGCGTATCTTTGAACCCGTAAAACACTTTTCTGGTGGTGAAAAAGTACGTTTAGCCTTAGCGATGATTGCCATTCAAAAACCTAACCTCCTATTGTTAGACGAACCGACGAACCACTTAGACTTAGAAGCTCGTCACGCTCTAACTATGGCCCTTCAAGCTTACCAAGGGGCTATCGTGGTGATCTCTCACGACCGCCATTTGTTACGCCAAGTTGTGGACAACTATTGGCTAGTGGCCGACGGCAAAGTAAAAGAGTTTGAGGGTGATCTGCAGGACTACCAACTACAAGTGCAGGCATTAGCCCAAGCTCAAGCACAGGCCAAACTTAAAGACAGACAAGAGACCCTACGCTCAGACCCAAACAAAGCAAACGCTGTTGAATCTGATGCCTTAACGCCTGCAGAGCGTAAAGAACAAAAACGTCAGCAAGCAGAAAACCGCAAGCAATTAAGCCCATTAAAAAAGGCCATTGCCAAGCATGAAAAAGACATCGACCTGTGGCAAGCCAAACTTGACCTATTCGAGGAAGAGCTGGCTCAGCCTAGTTTGTACGCAGTAGAGAATAAAGCCAAACTAAAAGATTTATTAGCCCAGCAGGCCCATGCCAGTGGGCAGCATGAGCAGTGCGAAGAGCTTTGGTTTGAAAAAACCGACGAACTTGAGTCTATGCTACTGTAGTCGCTAGATTAGCCCTAGACAACTTAACATTAAAGGCGCAACCATGAGCTTTCAACCCACCCAACGTCAATTCCCTAATAGCCGTATGCGACGTATGCGTTACAACGATTTTTCGCGCCGTTTAATGCGTGAAAACAAGCTCACAACCGATGACTTGATCTACCCTATGTTTGTTATTGAAGGCCATAACCAGCGCCAAGCTATTGCCTCTATGCCTGGTATAGAGCGAATGAGTATTGACTTATTAGTAACAGAAGCAAAACAGTTGGTAGCATTAGGCATTCCCGCCATTGCGCTCTTCCCTGTGACCCCAGACTCAGCTAAATCCTTGATGGCAGAACAAGCCTATAACCCAGACGGTTTGGCCCAACGTGCGGTAAGAGCAGTAAAAGACGCCTGCCCAGAGTTGGGTGTTATTACCGACGTAGCATTAGACCCATTCACTACCCATGGTCAAGATGGCATCATTAACGATGATGGCTACGTGCTTAATGACATCACCATAGAGGTCCTCATTCAGCAAGCTTTGTCTCATGCCGAAGCCGGCGCAGACGTAGTGGCACCATCAGATATGATGGATGGCCGCATTGGCTCTATTCGCACAGCTTTAGAAGCAGCCAACCACCACAACACCCGCATTATGGCTTACGCCGCTAAGTATGCATCAGCTTATTATGGTCCTTTTCGTGACGCTGTAGGCTCTGCCGGCAACTTAGGCCAGAGTAATAAATTTGGCTACCAGATGGACCCAGCTAATAGCGATGAAGCTTTGCACGAAGTAGCCATGGACCTTAGTGAAGGTGCCGACATGGTAATGGTAAAGCCTGGCATGCCTTATTTAGACATTGTGAGCCGTGTAAAACGTGAATTACAAGTGCCTACATTTGCCTATCAAGTTAGCGGTGAGTACGCTATGCAAATGGCAGCTTTCCAAAACGGCTGGTTAGATAAAGATAGCGTGATGATGGAATCATTATTAGGCTTTAAGCGTGCGGGGGCCGATGGCATCCTTACCTACTTTGCTAAAGATGCAGCCATTCTTCTTCAATCTTCTTCACGCACATAACTCACATAATCAACATAACATTGAGACCGCGCCATGGCCAAAGCTAAAACAGCCTATGTATGCAATGAATGTGGCTCTGACTACAGTAAATGGCAGGGTCAATGTGGCGACTGTAATGCATGGAATAGCTTACAAGAAATTCGTTTAGCCCCAGCTGGCGGTCATGTAAGTGCCAGCACTCGCGTAAATGCAGCCAAAGGTTATGCGGGGGTTACTTCTCAGCTACAGGATCTAAGTGACGTTGATGTGGCTAGTATGCCTCGTTTGAGCACCGGCATTGGCGAACTAGACCGCGTATTAGGTGGCGGTTTAGTGGCAGGCTCCGCCATTCTTATTGGCGGGCACCCAGGCGCCGGCAAAAGTACGTTGTTGCTACAGTTGATGTGTAGCTTGGCGCAAAAAATGCCTGCCTTATATATTACCGGCGAAGAGTCCTTACAGCAGGTGGCTTTACGTGCACATCGTTTGGAATTGCCCACCAGCAATTTAAAGATGCTTACTGAAACCGATGTCGAAAGCATCTTAGCCACCTGTGCTCAACTTCAGCCTAGGCTCATTGTGGTGGATTCCATACAAGTGATGCAATTAGCAGATATTAGCTCTGCTCCTGGCAGCGTATCCCAAGTAAGAGAAAGTGCCGCTGCGCTGATTCGTTATGCAAAACAATCTGACGCAATACTCTTGTTGGTGGGGCACGTCACCAAAGATGGCAGTATTGCCGGCCCCAAAGTGCTAGAACACATGATCGATTGCTCACTACAGCTTGAAGGAGACAACGACAGCCGTTATCGCACCCTAAGAAGCCATAAGAACCGTTTTGGTGCAGTGAACGAAATGGGTGTGTTTGCCATGATGGAAAACGGCCTTAAAGAAGTTAAAAACCCCAGCTCTATCTTCCTTTCTCGTGGTGATATCAGCGCTGCAGGAAGCTTGGTGATGGTGATATGGGAAGGCACAAGGCCTTTACTCGTTGAATTACAGGCTCTAGTAGACGACAGTCAGATGAGTAACCCTCGCCGTGTAGCCATAGGCCTAGACCAAAATCGCCTCACTATGTTATTGGCTGTATTACATCGCCACGGCGGTTTACATACTGGTGATCAAGACGTGTTTGTTAACGTAGTAGGTGGCGTGAGGGTGTCTGAAACAGGCGCAGATTTAGCCATGTTATTAGCCATTGTTTCTAGCTTACGAGATAGGGCACTGGATCAAAATTTAGTGGTGTTTGGTGAAGTGGGCCTTTCTGGTGAAATACGCCCAGTGCCTAGCGGCCAAGAACGTATTAAAGAAGCCGCTAAACACGGCTTTAAGCGCGCTATTGTGCCCATTGCCAATGTTCCAAAGGCCTCTGTTTCCGCAACCAACAATGGTGACGGTTTGGGTGCAATGGAGATCATTGGTGTTAGAACCCTTCAGGAAGCATTAGAGGCTTTATAACCCAAAAAAGCACAACGTTATAACATAACACATTATGACAAATAACAACGAAAAGGGCTTATTCCATGCCTGTTAAGCCAGACATTATCACTCTCAGCGGTCACAGTCGCCTGATCAATACTGGAGACACTGGCGAGCTAGCCAATTACTATTCGCGTAACCGCACTCATCTTGCCCCATGGGAACCCCCCCGTACACCAGGCTTCTATAAACAAGAAACCATGCTACACCGCATATTGGAAGCAGAAGGTGCATTCTACGCCGACAAAGAGGTAAACATAGGTGTCTTCAACCCACAGAATCAGAAAATGATAGCCAGCATCGATTTCTCACAAATTGTCCGTGGGCCCATGCAAGCTTGTTTTGTAGGCTATTCCATTGATGCCCAATACCAAGGCCAAGGGCTGATGCAAGAATTCATGCCGCCATGCCTAGACTACATGTTCCACCAATTCAATATCCACCGCATTATGGCCACTTATATGACCACCAACCAGCGCAGTGCTGTTTTGTTAGAACGCTTGGGATTTGAAAAAGAAGGCTATGCCAAATCTTACCTGAATATTGCCGGCACTTGGGAAGACCACGTACTTACGGCTTTAGTGAATCCGCAACATTAGTCTCGCTGCAATATGACATCCATGTCACCGCGGCATACCATACATCCTGTATATAAAAAAACCGGCGTCTATTGCTAGAGGCCGGTTTATGTACACCGATGTACTGTATGCCGCGGTGGCTAGGACGCCAAGGAGCGGCGCTAGAATCAATTACTTGATTTTAGCTTCTTTGTACATAACATGCTTACGGACGCGTGGATCGTACTTCATCATTTCCATTTTGTCAGGCATTGTACGCTTGTTCTTAGTAGTGGTGTAGAAGTGACCAGTACCAGCGCTGGAAACCAGCTTAATTTTATCGCGCATGAGTCTTCTCCTTAAACCTTAGTGCCATTGGCACGAACATCAACTAGAACGGAATCGATACCTTTCTTGTCAACAATACGCATACCTTTAGACGATACACGAAGGCGAATGAATTTGTTTTCGCTTTCTACCCAAAAACGATGCCAATGCAGGTTTGGTAAAAAACGACGACGTGTTTTGTTTTTTGCGTGAGACACATTGTTACCAGCGACAGGGCGCTTTCCGGTAATCATACATACTCTGGACATTTTAACTTCCTCAATTTTAGTATTGAACCAAACATTGTGTTTAGCTCTCAGGCGGAGCAGCCCTCCAGCGGGCCATTATCCGTACCAGCCACATCAATACCTGAATTCTGGAGGTAAAAATATGGAGGCCGGACTTTAGCAGATATGAGCAGCATTGACAAGGAATGCAAGCCTAGTGTTAAGCAATAGTGTAAGTTCACCGCCTCACATTAAGCCTCTATCGGCAAATGACACCCACTCACTACGGCCCACTACAAAATGATCTAATATACGAATATCAACCAGCGCGAGGGCATCCACTAAAGCGTGGGTAATAAGCTTATCACTGGTACTCGGCTCGGCTACACCAGACGGGTGGTTATGAGCCAATATCACCGCAGCTGCGTTTTTGACTAAAGCCAACTTAACCACTTCACGCGGGTACACGTTAGCGCTATCTATAGTGCCTTGAAACAGCTCTACCAGCTCTAACAATCGATGCTGGTTGTCTAGCAATAACACACAAAAAACTTCCCTCTCGTAGTGGCCCATCTCACACTGTAAGTAAGTGCCCACTTTTTTACTTGTGTCTAACTCTATGCACTCTTTAAGTTGGGACTTTTGAAGCCTTAACCCAAGCTCTCTCACGGCCTGTAACTGCACATATTTAGCTGGCCCCACACCTTGCTGCAAACAAAAATCGTCTTCACTAGCCGCCAACACCTCGTGTAAACCGCCAAAGCGAGACAACAACTGGCGGGCTACATCCACCGCCGACAAGCCCACACTGCCTGTACGTAAAAAAATGGCTACCAACTCCGCGTCAGTCAACTGCTTGGGACCTAAATTTAGCAACCGCTCCCTTGGTCTCTCTCCCACTGGCCATTGTGAAATCGTCATTGCATCCATGCTCCTAATCCATTAGGTTAAGGATAAAGCATAGCAGCCTATAGCTAATTCACCACTATGACCCAACTTACAGACACCCACAACAACGCCAGTGACGGCTTGCAAACGTTATTTAAAAACTTGCCCGGCATGGCTTACCGGTGCCTTAATTTACCCCACTGGCCCATGAGCTTTGTTAGCGAAGGCTGCGAAGCCTTGTGTGGCTATAAAAGCCAAGAGCTAGAGTCACAATCCATTTTGTGGGGCGAGTTTACTCACCGCCATGATGTGGCAGAAGTAGACAGACAAGTGCGTGCAGCAGCAGACCTTGGCCAGCCTTTTGAAGTGGAATACCGTATAGTGCCTCACACCGGCCCCCATAAGTGGGTTTGGGAACGAGGCCGGGTAGTGGACAGGCTTGAAGACGGCACAGCGATTATTGAAGGCTTCATCACCGACATTACTAGCCTGCGCCATGCAGAGCGCATGGTGAATGAGCAACGCGAACAACTGGCCCACGTAGAACGCCTCAATACCCTTGGAGAAATGACCGCCGCTATTGCCCATGAGCTCAACCAACCCTTAACAGCCATCGCCATGTACAGCCAGTCTGCAAAACTGTTAGCTCAGCAAGGCCTGCATGAAAAATTACTAGAAGTAATGGATAAGGTGGCTCAACAATCTCACCGCGCTGGGGCAGTGATTGAGCGTATGCAAGCCATGAGTTACCAATCTAGTCATCAACAAGATGAGGTGAATCCAACAGCGTTATTAAGGGAAATTAAAGACTTAGCAGAGATTGAAGCACAAGTAAGGCACTTCACCATAGATTTAAAAATCCCCCAACACTTACCGCTCATTTCCTGCGATCCAATTCAAATTCAGCAAGTCATTTTGAATTTATTACGTAATGGTATGCAGGCTATGCAAACCAAC
>JAWUYU010000046.1:0-8872 GCA_034110645.1 Pseudomonadales bacterium
TAAGCTAAGCTAACCCAAAGATAAAGTGCGCTCTAACCACTGATTCAAGATGGTTTGCCATAATTCAGACGTTTGTTGCGTGCCGTTAAGGCTCCAATCTAGCCACAGGCCATCTGCTAGCGCACTGTATTCAATCGCTAACACCCGCAGGTTGGCCTTACTGTTTGGCAAAGATTGCTTCAACACATCAATAAGATAAGATTGTAGCCTTTCGTTAATACGGTCATGGGCTGCTCTCATCACTGCAGAATCAATAGTTTTAGACCAAAACACTACCCATGCTCGTAGCTGGTCTGGGCACATAATGCCCTCTTCAAAGGCACAAGCTACCAGGGTTTTGATAGGTGAATCTTGATTCTGAGTGTCTGCTTCTACACGCGCCCTTAAAGTGTGATGGTAACGCATAGAGATTTCTTCATAGGCGGCTGCTACCAAGTCTTCTTGACTAGCAAAGTGATGATTGAGCAATCCCACAGAAACCTGAGCCTGCGCACAAATTTTGCGTGACGATAAACCACTCATCCCCTCTCGCATTAAGCACACTAACGTGGCTTCAATAAGCTGACCACGCCTTTCGGGGGGAGATAAACGGTCTGATTTTTTCTTCAAAGCAGTTCCACATAAAAGCAAAATAATTAACCTTAATTGTCGGCTTTATTTGACTATTGAGCAAGTGCTCAATAGTATTGGACGATCGTTCAATAACAGCCTATTTGTGCAGAGATGTGTATGCAATTTTCCCAACTAACTAACCGTATCAATGGCGAAGGGGCAGCTGCGTGGGATCTTCATGAAATTGCTGTGCAAGCTGCCAATGCAGGGAAAGACGTTATTGTATTAAGTGTGGGCGACCCAGACTTTGCCACCCCTCAAGTGATTACCCAGGCCGCTATTGACGCCCTTGCAGCAGGCGACACGCACTACCAGCTGGTAACTGGACGCCCTGAGGTTAGGCAAATCATCGCCGAGCAATTTCGATCAGAGTACACACCACATTTAACTGCAGACAACGTGATGCTTTTTGCCGGTGCTCAAAATGCATTATTTGCTGCCAGCTTATGTTTATTAGACCCGGGCGACGAAATACTAGCCTTAGATCCGATGTACGTTACCTACGAAGCCACCTTACGTGCGTCTGGCGCAAATATAATCCCAGTACCTATGACTGCCGAAGGCGGCTTCCGTTTTGACACCCAAGCCACCCGTGCAGCCATTACTGCTAAAACCAAAGCCATACTCATTACCAACCCCAACAACCCCACAGGGGTGATGATGTCTAACAGTGAGATTGAATCAATCTGTGCCCTTGCTATAGAGCATGACCTTTGGGTGATTGCCGATGAAGTATATGGCCAATTAATCTTTGAAGGGGAACACATTAGCATTGCACATCGTGAAGGCATGTTTGAGCGAACCGTTACCCTGAACAGCCTATCAAAAACCTATGCTATGACAGGCTGGCGGGTGGGCTGGGCCATTGCTCCTACAACACTTATTAAACACTTTTCCAACCTCGGCCTATGCATGTTGTATGGTTTAGCAGGGTTCACCCAAGCAGCCGCCTACGCTGCGTTACAACAATCACAAACCGAAAGCGAACACATTAGAATCACCTTTAAACAACGTAGAGACTTAGTCTTCGGGGCACTAAATAACATTGCAGCCACGCCTATTCTTAAGCCCAGCGCCGGCATGTTTATCATGATGGATGTACGGTCCTTAGGCATGAATGGCCTAGAATTTGCCAACGCACTGTATAACGCCACCGGTGTGGCAGTGCTTGACGCAGGTGCTTTTGGTAAAGCCTCATACGGTTGGATACGCATTTCATTTACCGTGGATAATGCGTTATTGCTAGAAGGCTGCAAACGCATTCGCGGCTTTATAGACCAATGCCAGAAGGTACAGCCATGAGCGATATAACAGCCATGAGCGATATAACAGCCATGAGCGATATAAAGGCCATCACTAAAGGCCAACAGCTCATTAAATTGTTAGAAAGCTACGGTGTAGATACCGTATTTGGTATTCCAGGGGTACATACCTTAGAACTATACCGAGGTCTTGCGGCCTCTAACATTCAACATATTACGCCCCGACATGAGCAAGGTGCAGGGTTCATGGCAGATGGTTACGCTAGAATCACAGGCAAACCTGGCGTGTGTTTTGTGATCACCGGGCCCGGCCTCACCAACATTACTACTGCTATGGGCCAAGCACTTGGGGACAGCATCCCCATGTTAGTAATTTCTACAGTGAATGCCGCTGGCACAGAAGGGCAAGGTTGCTTACACGCCATGCCACAACAGGCTAATGTAGTAAAACCACTTACCGTTGCTAGTTTTGAACTCAATAAAAACGACAGTGTGCCTGATACCCTTGCCCAAGTGTTTGCCGCACTAAACGTGCACAATGGCACCCCACTTGGCCCTGTACACCTGCAAATTCCCCTAGACGTAATAGGGCAATTAGCCAATGATTATATGTATAAAGGGAACAAAGGCCATGAAGAAGGCAGAGAAGCTGCCCTCAAAGTCTTAGACTCAATACAAAATGCAGCCAATGTCATTAATCAGCATAAGCAGATCGTTATCCTTGCGGGTGGTGGCACGGTAAATGCGCAAGCTCACATAAAGCAGCTTGCCCAAGTACTTGATGCCCCAGTAGTCACTACTATTAATGCCAGAGGGCTTCTAGCTAATCATGCATTGTCGGTACCTGCTAGCCCAAGCTTAGAAGCTACCCGTAGCTTATTAGCGCAAGCTGATTGTGTGATAGCCCTAGGCACTCAAATGGGGCAAACCGATTATGATATGTATGTAAATGGCCAATTCCCAACATTACATAACTTCATCCGTATCGACATTAACCCTGCCGTAATACATCAACAAGAGCTTCAGCTAGGGAATCTCGGTATCCATAGTGATGTATCACAAGCATTAACCCACTTACTGCCACTACTAGAGCAGAAAAAACCATCAACCAGCTTAGGTGAAGCCCGTGCCAGCGCCACAAGACACGCAGCATTTGCAGAACTTCCGGAGCCTTATCAACACCATCACAGCTTTCTTACTACCATCACCAAGGCACTGCCAGAAGCAATCATAGTAGGTGATTCCACCCAACCTGTTTACGGCGGTAATTGTTATTTTGAACCCCCTGCCCCCAAAGCCTGGTTTAACTCTGCCACCGGCTTTGGCACCCTAGGCTACGCCGTACCTGCCGCCATAGGCGCCGCTTTAGGGCGACGGCTACAGCACAATAACCACCCTATTATTGCCTTAACTGGTGACGGCGGATTGCAGTTTTGTTTAGCCGAATTGGCCACCGCCAAAGACTTTGAACTACCCATTATATTTATAGTTTGGAACAACCAAGGTTACGGTGAAATTGAATCTTCTATGCTGGCAGTGGGCGTCACGCCGATTGGTGTGAGCCCGATGCCGCCCATATTAGATGCTCTTGCTATAGCTTATGGTCTGAAATACATGCAACTTGTAAACGTTAATGACCTATCTAATGTGCTGCAACAGGCCACCCACCATAAAGGCCCCATGCTGCTAGAGATTAATGAACCACAAATTATGTCTCAGCTTGAAACCATGACCACCTGCATATGAGTAGCTTTTATAAACAGTTTAGTAAAAATACAACCGATTATCTAAGTCTGGGTACATATGGGCTACTTGTTCTGCATAGCCGTTGTATAACAGCGTAGGTTTACGTCCTAGCTCTCCCACTACTCGTTCTGTAGCTTGGGTCCAGCGGGGGTGGTCAAACTGAGGATTAACGTTGGCATAAAAACCATATTCACGTTTATTTTGTAACCACCATGTGGTCTCTGGCATGTGCTCCACTAATTCAATCTTCACAATAGATTTAGCGTATTTAAAACCGTATTTCCATGGTACTACCAAGCGAATAGGTGCTCCGTTTTGTTGCTCCAACGGTTTATCGTAAATACCCGTGGCTAATAACGTGAGGGGATTCATAGCCTCATCTATGGTTAAACCTTCTACATAGGGCCCGCCTGCCCAGCCCGCATTGGGCATTTGTTTTGGGTCATTAAGCGTAGTGAAGCGCACAAACTTAGCTTTACTGTTAGGCGCAGCAGCTTTAATAATATCTGCTAGCTTAATGCCGTTCCAAGGAATCACCATAGACCAAGCCTCTACACAGCGAAAACGATAAAGGTGGTTCTCTATGGCGTGCTCACCTTTAATCTCTGCTATATCATAAATACCTGGTTTGTCTGCTCCTTCACCACTTACTTCTACACTCCATGGCGATGTGATCAACGTTTTAGCTGCTTTTACAGGGTCATCTTTGCTATAGCCAAATTCGTAATAATTGTTATATCCAGTGATCGTGTCATAGGGTGTAGGTTCTAGCGGCAGGCTCTGCACGTTAGGTTGCGATGACACTTGCGACAATGGCTGGTGTTCCTCTACCTGCTTTTGCTGAAGTACCCCATAGCCTTTATCTAACAACGGCACCGCTAAGACCCCTAGGCCTGCAGCGATTAAAACTCGGCGTCTGTTATAGACTTTTTCTGGGGTTATTTCGGAAGATTTAACGGGCATTACGATATCTCCAAACAAGCACTAATACTAATACCAATCCCATGAGCAGGGGCTCTAGAGTATCAGATTTTTGCGCCATAAAATGATGAGCAATTACAGCGGGTGCGGCAATATAAGTAAGGGTATGTAGCATTTGCCATTTACGGTAGCCAAAGCGTTTAAGTGCACGATGATTAGACGTTATCGCCAGTGGTAATAGCAAAATAAACGCCAAAATACCTAGTAAAATGAACAAATTACCCGCGATTTCATCCAGCATAAGCTCCCAATCGTAATAGAACTCTAGGGTAATCCAAATAAGCAAATGCACTGCCGCGTAGATAAAACCCCATACACCAATATTACGGCGCATAGACAGATTACGTTTCACCCAGTTAAAACGTTTACTTAAAGGGGTAAATAGCAAGCTAATGAGCAATAAATAAGCGCCATATCGGCCAGTAAAGTCTCGTAGTTCAGACACTAAATCTGGCCCTATGATGGCATTGTAACTACCCCAAATAAGGCCAACACAAAGACCAATATTAACAAGGTGTTTTCGGGTGGATAATGGTAGTGAAAGTGAAAGTGGAAATAAACGAACTGCCATGTGGGTTCCTAATAATAACTAAAGAGGCTAAAGGAGCTAAAATAAATAAGCTCTAAACCTAAACCTTAATATTAACTATAGCAGAAATTACTATAAACGAACGTGCGCCTATACTAGCTGCTATTATATTCATCATTAATCCATGACATTTACCCATAACATTAACCAGGAACACACCATGTTTGCACGAGAACAACTTTCCTATGAAGCGGTAAAGCTACCCACTCGGCCAAAAATGACCGATGAAGACATGCAGAAAGCCGCTTTAGATTATTACAACACTATGAAGCAGCGCCACACTGTACGTGATTTCATAGACCGTGAAGTACCAGAAGAGGTAATTCAGAATTGTATCCGTACGGCAGGCTCAGCCCCAAGTGGCGCTAACCATCAGCCGTGGCATTTTGTGGCCATCCGTAACCCTGAAATAAAACATGAAATGCGCTTAGCTGCAGAAGCCGAAGAAGAGAAATTTTACGCTGGTGGCGGTGGTGATGAATGGATTAAAGCCTTAGAGCCTATTGGCACTAACGCAGAAAAAGCTCACTTAGATATTGCGCCATGGCTTATTGTTATCTTTGCCCAACGTTACGGCGTATTTGAGGATGGCACCCGTTTTAAGAACTACTATGTGCCAGACAGCGTAGGCATTGCTACAGGCTTTTTAATCTCTGCATTGCATCATGCAGGTTTATACAGCCTCACACACACACCAAACCCCATGCGTTTTCTTAATAAACTTCTTGGCCGGCCAGACCACGAAAAAGCCGTGATGATATTAGCCGTAGGTCACGCCTCTAAAGACGCCACCGTACCGGGTGTAGCTAAGATCAAAAAACCATTGAGTGAAATATTAACGGTGGTCTAAACTTAAGATATAAATCTATATGAATGTTGCCATTTTGACAACATTCATATAGAACCTTAAATTATTGTTAGGGCAAGGATATGCGCGTTATTTCTAAAAGGATATTTGTTACGGCAGCTAATCGCTTTCCAAACGATGCTATTGCCTTGATGAAACTATACCAACGCTTGCAGCGAGGTGATTACTCAAATTCTGCGGACATGAAACGTGAAATCCCATCCCTAGACAATGTTAAGGCTATGAATAATTATTACGCCATAGATGTTGGTGGTAATAACCTTAGTGTGATTATTTCTGTGTTTTTTCCTGCCCGAACAATATGGGTTAAATACATTGACACCCATACCGTTTATGACCAATTATGCTCAAAGTTTGTTCGGGGTGTTAAAGAGGAGTTAGTACGATGATTGCAACCTATAAAAAAGCCGAAGAATCTTATATGGCATTTGTGGCTTCTGCTCAAAACCTATTAAATATCCAAACTGATACAGACTATGATAGTGCCAATGAGTGGCTAGAATCGTTAGCTGAACGTTATGACGACAGCATAAAACCCTTATACGACTTACTAGCTAACGCAATAGAAACCTATGAGTTGTCTGACCCCGCCGTTGCGGCCTTTGTTGAAAAGGCTATGAGCCTTACAGACGACGCCTCTACCCTGCGCTTTTTAATGGACCAGCATCAGCTTAATACGAGCGATTTACCAGAAGTTGGAGACAAATCGATCATTAGCCGTATATTATCTGGCCAACGACAGTTAACCAGAAAACACATTACGGCCCTTTGTTTGCGCTTCGCCCTTCCTTCAAATTTCTTTATGGCTAAATCTTACTAGAGCTTAGCTAGTTCTACAGCAATACTAGCCCCAAGGCGGGCATTATTTAATACCAACTGTATATTAGCTGCTAAACTTTCTCCTTGGGTCACTAGAGCAATTTTAGATAACAAAAATGGCGTGCTTTGCTTGCCATGTATGCCCTGCTCTTGCATCTCCACTATAGCTTCGGCGATCACTTTTTCTATGGCAACAGGATCCATGGCATAGGCATCAGGTATAGGGTTTGCCACTACTACGCCACCAGCTAAACCCATATTCCATTTTGCGTATAACGCTTGGGCTATATTGGCCGCAGAATCTAATGAATAATCTACCCCGTAGCCACTGGTTTGTGTGTAAAAAGCCGGCATCACCTTGGTTTTATAACCTACAACAGGCACTCCATGGGTTTCTAAGTATTCTAGTGTTAGCCCTATATCCAAAATAGATTTCACACCTGCACACACCACAGCCACAGAGGTGTTGGCTAACTCCTGTAGGTCTGCAGAGATATCCATAGTGGTTTCGGCGTTACGATGCACTCCGCCTATTCCTCCTGTAGCAAATACTTTAATACCCGCCATAGCCGCAATGATCATAGTAGAAGCTACAGTGGTAGCGCCATCTTGCTTTTGTGCCACAATAAAGGGGATATCACGACGGCTCGTTTTAATCACCTCAAAGCCACTCTTACCTAAATGGGTGATTTGTTCTTCATCTAGCCCTACAGTTAAGCGGCCGTTAATAATGGCAATGGTGGCTGGTTCTGCGCCGTTGTCTCGTACTGATTGCTCTACTAATACAGCTGTTTCAACATTTTGTGGGTAAGGCATACCATGAGAAATAATGGTAGATTCCAAAGCCACAACAGGAATATTGTTAGCCAAGGCGTGCTGAATGCGAGGGTGGATATCAAGGTAAGCGTTTAATTGAGCGGTGTTATGTGGCACGAGTATTCCTTTAACATGCGGTGTAATAAATGGGGTGTTAACTGTGGATTAATAGTGGTTTCGCTAGCCATAGCAATTTGAGCACAGGCCAAGGCTCTAACTGCACTGCTTGAGGCATCACAACCTTGTAGCCACGCATCAACAATGGCAGCCATCATAGCATCCCCTGCGCCGTTACTATTAGCGATATCGTTTACATCTATTGGGATGCTAGGCCCTATAACAAAACATTGCTCAGAATCACTATAAAGTAAGCCCTTAGCACCAAGGCTTAAATATAAGTGTTTTACGCCTTGGCCTGTAAACCACTGAGCTAATTGTAATAGCTGGGCGTTAGATGGCTTAGCACCAAAATCTGTACCTGCAATAGCTTGAGCTTCCAAAAAATTAGGTTTAAGGGTATGCACATGTGCCAAAAACGGGGTGATTCGCGTGGCTTTAGCCACAGAAACTGTATCCACAAAAAAGTGCTGTTGCGGCAGGTTTTGAATAATGAAAGACAAACACTCCGGCGCCAAATTTGCGTCTAAAACCACTATAGACGCCGCTTCTAATTGCGGTAAAAAAGGTTGTAACTGGGCCGCACCAAACGTATCGATCAACGTCATATCGGCAATGGCCACCACCATATCACCTGTTTCATCAATAATAGATAAATAGGTAGACGTGGATTTGCCAGCTATTTTAACCATACCCTCGGTTTGAATACCCAGTTGCTGGCAATGTTGCTCAAGAAACTTGCCGTTGACATCATCACCTATAGGAGCCATCAACCAACAAGACTGACCAAGGCGTACTAGATTGTCTGCTATATTGCGGCCCACACCGCCAGCACTAGATGATACTTTTCCAGGGTTAGATGTGTGTTGTTTTAGTGCACCTTGTGGTGCACCTAATAGATCCATATTTGCGCCGCCAATGACAACGCAATACGGTTTTATAGAAACTCCGCGTGAGTGTCTGGCTGCTTGCATACGGCCAACGCATCTACTAAAGAAACTGCACCACTCATCAGCGCCCTACCCACCACTGCTCCAGCAATATTAGGTAACAAGCGTAAGA
>JAWUYU010000047.1:0-8196 GCA_034110645.1 Pseudomonadales bacterium
GTGGATATTTTTTCACCCAAAACCGCACGATAACTGGCCATGTCTTTGGTCCTCACCTTTAACAAATAATCAAAGTTGGCTGCAGTCATGTGGCATTGCTCTATTTCTGCAATGGTAGTCACGGCAGCGTTAAAAGCGGCCAACGCCTTACTGCTGGTAGATGCCAAAGTAACTTGCACAAAAGCCACGTGATCCATACCTAACTTAGTATTATTAACTAAGGCCACAAAGCCTGTGATGTAGCCTTTATCTTGTAAGCGCTTAAGGCGAATTTGGCAGGGCGTGTTAGATAGCCTCACGAGCTCGGCAAGAGCGGTAATAGTCATGCGACCATCTTTTTGCAGTGCAGAAATAATAGCTCGGTCGTGACGGTCTAACGTATTCATGTGTTGCCCTTTTTTTTCGAGTAAGTGGCTGGCTTCGTTTTGGTTAATATACCTTTATTTACGTGTATTTCGTATACATTTTTCTATAATAACGTGTAAATAAAGTTATTTATATGTCCATATGCTGAATATATAGTGAATTAAACCCTTCACATGAGCATAGAATGATTTTTTAAATTCTTCATCAGCTAGGTTTTCCTATGTCCGACATCATCTCTACATTGTCCAATAAAGATCAGCTTCAAAATATTCGTATAGGTATGCGTAGTACTTATTTGGCTGATGAAAAAGTGTGTATTGAAGCCTTGTTAAAGAGTTTGGCTTTATCCTCAGAAACACGTGAAAAGATATCGGCACAGGCCGCAGATTTGGTACGTCATGTACGCAACCACTCAGGCCCTACCATGATGGAGAAATTTCTTGGAGAATATGGCTTAAGCACAAAGGAAGGTGTGGCACTTATGTGTATGGCCGAAGCCTTATTACGAGTGCCAGACAAAGCCACCATCGATGCTTTGATTGAAGATAAGGTGCAAGCAGGGGACTGGTCTAGCCATCTCGGTCACTCTAATTCATCCGTAATTAACACCTCTACATGGGCCTTATTAATCACAGGTAAATTGTTAGCACCAGTAGATGAAAACAAAGTAAGTTCCACCATGCGTGGCCTTGTGAAGCGTGTAGGTGAGCCTGTTGTGCGGCAGGCTGTGGCTCAAGCAATGAAAGAACTTGGTTCTCAGTTTGTGCTAGGTCGTACTATGAAAGAAGCAACGCACCGTGCTAAAAAATTGACGTCTCAAGGCTATACTCACTCCTACGACATGCTGGGTGAAGCGGCCCGTACAGCAGAGGATGCTACTCGTTATTTTAACTCATACAGCCAAGCTATATCAGACCTTGCTCCCCATTGTAAGGACGATGACATTCGTAACAACCCGGGCATCTCGGTAAAGTTATCTGCTCTGCATCCACGTTATGAGTGGGGCCAGCGAACTCGTGTATTAACGGAACTAGTGCCACAAGTATTGGCCTTAGCGTTGCAAGCCAAAGAAGCCAACATGGGTTTCAATGTAGACTCTGAGGAAGCTGATCGTTTAGACCTTTCCCTTGATGTGATTGCGGCGGTTATAGCCTCACCCCAGCTAGCAGACTGGAACGGCTTTGGTGTTGTGGTACAGGCCTTTAGTAAGCGTGCACCGTGGGTGTTGGATTGGCTCTATGCGCTAGCCAACGGCTTAGATAGAAAAATTATGGTGCGCTTGGTTAAGGGTGCGTATTGGGATGCAGAAATTAAACGTGCCCAAGTAATGGGTTTAACGGGGTTTCCTGTATTTACCCGTAAGGTAAATACAGACTTGTCTTATTTAGCCTGTGCAAAACAACTTTTAACCATGAATGATCGTATTTACGCTCAGTTTGCCACTCATAATGCTCACTCTGTAGCCGCTATACTGCAGATGGCTGATGCTAACCATGCTTATGAATTTCAGCGATTGCATGGCATGGGTGAATCATTACATGCCAGTGTAATGGCTCAAGGCGGTGTACGCTGCCGTGTTTATGCCCCAGTAGGCGCACATCACGACCTATTGGCTTACCTTGTGAGGCGTTTGTTGGAAAATGGCGCTAATTCGTCCTTTGTTCATCAGCTAGTAAGCCCAAAAATTGCTCCAGAAACCATTGCCCAAGACCCTGTAAGCGTGGTTTTAGAACGCTTAGATCAAGGCTTAAGTTGCGGTAGTCATGCCATAGTCCAGCCCAAAGATTTATTTGGCCAAGATGGTGGCAGCTCTAGAAAGAACGCCAAAGGCTGGGACATTACTGACGCGCCAACGGTTGCATCTATGGAATCTGACCGTGTGCATTTAGCACAAGAGTATTGGCAGGCTATGCCGATTGTGTCAGGTGCGGCAGGTGTGCCAGGTGTGCCGCAATGGGTGATCAACCCAGCCACTGATGACGAGAAGGTGGGTCAGGTTTCTATGACCTCTAAAGAACAACTTGAAGTTGCATTGGTAGCAGCTCCTCAGGGGCAGGCTCAGTGGTTGGCCATGCCAATTGAACAGAGGGTGGCATGTTTTGAGAAGGTAGCGGACTTGTATGAAGCCAACGCAACAGAACTGTTTGCTATCTTAACTAGGGAAGCTGGAAAAAACTGGCTGGATGCCGTAGGTGAGTTACGTGAAGCGGTAGACTTTGCCCGTTTTTATGCACAAGAAATGACAGCCGCACCTTACAACCAAGGCCGTGGTGTAGTGAGCTGCATTTCGCCGTGGAACTTCCCCTTGGCTATTTTTAGTGGCCAAATATTTGCCGCATTGGCGGCGGGTAACTCTGTATTGGCCAAACCTGCAAGCCAAACTAATTTAGTGGCCCATAGGGCAGTGCAGCTAATGCACGAAGCGGGCATTCCAGTAGCCACAGTGCAGTTTTTACCAGGTGGTTCCAAGGAAGTGGGTGCGCATATCACCAGTGATGCAAGGGTGAGCGGTGTTTGCTTTACAGGCTCTACACCCACGGCGCAACATATCAACCGTGTGATGGCCACTAACTTGGCTGCAGATGCCGTGATGATTGCAGAGACTGGCGGTATTAACGCCATGGTCGTAGATTCTACGGCGCTTCCAGAGCAAGTGGTACGTGACGTATTGGCTTCGGCCTTCCAAAGTGCTGGCCAGCGTTGTTCGGCCTTGCGTATGTTGTATGTGCAAGAAGACATTGCTGAGAAAGTGTTACACATGCTTTATGGGGCAATGGATGAGCTTACCCTAGGTAACCCTTGGCATTTAAATACCGACGTAGGCCCAGTGATTGATGCCGCTTCCAAAACTAAAATCGAAAATCACATTGCCGAACATGCTGCCAAAGGCAATGTACTTAAGCACCTGGAAGCACCAAAAACAGGTTTGTTTGTAGGCCCGGTGGTAATTAAGCTTAATGGTATTGAAGACCTTGGCGAAGAAATTTTTGGCCCTGTATTACATGTAGCTACCTTTGCAGCAAAAGACCTAGGCAAGTTAATAGGTACTATTAATGCACAAGGGTACGGCTTAACCTTTGGTGTGCATACCCGTGTAGATGCGCGTGTAGAACAGCTGGTAAAAGGTGTACACGCAGGCAATACCTATGTTAATCGTAACCAAATTGGTGCGGTAGTGGGTAGCCAGCCGTTTGGTGGAGAAGGTTTGTCGGGTACAGGCCCTAAAGCCGGTGGCCCACAATATGTACAACGCTTGCGCCAACCACTGGTGGTGCAGGTAGCTAGCCCAACTGGCAGTGTTGTAGACATAGATAAGGTGCAGCAAGCCATAGATTCGTTGTCTGCCAAAGCACTTGATCAATGGCGCCAGAGTAGCGACCGTTTGTCTCAGTTAACTCAAGTGTTTGGCTCTCAAGCTAGCCGATTGCAAGATTTGTGTCGCGATGCAGTACTATTGCCTGGGCCAACGGGAGAGTTAAACCAGCTTAGTACTGTGGCCCGTGGTGTTGTTTTATGCCTAGGGCCAGACCGACAAGTAGCCTTGTTACAGGCACAAACAGCATTGGCTCAAGGTAATGGTGTGGTGTTAATAGCTAATGACCTTAACTTGCCAAAGACCAATTTACCTTTGATAGTGATTAAAGGGCAGCTTGCAGCTACAGACATTACCTTATTGTCGGGCTATGATGCCGTAGCGGCAAACGCTGATACGCCCTCATCTAATGGTGAAACCTCTTCTACAAAAGGTGAAACCTCTTATCAGCAACAACTAAGGCAGGCGCTAGCTAATAAAACTGGGCCATTGCTACCTTTAATTTGCGAAAGCGCAGACCCACAGCGATACACTATGGAACGCCATTTGTGTATCGACACCACTGCAGCAGGAGGCAATGCCAGCCTAATTGCCGCAGGGGAATAATACTATTTATTTTACCCGTGTAAGTTGGCCCACTAGAGATTTTTAAGCATGATACTAGGTGCATACGGGTTATTATTAAAAAACCATACTCGCTTTGTATTGTTTGGCTTAATAACCGCTTTTGCATCTTCTTTTGGGCAAACCTATTTTATAGGCATATTTGGCCACGCTATTCAACAAGACTTTGCCATGAGCCACACTGAGTGGGGTGGTATATACATGGCGGGCACTTTGCTGAGCGCCTTGTTGCTGCCTATTACTGGCAAATGGATAGACCAAGTGCCACTACAGCGTTACACCTTTACTGTGGTGCTGTGTTTGGCTTTTGCTGGTTGGTTTATTACCCAAGTACATAGCCTTGGCTGGCTAGTGGTAGGTGTGTTTTTATTACGCCAATCGGGCCAAGGGTTAATGAGCCATGTGGCTTATACCTCCATGGGTCGTTATTTCGACCAACAACGTGGTAAAGCCACCGCTATGGTGGCTATGGGTTTTGCTGCTGGCGAAGCCATATTGCCGTTAATCGCCGTTATGGCCATTGCTGCTGTAGGTTGGCGTTGGAGTTACGCAGGTGTAGCTATTTTTGTGCTGGTGGTAATACTGCCTGCAAGCATGTGGTTGTTGCGAGGCCATAATTCCCGTCATCAAGACTACGAACAAAAGCTCACAGCCCATGAAGCTTCTTCACTTGATAATAAAGAGCCTTCAGCTGCTAATAAAAAGCCTTCAGCTGCTAATAAAAAGCCTTCAGCCGCTAATCACAAGCCTTCAGCCGCTAATCACAAGCCTTTAGCCGCTAATCAAAAACCCTCAGCTGAAGTTATTCAAGACGCAACCAGTGCAATGTCTTGGCGTCGTAGAGATGTACTTAAAGACTATCGATTTTACTTAATTCTACCAGCGGTATCCGCCACCTCTTTGGTGAGTACGGCCCTGTTTTTTCATCACCTTAATCTGGCCGATGAAAAAGGCTGGTCTCATACCTTTATCACGGGTAACTACCTACTTTACTCATTAGTAGCCACTGTAATGGCTGTTATAGCGGGCCAACTAATAGATCGGTTTAGCGCTCTTTCACTCATGCCATTTACTCTTGTGCCTATAGCCGCAGCCTTGTTAATGATAAACCTAGTAGACAGCTATTGGGTGATTTGGCCTTATATGGTGTTATTAGGCGTAGGTTCTGGTTTAGCTCAAACAGCCCAAGCAGCACTTTGGCCAGAATGTTATGGGGTGCGTTACTTGGGGTCTATTAAAAGCTTGTATTGGACTTTTGTGGTGTTTGCCTCGGCCTTGGGCCCTGTGTGGCTAGGGTATTTGGTAGACCAAGGATATAGTTTTCAGCAAGCGGTGTTAACTATGGTGGTGTATTTGGTGCTGGCTACAGGCTTAATGATGATAGGCCTAAGAGGTTTTCGCGTACCTAACGCTGCGAGTGGGTAGGCGTGTTGTCTGCCAACGCGTATAATGCCTGCCAGTGAAAGCTGTTTAACGGCTTGTGATTTCTCTCCCAATGGGGCTTTTCTGTGCTATTAATGCTTGATAACTACGATTCGTTCACTTACAACTTAGTGCGGTATTTTCGCGAACTGGGTGCGGAAGTCATGGTTTACCGTAACGATGAAATTAGCCTTGAAGAAATCGAACAACTAGCACCAAGCCATTTAGTAATTTCTCCAGGGCCGCGTACGCCTAATGAAGCGGGTATCTCTATGGCAGCTATAGCTCACTTTGCTGGTAAAATACCGGTATTAGGTGTGTGTTTAGGCCATCAGAGCATTGGTCAGGTATTTGGTGGTAAGGTAGTGCGGGCAGAAAAAGTGATGCATGGAAAAACCTCTATGGTATGCCACAACCAAGCCGGTGTGTTTGCAGGATTAGATCAGCCTGTAGAAGTAGCGCGCTATCATTCTTTAGTGGTAGATGCGGCCTCTTTACCCGATTGTTTAGAGGCCACGGCATGGAGTTTAAATGCTGCTGGTGAAAAAGAAGTCATCATGGGTATTCGTCATAGAACCCTCGATGTAGAAGGTGTGCAGTTTCACCCAGAATCTGTGTTGACACACCAAGGCCATGATCTTTTAGCTAATTTTCTCAAACGCTAACCGCTAACCTAAAAAAGTCCCAATTATTTGTTAAATGCTGGTTATAAAGTCTAATTTTTGGCGGCATTATTTGCTAGAGTAGTGGAGCTTCCAATTTACTAGTCGAATAAGGGTTTTCCATGAACATGCAGCAGGCTATTGCCGCCGTTACCGAGCTACAAGACTTAAGCCAAGCCCAAATGCAGGCAGTGATGAACCTGATTATGACAGGTGAAGCAACTCAGGCCCAAGTAGGTGGTTTTTTGGTTGGTTTGCGCATGAAAGGTGAAACTGTAGATGAAATTACAGGTGCGGTGATTGCCATGCGAGCTTTAGCCTCTGGCGTAGCAGTAACGGGTGATCATGTTATCGACACCTGCGGCACCGGTGGTGACAGTTCGGGCATATTCAATGTATCTACAGGCTGTGCTTTTATTGCATCAGCAGCCGGTGCCCAAGTAGCCAAGCACGGTAACCGATCTATTTCTTCCAAAAGTGGCAGTTCTGATCTGCTAGAAGCCGCTGGTGTAGATATTATGCTCAAGCCTTTTCAGGTAGAGCAGTGTATTGCCAAGTTAGGTGTGGGCTTTATGTTTGCTCCTGCCCACCATAGTGCTATGAAGCATGCCATTGGCCCACGCCGTGAAATGGCAATACGAACCCTCTTTAATATTTTAGGCCCACTGACCAACCCAGCCGGTGCGCCACATCAGGTGTTAGGTGTGTTTAGCCGTCAATGGCAACGACCTATGGCGCAGGTATTACGTCGCTTAGGCAGTAAGCACGTTATGGTGGTTCACTCTGAAGACGGCTTAGATGAAATCAGTATTGCTGCGCCTACTTATGTGGTGGAGCTTAAGCACGGCGAAATTACTGAATACACTATTGATCCTGCAGATTACAACTTAGCTCATGAAAACTTGGACGCCTTAGTAGTAGACAATGCAATAGGCAGCCTAAAACTGATTAAACAAGCCTTTGCTGGCGAAGTGGGCGCACCCTTAGATATGTTGCTACTTAATGCTGGTGCGGCTATTTATAGTGCAGATTTAGCAGTGGATCTGGCAGCAGGAATAGAGCAGGCTAGAGTTGCTATAATCAGTGGTGCAGCCCAACAAAAGTTTGAAGACCTTATCCAATACACACAAGGGTTAAATGCATAATGAACACCCCAACGGTACTTAAGCGCATCGTAGCGCGCAAGCTTGAAGAAATAGCCGAGCGTCAGCAACATACCACTATTGATGACTTAAAAATAAAGATAGTAGCTAACCGGAGTGGGCCTATGGCTCCTCGTGGTTTTGCTAAAGCCATGCAAGCTAAGTTAAATCAAGGTTTGCCAGCGGTGATTGCTGAAGCTAAAAAAGCGTCCCCTAGTAAGGGTGTTATTCGTGAGGATTTCAATCCCGCAGCAATAGCAGTCAGCTATCAAGCTGGTGGCGCAGCGTGTATGTCGGTATTAACAGACGCTGATTTCTTTCAAGGCCACGAAGACTATTTACAGCAAGCTCGTGCGGCTTGTAAACTGCCTGTTATTCGTAAAGATTTTATTGTAGACCCTTACCAAGTGTATGAATCTAGAGCCATTGGTGCAGATTGTATTTTACTGATTGTGGCCTGTTTGGACGATCAGCAAATGCAAGATCTGGCCAAGTTGGCCGAAGATTTAGGCATGGATGTATTAGTGGAGTCTCACGATGCACAAGAACTGGCCCGTGCCCTAAAGCTGAGCACTCCTTTGGTGGGGATTAATAATCGAAATCTACACACCTTCGATCTGACTCTGCAGACAACCTTTGATTTGTTGGCCATGATGCCAGAAGATCG
>JAWUYU010000048.1:0-11125 GCA_034110645.1 Pseudomonadales bacterium
ACTTTATTTTAGGCACAAAAAAACCGCAACACAGCGGCTTAATGGTTCCAACAGTAGCGTAATGGCGGAACGGACGGGATTTGAACCCGCGACCCCCGGCGTGACAGGCCGGTATTCTAACCAGCTGAACTACCGCTCCGCAAAATATTACTACTTCCAACGTACACTTGGTGGGTGATGACGGGTTCGAACCGCCGACCCTCTGCGTGTAAAGCAGATGCTCTCCCAACTGAGCTAATCACCCAACGTACTAAGTGCTATTTATATTCTATTTTAAGCCAAGTTCAAGGTGACTTAAAGAAAATAAATGGCGGAACGGACGGGATTTGAACCCGCGACCCCCGGCGTGACAGGCCGGTATTCTAACCAGCTGAACTACCGCTCCGCATTTCCCTCTGGCTAACCGTGTTAGGCGTTACCTTTAGGAGAAGCGCATTTTAATGATTTCCTGAGCCATGTCAAACGTTTAGGCGAAATAAGCCAAAATTTCTTCATCCTGGTTAAAAACTATACAAAATTAGTAAAAAATCACCATCTAAGACACATTACTTGGAACCTAACTGCATATGTAATAGTCTTAGTTCTATAAAATAGTTTATACCAACACAACATTCATTTAAGGATTTGCACATGAAACCCCTATTTTTGACCTTAGGTTTAAGTTTAAGCTTGTTAATAGGAGGCTGCGCTGTTAGCCCACAGTCCGTTGTCTTACTCCCTCAGGCAACCCTTAACGGCCCCGCTTACGGCCAAGGGCGCGCAATGACCATCAAGGTAGAGGATCGTCGCTCTAGCAGCGTTTTAGGCAGCCGAGGCGGCGTGTACGAAACCTCAAGCGTGATTACTATTTCCAACGATATTTCTGGTGCCTTACTGCTTGCCGCACAAGCATCTGCAGCCCAGTTAGGGTTTGATGGTTCTAGCTCTTCAGCGCCAGCACACCTTACATTAATCCTTGAAGAACTTACTTATGACACGAAAACAAATAATTTAATTCATACGGTAAGCATTGACGCTAAGATCACCCTAGTCACCACAGTAGGCGACAGCATCCATACCGGGCATTACAGCACTCAACGCAGCCATAAGTTCCCGCGCCTTCCTGAAGCCCAAAAGAATCAGGAAATCATCAACGAAGTGCTTAGCACTAGCCTAGAACGTGGCTTTAGCGACATTAGCCTTGCCAACTTTTTGGGCCAGAACTAGTCTTATACCAGAACCAGCCTTTAAACGGCACTTACCACTAAGGTCGACTTTCCTCTTGGTCAGTCGGCCTTTTTAAAATCTAAGGAAACGGAATTAATGCAGTAGCGCAGGCCAGTTTCTGGGGGGCCATCGGGGAACACATGGCCCAAATGAGCACCACAATCATCACACATCACTTCAGTTCGACTCATACCGTGGGTCACGTCTACTTCTTCTTTAATTGCAGGGCCACTTACTGGGGCACTGAAACTTGGCCAACCACAACCGGCATCAAACTTTGAGGCGCTAGAAAACAGCTGTGCGCCACAGCAGTGGCAATGATACTGACCGTTTTCAAAGTGCTTATCATACTGGCCTGTATAAGGCCTTTCTGTACCTTTTTGACGGCACACTGCAAAGGCTTCAGGGCTTAGTTTCTCACGCCATTGCGCTTCAGATTTAGAGGTTCTTGCTTTGTCTATGTCATGTTCTGCCATTTGTATGTTTCTCTTTTGGGTAATAAATAGTGAGTATTGGTTAAATGATACTGTTTGATGACGTTTTTATAGTTTTATAAACAATATCTAGCACGTATGATAAGTTATTATTATCACATATAAAATTATAAATTCGACGAGATCAAGTGCATGAACATGATACGCAAATCGCAGAAATTGACAAACGTGTGCTACGACATTCGCGGCCCAGTGCTTGAAGAAGCCAAGCGCCTAGAAGATGAAGGCAGCCGTATCATTAAGCTTAACATTGGCAACCCTGCTCCTTTTGGTTTTGAAGCGCCGGAAGAGATCGTCCAAGATGTAATTCATAACCTACCTAATGCCCAAGGTTATTGCGATTCTAAAGGCCTGTTTGCAGCGCGTAAAGCTGTGATGCATGAATGCCAGCGCAAGAACACCAAGAACGTCACCATAGATGATATTTACATTGGTAACGGTGTTAGTGAGCTTATCGTTATGGCCATGCAGGGCCTTTTGAACGAAGGCGATGAAATGCTGATCCCTGCGCCAGATTATCCCCTTTGGACTGCCGCAACTTCGTTGTCTGGTGGTACTCCCGTTCATTACCGTTGTGATGAAGACAACGGTTGGCAGCCAGACCTTGAAGATATGGCGTCTAAGATCACCGACCGTACCCGTGGTATTGTGGTAATTAACCCCAACAACCCTACAGGCGCAGTTTATTCAAAAGAAACCCTAGAAGCAATTATTGAACTGGCCCGCGTCAATAGCTTGATCATTTTTGCCGACGAAATTTACGATAAAATTCTTTACGAAGATGCTACGTTTACGCCTATGGCAAGCTTGGCCGATGATCTCTTATTCATCAGCTTTAACGGCCTGTCTAAAACTTACCGTGCAGCGGGCTTCCGCTCTGGCTGGATGGTTTTATCTGGTGCCAAGCATAAGGCTAAAGATTACATTCAAGGCTTGGATATGTTGGCCAGCATGCGTTTATGCTCTAACGTGCCTAGTCAATATGCTATCCAAACAGCCCTAGGTGGCTATCAAAGTATTAAAGAACTCAC
Source organism: Pseudomonadales bacterium (assembly GCA_034110645.1). Classification (GTDB taxonomy): domain Bacteria; phylum Pseudomonadota; class Gammaproteobacteria; order Pseudomonadales; family Balneatricaceae; genus Njordibacter. The sequence goes on from JAWUYU010000048.1 coordinate 2,732, forward strand.
TTGTGACGGTGGCCGCTTAAGGCGCCAACGTGACTTGGCTTGGCAGATGCTAGATGCCCTTCCTGGAGTAAGCTGCCATAAACCTGAAGGCGCACTGTACTTATTCCCGCGCTTAGATCCTGAAATTTACCACATTGAAAATGATGAGAAATTTGCCTTTGACCTATTATCACAACAAAAAGTGTTAGTAGTTCAAGGCAGTGGCTTTAACTTGCCAGACAGCCAGCATTTCCGCATTGTATTCTTGCCTTATGAAGAGCAATTAATCGAAGCAGTAGGCCGTATTGCCACGTTCTTAGGCACCTTACGTAAGTAAAAAAAGCCTAGTTTACTTCACTTCTCGCAATGACGTTTTGGCGTCATTGCGAAGGAGGTATCTAAAACCTGGAGTTTAAAGCTTATAAATCATCACTTTTAACGCTGCTTTTGGGTTACCTATTACCTGTGTACACTTCGGTTCCATGTGGTCAAGAATATGCTGAATACTCATTCTGAGTTCTGGTCTGCAGGATTACCTAAAGGGTACAAAACCACATCATGAAAGCCACAGATTACAGGCACTAGGCCTGCCAAATCTTGGTCTAACTGCGGGTCACCCGAATCTACCAACAAGGGCCTGCCTGCAAGCGCTTTTAGTTTGGTTTTAGTAGCCACTATGTGAATATTACCTAATCCTAAATGCTTAATCAGTTCTGGGCTAAGCTGCTGATTACCACGGCCTAATACATGACCCTGCCCACCTATTAAAGTAATAATAAGCTGCGCTGCATGATCTCCACATAATTCGAGTAACTGTTGTGCGGTTACATCATTAGCAATTACTTGCCCATCTTCTATAACGTCCACACCTAACAAAGTATTGTCTAAGCCAAGGTAGTGCATTACTGCAGCCACGGTAGAACCCGAACCCATAATATATCGAACACTAGGTTCCATGAGCTCTTCTACGTGGGCTGCTATGTCATCTAACACCAGAGCCTCAACTTCTTTAGAACCCTCTTGAGCGCCATCCTTCGTGGATTGCATGTACTGGTGCGACTCTGGCACTTGTAACTCACCGTAATAACGCGCTTTTACTCGGCCAGCACGAAATTCTTCTTCATCAATATCTCTCACTTCTTGGCTGCGCAAACTGACCAGGTCACCTTTCACTAACTGCGCGATCACCTGCCCTGCAGCCGTGGGAGTAATGCCGTACACACCTGAGTGAATCTTTACACCTGCCGGTATGCCAACCACGGGTACTTGATCACCAATAGCCTGGAGTAGATCTCTGGCCGTGCCATCACCACCTACAAATACCAACAAATCTACACCTTGCTTTAACAAGGTTTTAGCCGCCTCCATGGTATCTGCAGCACTTGAAGGTTGGGTTTTAGCCCAGCCAATCACCTGAGTTTTTATGCCGGCTGCTAGGGCGCAGCTTGCTCCCATATCGCCAGCAAAAGCATAAACACACACATCAAGCCCAGCAACCTCCGTTAAGGCTTGTAAACAGCGTATATTCGCCTTAGGCACTGCGCCAAGGGCCAAGGCTTCATCTGCCACATTGTCGCTACCCTTTAAGGCCACGCTACCACCCAAGCCAGCTAAGGGGTTAACCACTAAACCAATGTTAAATGTCATTTAATGTGTCTCATTCGCTATGTCAAAACCTAAGCCAAAACCTAAGCCACCCATCATGGCAGCACATTCGGCATTAGTAATACCCTGTAATTGCAGGCTAGAAAATTCACGCCTTACAGGGTAGTTTTTACGTAGCAGGTCAAAATCATCCCCTTGGCGCATACGTGCGTTATCTTCCAGTAATGGATAAACACTACCACAGGCTGCAGCCATTACTTCTTGGGGCGTTGCTGAGCTATTGAGTTTCAGCTTGTCTACATCTGGCTTTGGCATTAAGTCTTCTAGTTTATGGCTAGCCACCAGCCCAAAGTGTTCGCACAAGTCTTGATAAATCATATAAGTGCCGCGCATTTTTCCTTCTAAAGAGTGCCCGGCTATATGGGGTGTAACGCAATGACAGTAGTTAAATAAACTCTTATCTATATTGGGTTCTTGATGCCATACATCCAAAAATAAATGTAGGTCATTGTGTTGCTGCTGGCGCTCTAAAAGAGCCTGCTGGTCTACCACTTCGCCTCGTCCTGCACTAATTATCATTGTGCCTTTGACTAGGTTTTTAATGCGCACTTGGTTCAGCATATTTTCTGTAGCATGAGCACCTGTTTTAGTAAGTGGGGTATGTAAACAGACAATTTGGCAGCGCGCTAATAGCTCGTCTAGCTCAACATAACCTTGATGTCCGGCATCTGCTTTTGGAGGATCGCATTGCAGTAAATTAAAGCCGGCCTTTTGCAATCGCTGGGCCAATTGACCGCCTACGTTTCCTGCACCTACAATGCCAATGGTTTGTTGGCGAGGATCAATACCGAGGTTTTGCCAAGCGTGGTTAAGGCAGGCAATGACATAATCACCTACCCCTGCAGCGTTACAACCAGGAGCATTGCGCCAAACAATGTTATTGGCATCCATATAATCTATGGCTAAATGGTCTGTACCAATAGTGCAGGTACCCACAAACTGAACGTTACTGCCTTCGAGTAAAGCTGAGGTCACTTTAGCAGTTGATCGCAATACCAACGCGTCTGCATTAGCCACTTGCTCCTTGGAAATGGAACGACCATTTACTCGTGTAATATTGGCCAGATCACCAAACAGCTCATCTAGCAGTAGTATATTTTCATCGGCTACTAAGTTAATCAAGGACATTATTTTGTTCCTAAGCTTTTAATATTGGTGGGCTGGCGGCATCTTTCTGAGCGCTGTCATACCACTGATTCATATTCACAATACCGCCATCCACATCCATCGCAGGGTAATCTAAGCTGTAACGATGACAAAATTTAGCTACCTTGGGGTGGCTCCAACGAAACAAGGTTTGTTCATACTCTAAACCCATCAATTGTGGGCGATTATAACTACCCTGCAGGTCTCGCTGACGCTGAGCTTCAAGCAATATTATGGCAGCGGCCACAGACACGTTAAATGAGTGCACCATCCCTAGCATAGGGATCACCACTTGGTGGTCTGATGCTGCTACAGCTGCAGGGCTTACCCCATGCATTTCTGCGCCTAATATCAGCGCTGTGGGCACCGTGTAATCCAATGTTCGGTAATCTACAGCATCATCACTAAAGTGAGCTGACACCAGCTGCATACCTTGCTGTTTAGTTTCCTTTAAGGCGCTCTCAATATTGTCATGCGCCACCACATTCACCCACTGCTGACTACCACGAGCTGTGCGCTTGTGTTCTTTAAATCCCTCTACAGGGGTTACCAAGTGGGCATTGTGCACACCAACTGCGTCACAGGTACGAATAAGTGCTGCAACATTCTGAGCTTTATTCACTTGGTCGGTAATGATGGTTAAATCAAGCTGACGGCAAGCTAAGGTGGCTTTATATTTTGCCAAACGCGCAGGGGTCATATATTTCCGGAGAAAGGGTTATTTATCAGTCTCTAATGATACCAATTTATTGGTTAGATTTGTTACACTGCATTTATCATTACGATTTATCTTACGCATCACTACACAACAAATGACACAAAAAAACGTAACACCCCAATCAAAACCTATTATTGCCTACCAAGGCCACCAAGGGGCTTATTCGCACTTATCCTGCCAACGGGTGTTCCCAGACTTTGAAGCCCATCCGTGCATGACCTTTAGCGCCGCTATGGCCATGGTAGAGAGAGGCGACGCAGACATTGCCATGATACCAGTAGAGAACTCTACTGCAGGCCGTGTGGAAGAAATCTACCGCCAGTTACCTCATACTTCGCTGTACGTTATTGGTGAACATTATGAACCTGTTAACCATTGTTTAGTGGGGGTAAAAAACAGTTCGATAGCACAGATTAAAACCGTAGGGTCCCATCCACAAGCTTTAGCTCAATGTGACAAACACCTCACGTCGCTTAACATGCTACCTATAGCCACATTAGATACCGCTGGCGCTGCCCTTGAGGTGAGCCAAAAAGGTGACCCAAGCCACGGCGCTATTGCCTCTAGCTTAGCGGCAGAGTTGTATGATTTGGAAATTTTACAAGAGCATTTTCAAGATATTCAAGGCAATACGACCCGATTTTTAATCTTGTCTTGTGAGCACAAAATCCCGACTCAAATTACGGGTAAAAAATACATTACGTCATTCTTATTTACTGTACGCAACATCCCTTCTGCCCTATACAAGGCCATGGGAGGCTTCGCTACTAATAGCGTTAACCTAATCAAGCTAGAGAGCTACACCCCAGATGGACGAATGGTAGCCACTCAGTTTCATCTTGATGTAGAAGCACATCCAAATGATGCCAATATGATTTTAGCCATGGACGAACTAGCCTATTTCGCTAAGGATATTCGTATGCTCGGCACTTACGCTGCTAGTGACTATCGTTACCTAAAGGCTTAACAAGGCATAAAGATTGCGTATGACACACTACATTTGTTTAGCTTTTATTGGGCTGTGTTAACAGTCACTCTATGGTGTGGAAAATTGAACTTTTTGTAGCATATAAAAAGGCCACTGAACTGCCCACCCCCTAATAGCCACTTTTGTTTAGCAGCCACCAAAATTAATTCAACCAAAAAAACGAGTGTTAACAATGAAAATATATGCCAAATTACTCTATGTAGCCGTTCTTGTAGGACTATTTTCAGCAGGATTATTATTGGCTAAATATACCCCTTGGCAAGATCAGAAGGCAGCTACTACTGGTTACAAAAACCTAGGTGGTGACTTTGAATTAAACAGCAATACAGGTGAAGTTAAGCTGGAAGACTTCCGTGGCCAGCTGGTATTAATGTATTTTGGTTTTACTTCATGCCCTGACATATGCCCTACTGCACTTTCTACCATTGCTGCTAGCATGCGTGAATTGTCGCCTGACCTAGAAGCCCAAATTCAACCTTTATTTGTGAGCGTAGACCCAGCCCGTGACACGTTAGAAAATATAGCTAAATACAGCGCTTATTTTCACCCTACAATGCTGGGCCTTACCGGCAGTATAGAAACCTTAGACCAGTTAGTAAAAAGCTACGGCGCATACTATAGTCATATTACACTAGAGAACTCGGCCTTAGGCTATACCGTAGATCACACTTCCAGGGTGTACCTTATAGGTCGCCAAGGGCAACTCATTAGTACTATTGCCCATGGCACTTCAGTAGATGAGGTAACCACATTACTTAAGCTGCACTTGTAGGCTGTTCTTCAGGCCAATAAAGCTGATCTAGCGTCACCTGCCCTTTATAAGTTTGCTTTAGCTGAGAGAGTAATAACGCTGCTTGGGGGGGCAGCCCGTGTGTAAAATAATCCCTAGCCTGAGCAGACACAGCCAATCTAAAGGCCAAGTCATCACATTCTTCACCTGCCAGGTTATCTGCGCTGACAACATATACTCGTTTGCTCGATATACTAAATAACCACTCTAGGGCTTGCGGCTTCACTTCTACTTTTTCAAACTCTACTTGCTGCTGTTTAGTGCGGCCGTCTGGGCGATACCAATAACCAAAGTCTTCCAGTAATCGCCGCTCTTTACCTGCCACACACCAATGTGATATTTCATGCAAAGCGCTGGCAAAATAGCCGTGAGCAAATACAATTTGGTGATAAGCACGCTGAGGGTTGGCCGGTTCATAAACCGGTTCGTCTAATTCATCATGACGCCCATCACACAGTGCACACACTAAACGTGTATTGAGCGATTCAGCAAACAGACCATCAAACAAGTAGATAATTTCTTGGCACTGGCATTTGGAGTATGTAGGCATAAGTTATGCTTGGCCGAATATGACTAAAGAGGCTATTATAGCCCATCTTTTTTCTGCCAACACTTTGGTTTTTCTGATGCATCAAACAATGAGCCACACATACAGCGCAAAGGCCATGGGCCAAGAGTTACGCCAATTTGTACGTTTAGGCACACCCATACTCATCGCTGAAGCGTTACACATGAGCGCTAGCTTCGTTGATACCGTTATGGCGGGGCGTTATAGCTCTGCAGACCTAGCTGCCGTTGCTGTGGGGTCAAGCTTGTTGTTCCCTGTGATGATTTTGATGATTGGCATCCTTATGGCAACTACACCCACAGTGGCTCAATATTTTGGTGCTAAAAAACTCACATTAATAGGCCCTTTTGTTCAGCAGTCGTTATGGTTAGCTGTCATTTTAAGCTGCCTAGCAGTGGGTTTGTTATACGCCTTAGACCCGCTATTTGATTGGTTAGACATCCAAGACCCTATCAAAGGCATAGGTTTAGGTTATTTACATGCAGCTGCCTTAAGCTTACCAGCCGTGGCCATTATGCAAAGCTTGCGTAGCTTTAGTGAAGGTTTAGGCATCACTAAACCCATGATGTACTTTAGTTTGTTAGGTTTATTGATTAACATTCCCATGAACTATATCTTTATTTATGGCCATTTAGGTATGCCCGAAATGGGTGGTGAAGGATGTGGCTGGGCTACAGCTATAAGCATGTGGGCCAGCGTTATCGGTATGGCTGTCTATGTGTATGCTAAACCCACCTATCATCGATGTGCGATGTTCAGCCAATTTGATTGGCCTAAACTAACCACTCAACTACAAATTTTAAAAGTAGGGTTACCTATTGGATTTTCTATTTTTATAGAAGCAACAATGTTTGCCATAGTGGCTTTACTATTAGCACCCCTAGGTGCCGATATTGTTGCCGCACACCAACTGGTGCTTAACTTTACCAGCATGTGTTTTATGATTCCATTAAGTGTCGGCATGGCTGTTACCATTCGTGTGGGTCATGGCATTGGTGGCAACTTAACAGATCAAGTGAAACGTTCTGTATTGATAGGTTTTGGCCTAGCCTTAGGTTTATCAAGCCTTAGCTGCTTAGTCATGCTCATGCTTCCAGTCACGTTAGCTAATATTTACACAACCGAACCTATAGTGGTAGAAATTGCTGCTAGCCTATTTATTTTTGCTGCTTTGTTTCAGTTTTCAGACGCATTACAAATCGCAGCTAATGGAGCCTTGCGCGGCTTTAAGGATACGGCCAAACCGTTATTGCTGATTTTTATTTCCTATTGGCTGATTGGCCTGCCCCTAGGTTACGTACTAGGTATGACAGATATAATATACCCAGCTATGGGCGCCGCCGGTTTTTGGATTGGTATTATTTGTGGCCTAAGTGTGGCCGCGGTATTATTAAGCCTTCGTTTATGGCGAGTTCTGAGCAAACCTTTACCTTTTCCGTTACCTAGCTAGGTTGAATTTTTTACTAAAGTCACCATCTACCGTTTAGTGTATCCTTCAGGGGTATTAAAAAAAGTAACCTTTTGCCTGCTTAATGCTACAGAGTTTTACTTCAAAACCACGTATCATAGACGTAACTAACTTAATAAAGAGAAGATCATGAGCGAACTAACTCACGCTGTAACAGACGCCACCTTTGACCTAGACGTAGCCAATGCAGATGTCCCTGTATTACTAGACTTTTGGGCACCGTGGTGTGGCCCATGCAAAATGATTGCACCTATTTTAGAAGATGTTGCCGCTGAATTTGAAGGTAGTGTTAAGGTATGCAAGATCAACGTAGACGAAAACAGTGAAATAGCAGCTCGTTACGGCGTGCGTGGTATCCCAACGTTAATGCTATTTAAGAATGGCGAAGTTGCCGGCACTAAAGTAGGCGCTTTAGCTAAATCTGATTTATTGGCGTTCATTTCCGACAACACTTAATCAACATTCATTGTATTTCGATAATCACTTTATTGGTGATATGTAGACTAGGGTGAGGCGTCGCCACCTCATCCCTGTCACAGAACCTTACGTACGGGCTTGATATACGTCTCATGCAACCCACAATCCTGTGTGGATGAGACGTTGAATATGACTAGTTTGGGCTCCCTTCCCATCTACTTCATCCATTCATCGTGGTGACCAGTTAAGTGTTCTTGTACTTTCAGGTGGTGTGTTTCTGCCTGCTCTTCTAGCGTTCTAGCTTACGCAATCTAATGGTCAAAATCGACTTATTCCCTTGTGCAATTTCTCCACTGCACCACTCATTTCTATGAGCACCCTATGGGAAGATCCAGCTTCGTCAAGCTGCTTGTACACCCTTATCCACCCTGCCCCCTTATCTTCCTCCCAAAAAAAACCACCCAAGCAAGCTTGGGTGGTGAATACCCAGCCATTCGGCTGGGCCAAAGTGCCAAAGTGTCGAATTAATCCATTAGGCAGCGAACACTAAACCCCAACGCTTTATCGCTGGGATAGCGGTACACCGTGGCGAGACTGGTGTCCACGTTGCGGCTGTAGGCATTAATACCAGACTCCGTACTACTCCAGAAGATCG
>JAWUYU010000049.1:0-8633 GCA_034110645.1 Pseudomonadales bacterium
ATGGGGCTGGCTGGGATCGATACCTTCTTGGCTTAACAAAGGCGACAAGTCCAAATTACGTTGTCTGTTAGTGAGCGCTCCGCCTACTTCTAACATCTCAGTATGGCCTACTAATTCTTCAATACTACGCACACCCAACTCCGCCATTACCTCACGAGTTTCTTGGGCAATAAAGGTGAACAAATGCTTTACCATTTCTACGGTACCGCGGAAATGATGGTCACGTAGTTGTTGATTCTGTGTTGCTACACCCGTGGCGCAGTTGTTAAGGTGACAAATACGCAGGTATTTACACCCTAACGCCACCATAGGCAAAGTACCAAAGCCAAAGCTTTCTGCACCTAATAGTGCCGCTTTCACTACGTCTAAGCCTGTTTTAAGGCCACCGTCTGTTTGTACCCTAACTCGGCCACGTACACCATTACCCCGTAAGGATTGATGAGCATCAGCTAAGCCTAATTCCCACGGAGAACCAGCATACCGAATGGAGGTGAGGGGGCTAGCCGCCGTACCACCGTCGTGACCAGAAATAGTAATCAGGTCGGCATAGGCTTTTGCCACACCCGATGCAATGGTACCAACGCCAGGGCGAGAAACCAGCTTCACCGACACTAATGCGTTAGGGTTAACTTGCTTCAAGTCAAAAATAAGTTGTGCCAAATCTTCGATTGAATAAATATCGTGATGTGGTGGTGGCGAAATTAGTGTGACGCCAGGTACGGAGAAGCGCAAAGTAGCAATAAGGTCATTAACCTTACCCCCCGGTAGCTGTCCGCCTTCACCTGGCTTAGCACCTTGGGCCACTTTTATTTGTAACACGTCTGCACTCATTAAATAGGCAGGGGTTACACCAAAGCGGCCAGAGGCGATTTGCTTAATTTTTGAACGTTTGTTAGTGCCATAACGTAGAGGGTCTTCACCACCTTCACCAGAGTTAGAGCGGCCACCTAGTTCGTTCATGGCCATGGCTAGAGCTTCATGAGCCTCTGGCGACAAAGCACCTAAAGACATAGCCGCACTGTCAAAGCGCTTGAATATTTCGCTTGCAGGCTCTACTTCGCTAATGTCGATGGCAGTAGATGGCTTAAGCTGAAGTAAGTCACGTAAAGCTGCTACACCACGCTGGTTAACCATTTGTGCGTACTTTTTATACACCTCATAATCACCAGTTTGCACAGCTATCTGCGCTGTAGTTACTACGTCTGGGTTATAGGCGTGGTATTCACCACCATGAATGTATTTCAGCAAACCGCCTATCTGAATTGGCTTACGATCTATCCACGCTTCGGCGGCTAAGGTTTGCTGGTCTAATTCAAAATCAGAGAATTGTGCACCTTCAATACGGCTGGCAACACCATAGAAACATAGGTCTATAATTTTGCTACTCACACCAATGGCTTCAAACAGCTGCGCGCCACGGTACGATGCAATGGTAGATATGCCCATTTTAGACATAATCTTAAGCAGGCCTTTATTAATGCCCTTACGATAAGCCTTATGGCATTCCGTTGGATCGCCAATGACTTCTCCAGAGGCAATCAGGTCATTAATAACACGGTAGCTTAAGTACGGATAAACTGCTGTAGCGCCAAAACCAATCAACACAGCAAAGTGATGAGAGTCTCTTGCACTACCTGTGTCTACTATAATGTTAGCGTCGCAACGAAAACCTGTATTGGTTAGGTGGTGATGTACCGCGCCTGTTGCCATGGCTGCAGGAATAGGCAATTTGCCCTTTTCAATTTCGCGGTCACTCAGCACTAGAATGCCAACACGCTTACGTACAGCTTCTTCGGCTTGCTTACACACAGCCTTAATAGACGACTCTAACCCAACGGTTGGGTCATAATTTAGGCTAATTACCTGTACCTTAAACCCCGGTACATTCATGTGTAACAAGTTTGTGTATTTACTGGCCGATAATACCGGCGAGCCTAGAACGATGCGTTTAGCAAGCTCTGGGCCTTCTTGGAATATGTTACGTTCTTTACCTAGGCAGGTTTCCAAAGACATCACTATAGCTTCGCGCAATGGATCTATAGGTGGGTTAGTAACCTGCGCAAACTGCTGGCGGAAGTAGTCATATACAGAGCGCACGCGGCTAGAGAGCACCGCCATAGGCGTATCATCGCCCATAGACCCTACAGCTTCTTGGCCACTTTCTGCTAAAGGACGAATAACCTGGTCACGCTCTTCATAAGTCACCTGATACATCTTCATGTGCTGCTTAAGTTCACGCTCGGTGAAGTCGTCAAAGCATTGCTCTTCATCTAAGGTGCCTTCAAGGCGAATGGCAGACTTACGCAACCACCTTTTATAAGGTTGAGAGGCCTTTAGACGGTCATCAATGTCTTTAGTGTGCATGATTTCGCCAGTATGAGTGTCTACCGCCAAAATTTGCCCTGGGCCTACACGGCCTTTAGCCACTACATCCAGAGGATCATACTTAAAGGTGCCTACTTCAGAAGCAGTTACCAAATAATTATCTTTAGTCATTACCCAACGCGATGGGCGCAAACCGTTTCGGTCTAACAAACATATGGCATAACGACCAGTGTTCAATACCATGCCCGCTGGGCCATCCCACGCTTCCATATGCATGGAGTTATATTCGTAGAAGGCTCGTAGTTCTGGGTCCATCAACTCATCATTTTGCCAAGCTGGCGGCATAATCAAACGTAGTGCGCGGAACACATCCATGCCGCCCAACACCATAAGCTCTATCATGTTGTCCATACTGGAAGAATCGGAACCCGTAGTATTTACCACACCTTCAAGTTCTTGCAGTTCTGGAATTAGTTGCGTAGATAATACGTTTTGACGAGCTTTAGCCCAGTTACGGTTGCCTTCAATGGTGTTGATTTCACCGTTGTGGGCTAAGAAACGGAACGGCTGAGCCAAAGGCCAGCGAGGTAGGGTATTGGTAGAGAACCGTTGGTGGAAAGTACAAATGGCGGTGGCCAATGTAGGGTCACCTAAGTCTTTATAAAATACTGGTAAATCTACCGGCATCATTAAGCCTTTATAAGAGACCACACGATGAGACAAACTACACACGTAAAACTCTTCATCTGCCTTTAAGGCATACATGGTGGTTTTACGAGCCACTAGCAAGCGCGCTTCTAGCACTTCTCCACGAAGGCCTGGGCTGTTTACAAATACCTGTTCAATATGTGGCTGGCAATCTGCACCGATAGGGCCAAGGCAAGATGGGTCTACGGGCACTTCGCGCCAACCCACAACTTCTAAGCCGTTGTCTTCTATAGCTTGGTTTAAAACATTACGAGAATGCGCGGCTTTGTCTTCATCTTGAGACAAAAACACCATACCCACGCCGTAAGATTCTGTCAGCTCTTCAGAAAAGTTATCCAGCGCAACCCTGCGCATGAAATCATCTGGCATTTGCAGCAACAAGCCACAGCCATCGCCAGTCTTACCGTCGGCAGCTATACCGCCACGGTGGGTCATGCAGGTTAGGGATTCTATCGCCTTTTGCAATAAATCATGACTAGGGTCACCATGCATATGGGCAATAAGCCCGAAACCACAGTTATCTTTAAATTCTTTGGGATTAAAAAAGCCAGCGCTCATCGAAATCTCTCTCGCTAATCTGGGTGACCATAAGACCACCTGGGTGTTAACAAGTGCCGCAAGAGAGGCTGTGAAATGAAACAAGCATCAGGAGGACACTTGCTGTAATTACAAACTCTTATAAGAGCTTATAGATTTATTGAGTCAACAAATGGACAAACATCCTACCTGAGAACATCACTGCAAACAAATTATTTGGGCTATAAGGTGGGCAAATACCTACACAATAAGCGACGTTCGCCTCATTTGTAAAAGTTATTCACCACTAGTGTTGAATTTATTACGAATCTGCTGCTGAATCCTCAACACGGGCCGCGCCCAAGGCTGCTGATTCTGCAAAGCAACAGGGAGCGATTTTATGGCATCACGGGCATCGCTAGCGCTTTCGTAGTCGCCTACCAGTAGCATATACCAAGGCTCACCACCACGATCCAATTTAATAAGGTAGTGTGTTTGCGTGATAGTTTTCTCTTGAATAAATGCCTCTAGAGTAGCTTCCAAACGAGCCCCAAGAAGCTGCAAGCTGTAATGATCACTAGGCAGTTTTAACATGGCCTCATAGCTGTAAGGCTGCTTAGTTTTTAAGGTTGCTTTAGGCCAAGGAGCTACCACCGGTGCTGGCTTTGGCTCAGGCTCCAATACTACTTCTGGTGTGGGTTCTGGTTCTGGTTCTGGTTCTGGCTTTGGCTTTGGCTTTGGCTCTGGCTTAGGCTCTGGCTTAGGCTCTAGAGTCACATTTTTTGGTGCTGGCGACAGCTCTATTGGCTCTAACGGTGGCAGAGCTTTCGCCATAGGCAACGCTGCAATAGCTTCTACAACTACAGGCTGAGGTTGCACCTTATTTGCTACAGTATTATTATCAGAAAAATAATTCAGCAACCAAATTGCCACCAATATTGCGACAACAACCACAGTAGCAGCAATGTGCAGCAAGGGCAGGCCAGTTTGCTGCACAAAACCACCCTTATTCAGGGCTTTATTCGCCAGCATATTAAGGTAGCCAGGATTGCCTTTAGCCAACTGATGTAATTGTAATAATTGTATAGGAGCCAAGCCATGGTTAAGGCCAATGCGTTGCAACCGCTGGCGTAAATAGTCTGCACTCTCCTCTTGGCTAAAAGGAGCAAGAACTACGTGATAAAAACGCTCTTGCCTAAGTTCAGCGAACTGCGGTGTTTCAATCCTCTCCACCACACTGTGATCGGCACAAAGAATGACATGAGGCCTAGAATCTACCTTGGCGCTACGCGGCAACAAATTGGCTAGTAACTCCAGCGCATCTTCGTCTAACCACTGTGCATCATCCACTACAATCAACAGCACTTCTTTTTGCAAGGTTAGCTGCTGAGCCAATTCTTGTATCGCTAAGATACTGGCTTCTAGGCCTGCATGGTTAGGTAGCTGTACAGGTAATTGTTGAATTAATTGGCGAATAATCCATGGTGCAGTCACTGTTTCCTGCAATACCAAATGGACAATACATGCTTCCGCAGGCTGAACCCGCATAAACTGCTCAATAAATGTTGTTTTACCAGCGCCAGAAGGTGCGCTAATCAACACTAGGTAATCAGAGAAGTGACTTAAATGTAATAAGGTATCTAGTTGTCGGCCACGAGCTTTAGATTGATATTCAAAGCCCACTAAACTCATGCTTTGATGAGTCACTTCTTGTTGGTCTAATTGGCGAGAGTATGCTGCATAGGCAGCGTTAAGGCTGGTGCTAGTGGCGGGTTTTTGCAGGGCCTGGCTCACAATCCTAGCCCCTACACTGCCAACGGCTGTTTAAGGGTTTGCTGCAACAAGTCACTACCAAAATCTGATGTTACAATAGCTTCGCCTAACTGCTGAAGTAAGATTAGGCGAACGGTGCCATCGGTCACCTTTTTGTCCACCTGAATGTGCCCTAAATAGTCTTCCACCAGCATGTTGTCTGGCCCCCACAAAGGCAATCCAGACGCTTGTAACAAGCTTTGAATTCGTTGCACCTGCCGTTTTGATATCCACCCCAAGCGACATGATAAATCTGCTGCCATGGCCATGCCTGCGCCTACGGCTTCACCGTGTAACCAGTTGCCATAACCCATTTGAGTTTCTATAGCGTGGCCAAAGGTATGGCCAAAATTAAGCAAGGCTCGTTGCCCCTGTTCTCGTTCATCTGCAGCCACAATACGGGCCTTACAAGCGCATGATTGGTACACCGCTTGGCTAATTAGATCCGCATCCAATTCACGTAGTTGCTGTATATTCTGTTCTAACCAAGTAAAGAAATCTGGTTCGGCAATAAGGCCGTACTTAATGACTTCTGCCAGACCTGCAGACAATTCGCGGGCCGGTAAAGTTTGTAGACTTTGGGTATCAATAATTACACATTGAGGCTGGTGAAACGCACCAATCATGTTCTTGCCAAGGGGGTGATTAACGCCAGTTTTTCCACCCACGGAAGAATCTACCTGAGACAATAAAGTGGTGGGCATTTGAATAAAATTAACCCCCCGCTGATAGGCAGCCGCAGCGTAACCTGTGATATCTCCGATTACTCCCCCACCTAAAGCTATGAGGGTAGTAGTGCGGTTATGACGTTGCTGCAGCAGGTGATCAAAGATCAAACTTACAGTATCAAGGTGCTTATGTTGCTCGCCATCATCTAACACCAAGTTATCCACTTGCAAACCGTCTATCTGCAGGCTTTGTAAACCGTCCAACACGGTTTGAAGGTATAGAGGGGCTATGGTGCTATTTGTCACCACCATCACCTGCTTGCCAGCAATATGCGGGCGCAGTAGCTGCGCTTGCTGCAACAAGCCACTACCTATGTAAATCGGATAGCTCCGATCACCTAGTTCAACAGTTAATGTGTGCTGTACATTAGTCATTATGATGGCTCTGGGCTCTGGTTTGGGCTTTTGCTCTAGTTTGGGCAGCCTCAAGTTATACTGAATAACCTATAGGGAGCGAATAGCTTCAATTTGTTTAATAATTTCTGCCACTAACAACCGTGGGTTTTGAGCGCCTGTAGCCACTTGAATGTCTGCCGTTTCTTCATATAAGGCATGTCGATGTGCAAACAAGTCTCGCAGTACTTGTTCTGGGTCTTCATTTTGTAACAATGGGCGATTTTTATCTTTTGACGTGCGCTCTAGCTGCTGCTCAACTGTTGCAAACAAATACACTACCGTGCCACGGGCTGATAAATGTTGACGGTTTTCGGCTAATTCCACCGCACCACCACCTGTAGCCATCACTAAATCTCGGTGCTCTGTTAATTCAGCAATCATATTGGATTCGCGTTTACGGAAGCCGGCTTCACCTTCAACATCAAAAATCCAAGGGATGTCAGCACCAGATCTTTCTTCAATTTCCCTATCAGTATCTAGGAATTCTAGCTTTAGCTCGCGCGCGAGCTGCCGTCCAATAGTGCTTTTTCCAGCGCCCATTGGACCAATTAAAAATATATTCACAATAGAATTCCTTTTAGGAACAGCAACAACAAAACCCGGTCTTCAAGCGCTCAATGCGCACTGCCGGGTGGATTGGTTAAATTATGGGGACTAACATTAACATAATCAAGGGTTAACTATGCGTGGAGTCACAAAAACCAAGAGTTCAAAGCGCTCAGAGCCTTGCTTTTGCTGCTCAAACCATTGCCCCACAAAGGGCAAAGCCGATAACGCTGGGCTAGACACCAATCGATCCAACTGTTGTTGATATAGCGCCCCTCCCAATACCAATGTTTGACCTAAGCCCACTACTGCCCTAGTTTTTAATTTATGAGTGTTAAGCGCTAGCTGGCCATTAGGTAGTAAATCACCAATAGAATCCTGCACTACCAATAGGTCTAGCTGAACCTGATCCATAGGCAATACTCTTGGCGTTACGGTTAGCCCCAGTACTGCGCGTTTCCATTCTTGCTGCTGGCCACTTTCTGTAGCTACCAAATATGGCACCTCTTGCCCTGTTTGAATGCTGCCTGCATAGCCTTCTTGCACTAATATTTGTGGCTGCGCCAATGTGAGCACTTGGCCGATGGCCTCAAGCGCTGCCAGCTCTAAATTTAACATAACATGAGCCCCCACTAAGCCTAGCTGCAAGCCACCACCTAGTTGATTAAATGTTACTCCAGCCTGCACTCCTTCTATTGCCCCTGAGGCCACATCAGACCCCAAGCTGCCAATGAAATCCAATCCGCTAGACTCACCGAGGGTGGATTTTGCAATCACTATGCGACCCTCTATCAACATTTGTTTAAGTGGCTTATCCAACTGTTTTATAGCTTCCACCAATGTGGCGGCATGTGACGCATCATCATAAATGAAAATCTGTTGGCTACGGCTATCTGCCAGCAACTGTCCCTTAGGAGACAACATAGATTGAGCGCTTTGTAGAGCAAGCAATATAGCGTCTGCCTCACCATAATTAAGCTTCACAACCTGTAATGGTAAAACTTCTGTATTGGATTGGTCGGTTGCCACTCCCACCACTAGCCCTTCAGGCGTGTACTGACAATCCACTTCAATACTATTACAAACTAATTGCAGCCCTACCTTTGCATCTACATCTTGTAGCACAACGCTTATTTCAAAATCTAGCGCATGGGTTAGCACCAAATTAATTTTCGCAGCCTCGGCAAGCTCATACAACACGTCCACAAGGGCCACTTTATGTACATCCATGGTGATATTTTTGGCCCAAATATAAGGCGATAGCAATAGCACAACTAACAACGCTGAGTTGATTCTATTCATTGTTCACAGACCCCTGTAAGACAGTGACGCTGTAGCATAATTATCTGCTGGCCCCGAGTTAGACGCACCCCCTGTGCACCAATAGACAGTACCCGCCACCCGTCAATATAATGGCCAACTTCAGCCCGTAGCAACTGCCCAGTAAGCGAAGATTTGATCCAAACCACTGGCACTTGATCTTGCTGTTGGCTATAACCAATAAATTGAAGAGCCTCAGCAAGCTCGGACTTATCAGGAGCTAGACTGATGCTTTCAGGTATCGCTTGGGTTGCCAAGGCTTGGCCTGGAAGTCCTTGAGAA
>JAWUYU010000050.1:0-7912 GCA_034110645.1 Pseudomonadales bacterium
ATCCTCGTTGCCAAGAGTGATAAGGCTTTGTAAAATAAACCTTACAGCAAAGGTATTTGGCAATCGGTTAATGCCCAGCAAATTCATCACCAATATCAACACACCCAGGGATACCATGGACGCCAGCCTCCGCGCAGTTCGAGGGCGATAACGGTGCTGAATTCATAAGTCATGAGCTGGTTGACTGGGCAATAAAAGTGCAGATTACATTGCCTTGAGACCTTTGCACAAAGCAGACACCAAGATAAAATGGTTCAAATCAACCTACTTTTCGTTGGAAAACTGAGCAATAGCTAGCTATTACCTGCGTTTCCCGCCTCGATTAGACTGATTTTTCCTCATTTCTATTTTGTCACCGCTTTATGCAAAGGTCTCAAATATTTTCTTCATTAGTGATTACTCTATGGTTTCCTTTCTATATATAATAATTAGTGTAGTGTTTTTCAATTCCAGCAATAGAAACTTAAATGACGTGACTGCTAAGGTGGCTGTGACAAGATTTAGATGTTACCCACCTACACGCCATCATGACTGAAATAACCTTAGCCCAAGCTTTAGAAACGGCCCAAGACCAAATTGATGGCCGCACCCGTGGCCGTTTTGTGGTTAATGTAAACGCTTAACGCTTAACGTTTATGTTTTCGCAGTGGTCATGTAGAAAAGTGGCCACTGCTCGCCCTCTCCATTTTGTTATATCAACAGGATTTAAATGTAGAGAGGCTACATTAATGCCTCTGTTGGGCAACAAGTTGATGTGTTTTACAAAAAACTCTAGTTCACGCACATATAAGCTTGAAATATTAGACGGTCGTCTATATAGTGAAGATATGAATAATGTAAGTACCATAAAACAAGCACGTGGGCGCCCCAGCAAAAGTGCTCAACAGAATGACGAAAATCGCCAACGACTGACCTCCGTCGGTGTTGCCTTGTTGACCAAAAAAGGCTTTGGTGCAACAGGTTTAGATGAAGTTACCGCAAAAGCAGGCCTGCCTAAGGGGTCGTTTTACGCTTATTTTGACAGTAAGGAAGCATTCGGCCTGGTACTGATTGATGCCTATGCTAAGTTTTTTAATGAAATGTTGGACCATGCTTTCCTCAATGAAGCTCACACTCCGCTTGAGCGTCTCAATAATTTCATTGTGGAGGCACGCACCAATATGGCCAAATATGATTTTAATCGAGGCTGCTTAGTGGGTAACCTAGGCGTTGAAATATATAGCTTGCCAGGGGGTTTTCGGCAACGCCTAGTGGACGTATTCAATGACTGGCAGGGTAAAACTGAAACCTGTTTGTTGGCAGCCCAAGCTTTAGGTGAAATATCACCAGACATTAATTGTGCTACCAAAGCTGAATCGTTCTGGATTGGTTGGGAAGGAGCTATTCTTCGGGCCAAACTGGAACGGCGTGCTGCTCCTATTGATATATTCAAAACGGATTTTTTAGAAAATTTAACAAGTCAAAGGTAGGACTTTTTTTATAACTATTATTAGTCAGTCGTCTAATAATGGTAATGGAGTTAATTTGTTTACAGGGATTATATTTATAATCCAGTTTTCTGTTAAACAGGCACCCAAAAATTTTTTTATTAATTTATTAGTCATCTGTCTAATAAACATTTAGTTTTTAACGGTCTAAGGAACAATAATATGACAGGTGTAAATAAGGTTGCAGCTCAGGACGTTGTCACAGTGATTGGTAACTATATAGCCGGGCAGCATTGTGAAGCCTCAGGCTCAGCCGGACATGAGGTTTTTAACCCAGCAACTGGAGGGGTCTGTGCTCATGTAACCTATTCAACCGTTGATGATGTGAACCAGGCTGTGGCGCAAGCCCGCAAGGCTTTTTTAACTTGGTCAGAAGTGCCACCCATCATCCGTGCTCGTAAAATGAACCGTTTGTTAACCTTAATGCAAGATCACAAAGAAGACTTGGCAGCGGCAATTACTACCGAACACGGAAAAGTGTTTTCCGATGCCATGGGAGAAGTAGAGCGAGGCATCGACATTGTTGAGTTTGCCTGTGGTATTCCCCAACTGCTAAAAGGAGACTTTTCGGATCAAGTATCCACCAACATGGACAACTGGACCATGCGCCAACCCCTTGGTGTGGTAGCTGGAGTTACACCATTTAATTTTCCTGTCATGGTGCCCGCTTGGATGTTTCCGGTAGCTATTGCTTGCGGTAATACTTTTATTCTTAAGCCATCTCCTACTGATCCGACCCCTTCGTTGTTGATGGCCGACCTTATACAGGCCGCTGGTTTCCCTGATGGTGTGTTCAATGTTTTGCAGGGTGATAAGTTGGCTGTAGAAGCGCTACTTGACCACCCGGATGTAGAGGCCCTCTCATTTGTTGGATCTACTCCCATAGCCAATGCTGTTTACCAGCGTGGTGCTGCCAATGGCAAACGCATACAAGCTTTAGGCGGTGCCAAAAACCATATGGTGGTAATGCCAGACGCGGATATATCTAAGGCGGTTGATGGCCTTATAGGGGCCGCTTTCGGCTCTGCTGGAGAGCGATGCATGGCTATTTCGGTTGCCGTACTGGTGTCTGATGCTGCTGATCAGGTAATG
Organism: Pseudomonadales bacterium; assembly: GCA_034110645.1. Lineage (GTDB taxonomy): Bacteria > Pseudomonadota > Gammaproteobacteria > Pseudomonadales > Balneatricaceae > Njordibacter. The sequence continues at coordinate 2,580 of JAWUYU010000050.1, forward strand.
CCCTTGTTGACTCAGCGGGCTCAAACGCTCTGCATTGGCTCGGGTATGGCGCCAGAAAGTGAGATGGGACCAATTATTAGTGATGCTGCGCGCCAACGCATCAGTGGTTACATTGATGCAGGCGTTGAAGAAGGGGCACAATTACTGGTTGATGGCCGCAATCTTTCTGTGCCTGGGTTCGAAGGGGGGTTCTTCTTGGGTGCCACTTTATTTGATCATGTCAAACCCACTATGAAAATTTATCAAGAGGAAATATTTGGCCCAGTGTTGTGCTGCGTTCGAGTTGATACGGTGGAGCAGGCTATTGAGCTTATTAATTCTCATCGTTTTGGCAACGGTGTTTCCTGCTATACCCGCAGCGGTGGGGTAGCCCGATTATTTAACCGTACCATACAGGTTGGTATGGTAGGTATCAATGTGCCTATCCCGGTACCAATGGCTTGGCAGGGATTTGGCGGTTGGAAGAAAAGCTTGTTCGGTGACATGCATGCCTATGGGGAAGAGGGAGTGCGTTTCTATACCCGACAAAAGTCGATAATGCAGCGTTGGCCTGAAGATATGGCAGATGGCGCAGAATTTGCTATGCCAGTGGCCAAATGATGAATCAAAAATTTGACTACATTGTTGTTGGAGCCGGCACCGCGGGTGCGCTCTTGGCTAACCGCCTAAGTGCCGATAGCTCAAAGCGTGTGCTTTTGTTGGAGGCTGGAGGTAAGGATAATTATCACTGGATTCATATCCCCGTGGGATACCTTTACTGCATCGATAACCCCCGCACTGATTGGCAGTTTAAGACTGAACCAGAAGCAGGTTTAAACGGTCGCTCTCTGCTATATCCTCGAGGAAAAACGCTGGGAGGTTGTTCCTCTATTAACGGCATGATCTATATGCGAGGTCAAGCTAGAGATTATGATAAATGGGCGCAGCTAACGGGCGACCCCGAATGGTCTTGGTCCGCTAGTTTGGAGGACTTTAAGGCCCACGAGGACCACTATCGTCTTGATGATAGTGCTAATAGCCTTGACCCTAAAATAGAAGAACGTGAGCGTTTACATGGCTCTGGTGGTGAATGGCGAGTAGAAAAGCAGCGATTACGTTGGGAGATATTAGAAGCCTATGCCAAAGCGGCAACCCAGACAGGTATACCCTACACCGATGACTTTAATGGTGGCGATAACACCGGCGCTGGCTACTTTGACGTTAACCAGCGTTCAGGATGGCGCTGGAATACTTCAAAAGCGTTTCTTCGACCCATTAAAAAACGTCCTAATTTAGAAATATGGACCCATGCTCAAGTAACCAAACTTAATCTTAGTACGGATGCGGATGGCCAAAAAAGATGCACTTCTGTAGATCTCAGAGTCAAGGGTAAAGACCTTACTGTCGAGGCTGGGTTGGAGGTGTTACTGAGTGCCGGTGCCATAGGCAGTCCTCACATTTTGCAACTGTCAGGCATTGGTTGCCCAGATCACTTGGCCAGTGTAGGTGTTGAGGTTAAACACGCCCTTAAAGGCGTGGGCCGGAACCTACAGGACCATTTGCAAATTCGCACTGTATACGGCGTTGAAGGGGTGAAAACCCTCAATAAAATGGCCTCTACTTTAATAGGAAAAGCGGCTTTTGCTGTTGAATATGCACTTAAGCGCACTGGACCTATGAGTATGGCACCTTCCCAATTGGGCATCTTTACCAAGAGTGATCCGTCCCTCAAACATGCCAATATAGAATTCCATGTTCAGCCCCTTAGCTTAGAAGCCTTTGGTCAGCCATTGCATGATTTTCCAGCCATTACTGCCAGTGTTTGTAACCTTAATCCCACTAGTCGAGGTACGGTTTTACTCAAGTCAGCTGATCCTTTTCAAGCGCCAGCTATTGCGCCTAACTACCTGACTACAGAAGAAGACCGTAAGGTAGCCGCTGACAGTATATGGGTGGTACGTGGCATTGCCCAACAGCAGGCATTGGCGCAGTACAAGCCTAAAGAAATAAAGCCTGGGGCCCAGTTCCAGACCGATGCTGAGCTGGCGCAGGTGGCTGGCGATATTGCTTCCACCATCTTTCACCCAGTGGGCACCACCAAGATGGGCCAGAAGGATGACCCTCTTGCCGTGGTTGATAACCACTTAAGGGTCTTTGGTATCCGTGGCCTGAGAGTTGTGGACGCCAGCATTATGCCGACCATTACTAGTGGCAATACAAACAGCCCAACCTTGATGATTGCCGAAAAGGCAGCGCGTTGGATTTTGCAGGACAACTAACTGGACATTAGCACAGCTATGGATGATATACCTTTGAAAAAAGGCCCCCTCAGTGGGGTCACAGTACTCGACTTTTCACGAGTTTTAGCCGGCCCTTACTGCACTATGGTGCTAGCCGACCTAGGCGCCCGTGTTATTAAGGTGGAAAAAATTGGCACAGGTGATGATACGCGCGCCTTTGGCCCCTTTATTGAAAAAGAATCGGCTTACTTCAATTGCTTTAACCGACATAAGGAAAGCATTGTTTTAGATATCAAATCACCGCGTGACCGAGAGTTGTTGGAGCGCTTGTTTGATACGGCTGATGTGCTGGTAGAAAATTTTCGCCCTGGCGTCATGGACCGCCTAGGTTATGGGTCTGAGCGTTTAGCCAAGACCCATCCCCATTTAATCTATACCTCAATTTCTGGCTTTGGTCATTCGGGTCCCTATAAGGAGTTCCCAGGCTACGACATGGTGGTTCAGGCGATGGGTGGCATTATGAGCCTCACGGGCTGGCCCGATGGCGAACCCGCCCGCGTAGGTACTAGTTTTGGTGATTTAGGTGCGGCTTTGTTTGCCGCAGTGGGTATTGTTTCGGCACTTTACAGTCGCACCAAGGATGCGCAGGGTACTCGAGTAGATATTGGTATGCTCGATTGCCAGGCGGCGTTAATGGAAACGGCCCTAGCGCGTTATGACGTTGAGGGCATTGTGCCCAATCGTACAGGCGACTCTCACCCATCCTTGGCTCCCTTTGAAAGCTTTCGCACCAAAGATGAGAAGATTGTTATTGCTGCAGGTAATGACACCTTGTTCATGTTGATGGCGGATGCCCTAGAAATCCCAGGATTGGCTCTAGATCCACGTTTTATGACCAACGATCTAAGGTGTAAAAATCGGCCTGACATGGTCATAGAGATCGAAAAAGCATTAAAACAACAACCTGTGAATCATTGGATTGATGCGCTTAATGATGTGGGTGTGCCCTGTGCTCCAATTAATACTATTGACAAATTGTTCGACCACCCACAACTGTTGTCTAGGGACATGATTGTGCAGGTAGAAGGGCCTTCAAAAGTGCCATTAAGAACAGCAGGTAATCCAATCAAGATGCATGGCCACGAGGAGATTGATGTTAATACTCCTCTCTATGCGCCGGGTTTGGGCGAGCATCGTGAACGTATTCTGGCGGAGCTACTGGGTAACCATGGCGCCTACGATCTGCCTGCCGACAAGCCGGTAGATAAGCAAAAAAACACAAAAACCAAAAAAACTTCAAGTAAATAACGGGGAATCACACAGATGACTGCGAATAAAGACAAAAAAACGATTCAGGCTAGTACTCAGGCTGAACCAGAAATGATTTTGGTTGAGCGGCGTGAGCATGTGGGATTAATCACCCTTAACCGGCCTAAGCAGTTGAATGCACTCAACCGGCAACTAGCCAATGAAACCCTTGCGGCACTGCGTGATTTTGATGCCGATCCACAAATTGGTGCCATCGTCATTACTGGGAGCTCAAGAGCCTTTGCCGCTGGGGCAGATATTGAAGAAATGGCGTCAAAGAGTTTCACCGAATTTTATATGGATGACTTTTTGTCTCCTTGGGATCAAGTCAGCAGTATCAGCAAGCCCATTATTGCAGCGGTTGGTGGCTTTGCCTTGGGCGGTGGTTGTGAGTTGGCCCTACTATGCGACTTTATTATTGCCTCAGAAGACGCGCAGTTTGGTCAACCAGAAATTAAACTGGGCATCTTGCCAGGTATCGGTGGTTCTCAGCGTCTGACCCGTTCTGTGGGTAAAGCTTTGGCTATGGACCTAATACTAACGGGTCGCAATATTGGTGCCCAAGAAGCGAAAGAGGTGGGGCTAGTGGCACGAGTGGTACCAGCAAAAGATCTAATGCAGATCACATTAGAAGCCGCTCATACTATTGCTGGCTACAATGCTCCAGCTGTAAAAATGGCTAAGCGAGCAGTCAATGTGGCCCTTGAAGCGCCTTTGGCTGAGGGTTTACGTACTGAGAGACTGTATTTCCAAGCCGCCTTTGCAACGGATGGCCAAAAAGAAGGCATGAGTGCCTTTTTGCATAAGCGCGCACCAGTATTTCGCAACCGCTAAATCAACTAACGAAGGATAACTAATGGAGGACAATTGTACCAACATCAATTTAACTAACTAACTAAATAACAAAAAAAATTGGAGAAAAACTATGAAGCAAATAGCAAGAAATATAATGGTCAGTGCAATATCAGCTTTACTGCTTACCTCTGGCGCAGCAGTTGCTGAAACCGAAATTAATATTGCAGGTTGGGGTGCTAAATCTGGTCCGTTAAGATCATTTGGTATTAACTCAGAAGCGGTAATGTCTGCTGCTGTTGCCCGAGTCAATGAAATGGGTGGTGTTAAGCTGGCTGATGGTTCTATGGCTAAACTTACCTATAATTACAGTGATAGTGCCTGTAATGCTGAGCAGGCTATTGCCGTAGCTCGTAAAGAAGCAGCTGAAGGTAAATCTCTTATTGGTATCGGCCCCACCTGTTCTGGCGCAGCGGCCGCAATGTTTGGAGTGTTCCAGAAACAGGTTGACGATACTGGTGACACTGGCTTGCAATATCCTATTCTAACGGATACAGCAGTGCGCAATGGCTTAGCTAAAATCTCTCAATGGACCTTCCGTAATACACCTAACGAGCCAGAAATGTATGATCGCCTATGGGCTTGGATTGCTGAAAATAATCCTGACTTAAAAACCATCTATGGTGGTACAGAAACAGATCAGGGGCACTCTAATGGAACCTATTCTAAGGTTATCGTGCAGGCAGCTACCCGTCATGGCTTTACATGGGCCACAGGTGACATTGAAGGTTTAACTGGTGACATTGCTTCTGGCTATAAGGAAGTATTGAACAACTCTTCTAACTGGCTTCAGGCCGATGCTAGTTTTTCGGTCCAAGCGCGTGCTTTTAGACGTTCAAATGCTGATGGTTTGATTATTTCATCTCACCCTTTTACTACTTGTGGCATGCTTAAAGAACTGTCTCGCCAAAAAGTTAAGCCAAAGATGATCATTGGTCTGACGTCATCGTCTTC
>JAWUYU010000051.1:0-15622 GCA_034110645.1 Pseudomonadales bacterium
GCATCGTAAGCTGCTTGAATTTCTTGTGTTTTTTCTTTTGCTAACTGCATCATTTCATCAGGCAAACCACGGGCTACTAGTTTATCAGGATGATGTTGGCTCATAAGCTTGCGATACGCCATTTTAAGGCTTTTGGCATCGCAGTCTTGATTTACACCTAACACACCATAGGCTTGCTTTAGGCCTAAACCACCAGAGCCTTCAAACTGACCTTGCCCTCCACCTTCGCCTCTACCTTGACCTTGCCCACCGCCTTGATGGAATGAGCGTTCATACTTCATGCGGCTAGCAACGGCTTCAAACTCACGCTGCGTAATACCTAACAACTGACACACTTGTGTAAGAACCAGCCCTTCTGATGGGCTAAACTCACCATCTAATAAAGCTGTTTGTAACTGGATTTCGATAAACATCTGCTTAACCGAAGCATTATTCACCAAGGCTCGCTTCAAGGGCTCTAAGACCTGAGTTAGATCAAAATCGGCTTCTTTACCCTGACTAAAACATTCAATAGCACGTTTTCGCGAGGCCCCTGTAAGCTGCATACGCGTCATTACCGCTTCTGCATATTCAATTTCTTCAGCCGATACTTGTCCGTCGGCTTTAGCGATCTTACCCATCACACAAAACGTGGCGTCGAAGAAGGCTGTTTGAGCTTTAGCCTGAGTCCAACTTTCAGTCCCGGCCACACTGCGAATTAATTTATCGAGGTAGTAACCAATAGCAGCGCCAAATAACATGCCAGAAGGCCCGCCTGTTAAACCGATTAAAGCACCTAATACTAATCCTGTTCTATGGCGTGCCATATTGGCGCCAAAACTATAAGTATTCACATATTCACCTTTGTTTAAAATCTCGCCCTATAATAAATGGCCAAGGCTTCAAGTGCCACATTGAGCCCAATTAAATTGCCTAAATTGACACTTTTAGCCCCTTACTTCCTATTTGAAACACCTATCTTTGAAAATTTGGTTTAAACTTACTCTTTAACTATATAGACGCACCATTTTTTTGGTCAACAATCACTGGGTTTCTTTTGTCAATTTATACACCAGCACAAAGCCTTCGTCTGATGCTCGTTTACATAGTTGCCTGCAGCTTCAGCACAGTTGTAACTGCAGACCACGAAGCCATTAGTTTAGACTGGGAATCGCAAAGCGCTACCTCCAGTAATTATTGTGCTGGTTACTATCTGCCCTATCAAGCCCCAGCCTTTGATGAAAACTTCGCAGTAAACCAACAACCCCTTTACAGTGACGCTGATTCAAGCGAATACGAGCAAGGTGTTACCCACCTTAGAGGCAATGTAGAGCTGCGCCAGGGCGATCAAAAAATCTCTGGCGACTACGTCCGTTTAGACAATAATGAAGGGATTGTAGATATTATTGGTCATGTGGAATTTCGCCGCCCTAACATGGTTATGCAAAGCGACGATGCCAGCTTTGACACTGCTAATTCCTCAGCTCAACTCAACCAAGCTCAGCTTGCACTTACTAGCAATGAGTTTAGGTCTACTGCTCAATCCATTGATTATCACAGCGACAACACCGTCACTATGAATAAGGGCAGCTTTACCTTTTGCCCACCTGGTAATAATGCTTGGGCGATACATAGTAACAAAGTAGACCTAGACCCAAGTGCAGGCTTTGGCGTGGCTAAGCATGCCATCCTAAAAATTGGTGCAGTGCCAGTGTTTTATCTGCCATGGATGAGTTTCCCAATAGATGACCAACGCCACTCTGGTTTTTTGTTTCCTACCTTGGGGAGCTCATCTCAGATGGGGTTAGATGTGACAACACCTTACTACCTTAATTTAGCACCCAACTATGATGCTTTGATTACACCTAGATTTACCGAATTTCGCGGCACAAGCATAGGTACCAAACTAAGGTACTTAGGCCCGCAGAGCGAACAAGATTTGTATGTTAACTGGGTTATAGATGACCCCGATTCCACACTAGATAGATGGCTAGTGGAATACAACCATAAAGCCAAAATAAGCCCCAGCCTTTCCAGCTCAATACATTTTAAACAAGTAAGCGACGGCGAACTGTTTAACGACCATATTTTAAGCCAGGACGACAGTGAAAAGAGCGCTATTACAAGCAACGCTACAATTACCTACCAAGGCCAAACGCCCATACTAAAAAATGCCAGCTTGGCACTAATTACCCATCAAAATTTGTCCACTAGCGTGCCTGCTTATGATCAATTGCCCCATGCAACCCTTGCTGGGGGCATTGTTATAAACCAAAAACAACGAGTTATCAGCGCCAACTATGCTTTAGACCTAAGCCGCTTTACCAGAGACACTAAAGGCCTCACTGGTAGCAGTAAAATTACAGGTACACGTACACACTTATTACCAAATATCAGCACCTATTGGGTAAGTGATTATAGTTTTATCAAGCCAAAGATAAGCCTCCCTACTACTCATTATCAGCTTAATGACACTCCATCAAACATCACTCAGAGCAATACTCGTGTTATCCCCCAGCTAGAAATTGATAGTGGTTTGTTGTTCGAGCGGCCTCTTTCCAGCGGTTATAGGCAAACACTAGAACCTAGACTTTATTACGCCTACGCTCCTTACCAACAACAAGATGACATCGTTATTTTTGACTCCAGTATAAATAGCAAACCGTTTTATCAGCCTAACCGGTTTAATGCTTATGATCGTATAGGTGACACCAATCGCGTAACCATAGGTCTAGATAGCCAATTTTTAAATTCCAAGGGTTGGCAAAAAGCCAAGCTATCCATGACACAGATTCACTACCTTAGTGATCGCAAAGTACAATTAAGTAGTTCTAGCGCCTCTAATACTGAAACTTTTTCGCCAATCTATGGTCACATGAGTTACCAATTTACTCCTTACTGGAGCTCTAGTTTAAATGTAGATTGGAGCCCTAAATCTGGTGATGTTGAAGCTACAAGTGCAAACATGAAATACCAGGTGAATAACAACAAAATTATTGATATAAAATACACTGAAGTGTTGAATAGCACCCAGCAAGGTGAGGTGTCTTTGATTTGGCCTATAGCCCCCCAGTGGACATTAGTTGCCAAGCACAAAAAAGACCTTCGCAACCAGCAACTACAGGATGAGATTTACGGCATAGAATACGCCAACTGTTGCTGGAAAAGCCGTTTGGTTAGCCGTAATTGGCTAGTAGACCAAGAAGAAGGCATGCAAAATGGGGTGTTTTTTGAGCTGACTCTCAAGGGTCTAGGTGGCAGCAACAAACAATTGACCAGCGGCAACCAAGTGCGCATGGCAGATTTTATGAAAGGAATTACCGGCTACAATGAATACACTCAGTAAATGGGGCATCAGCCTTAGCTTAGCCTTAGGATTAACCACGTCTTTGTCAGTTTTTTCCGCGCAAAAACTCGACAGTATTGCCGCCATCGTTAATGACGACATCGTATTGCAAAGCGATCTAACAACTCGCCTAATGCAAGTGCAACAACAGCTGTCCAAGGGTAATACTGCAGTACCAGAGCTAGCTGCGCTTACTAGTCAGGTGTTAGACCAGCTCATTATAGAAAATCTACAGCTACAGCTAGCAAAAACAAAAGGCGTGCACATTGCCGACCCAAGTTTAGACTTAGCCATAGAGCGCATTGCTAAAAGTAACCAGCTGACCCCCTCCCAGCTTGAACAAGCCATTACTGATAATGGCGAAAGCATGGTGCAGTTTAGGGCTAAAATTCGTCAAGAATTAACCATTAATGAAATTCAATCCACTTTGGTAACCCGCCGTATCCGTATAAGCGAACACGAGATAGATCGATACTTGGCATCAAACCAAGGCCAGCAACTAGCTGATACTGAGTATGAAATTGGACATATATTAATCAGTTTAAGTGCACAGCCTGATGCCCAAGAACTTTCTATAGCGCAACAAAAATTGGATATTATCAACAGTGCTTTAGAACAAGGCACTGAGTTTAGTAGCATTGCAGTAACCCACTCTAATGCTCTCAATGCCCTAGAAGGTGGCAATTTGGGTTGGCGTAAAGGCAGCCAATTACCCGAACTATTTGCCGAGCCCATAAAGAGTATGACGGTTGGCGAAGTGAGCTCACCCATTCGTAACGATAGTGGTTTTCATTTTATTTCGTTAATCAATAAGCGTGGGGTGAGCATTCAAACGGTGGCTCAAACTAAAGCCAATCACCTTTTGATTTTACCCAATGATATTCGTTCTACTAGCCAAGCTCATACCCTTATCAATGAGCTCCACCAGCGTTTGGTCAACGGTGCAGATTTTTATGACCTTGCCCGCACCTTTAGCGATGACGCCAACTCAGCACCCAGCGGAGGTGATTTAGGTTGGCTAAATGAAAACCAGCTTCCAGCCGTACTACAAACACCGCTAGATCTTTTAGCCATAGAAGAACTGAGCCAACCGATACAAAGCGACAATGGCTGGCACCTATTACAAGCTGTAGAGCGCCGAACCAAAGACGTAGGCCAAGCCAACCTTCGCTTCCAAGCTAAAGAAGCCATTAAGCAAATGAAATTTGCTAACGAGCTAGAAAATTGGCTGCGCAAAATACGTAACCAAGCCTACATAGAGATCCGCTAACCATGAAACGCTTATTAGTTACTGCGGGAGAGCCTGCTGGTATTGGCCCAGACCTATGCTTAACTTTGGCTGGGCAGCCAAGTGCCATATTGCAGGGTGCTGAAATTGTGATAGTGGCCGATGTAGGTCTATTACAAGACCGTGCAGCACAACTAGGTTTAGCCATCGATTTTTGCCACGTAAGTTTAGAACAAGCTATTACACCTACTGTGGCTAATCAACTAAAAGTGTTTCACGTGCCTCTAAAGGTGGAAAGTCGCTCCGGGCACTTAGATGCCGACAATAGTAACTACGTATTAACTACCCTTGATTTGGCTTGTGATGCATGCCTAAATGGCCAAGCTCACGCCATGGTGACAGCACCAGTACATAAAGGCATTATTAATGATTCCGGCACTGCATTTAGCGGCCATACAGAGTATTTACAAGCCCGTTGCAAAGTAGACCAGGTGGTAATGATGCTTACTTGTGAAGCCATGCGCGTCACCCTAGCCACTACCCACTTACCATTGAAAGATGTGTCTGCAGCAATCACTCCAGAATTGCTAAGCAAAACCCTACACATTATTGATGCTGAGTTAACAAGTAAATTTAGTATTACCAAACCATGCATCTATGTGTGCGGCCTTAACCCCCATGCAGGTGAGGATGGCCACTTAGGTACAGAAGAGCTAGACATTATTATCCCTACCTTAGAAAAATTACGTAGCCAGGGCTTAAACCTTGTTGGCCCATTACCAGCCGACACCTTATTTAACCCTAAAAACTTAGCAAAAGCAGATGTCATCCTTGCTATGTATCACGACCAAGGATTACCCGTGCTAAAATACGCAGGCTTTGGTGACGCGGTGAACATAACCTTGGGGCTGCCTATTATTCGCACCTCCGTAGACCATGGTACTGCACTAGATTTAGCCGGTACCGGCCTAGCCAAAAGCAGCAGTCTGTTAAAAGCCACAGAAAGCGCATTACAGCTTACTCTTTAAAATTAGGTCGCCCACACACGAGATTTTTATGGCCAGTCAGACCCCGAAAAAACACCAAGCGCGAAAGCGATTTGGTCAAAATTTTTTACACGACCAAGGTATTATCCGCCACATTGTGGCCTGCATTCGGCCAAAACCAGAACAACACATTGTAGAAATTGGCCCAGGCCTTGGTGCTATCACAGAACACTTGCTTGCAACTGCTGGGCACCTAGATGTAGTAGAGCTAGACCGAGATTTACTGCCCTACTTGCGCATTGCGTTTGCTAGCTATGGCGACAACTTACGCATCCACGAAGCAGATGCTCTGCAGTTCGATTTTCGCAGCCTGAGCAAAGACAACTCAAATACACCAGAAGAGCTACTTCGCATTGTAGGCAACTTGCCATACAACATTTCCACTCCTTTAATTTTTCATCTGCTAAGCTACACCGACCTTATTGCCGACATGCACTTCATGCTACAAAAAGAAGTGGTATTACGGTTGGCCGCAGGCGCAGGGACTAATAACTATGGCCGCCTAAGCATCATGGCACAGTATTTTTGCCGCGTAGACAATCTTTTCGAAGTGCCACCAGAAGCCTTTGATCCACGACCAAAGGTAGACTCTGCCATTGTACGCATGGCGCCTTATACAGATTTACCTCACACGGCAAACGACTTTAAGCATTTTGAGTCGTTGGTAAAAAGCGGTTTTGCTCAACGTCGTAAAACTTTACGCAATAACCTTAAAGGCATAGCTAATGATGAACAGTTGCAAAGTTTGGGTATTGACCCTAGCATTCGTCCAGAACGTTTAACTGTAGGCGATTTTGTCGCGATTAGTAATTTATTGACCCAAACACCGAGCTAGAGCCATAACATGAACATCTTAAGCAACAATTACAACATTAACGTAGGCGTAATATCAGAATTCCTTGCAGAACAATCTGACCCTAGTCGTAATCGCTACGTTTTTGCCTACAAAGTAACCATCACCAACAGTGGCATTCAAAGTGCCCAGCTTATGAGCCGTAAGTGGATCATTACTGATGGCGACGGTAAAATTCAAGAAGTCTCTGGCGATGGCATTGTGGGTAAGCAACCTATTATTGAGCCAGGCCAACAGCACCAGTACACCAGTGGCTCTGTATTAGAAACTAAAGTAGGCAGCATGAGTGGTTTTTACAGCATGGTAGCCGCAGATGGCCACGAGTTTTCTGCACCTATACCACCTTTTACCCTGTCTTACCCCAATGCTCTGCACTAGCCCCCTATACCCATGGCTAGTTACGCAGTAGGCGATATTCAAGGCTGCCTAGCAGCCCTTAAAGCTTTATTAGATAAAGTAAATTTTACTGCTGAGGATACTCTATGGGTAGCTGGGGATTTAGTGAATCGCGGACCCGACTCACTAGGGACCTTACGCTTCATTAAGTCTTTGGGTAATCAAGCTAAGGTAGTACTGGGCAACCACGACCTCCATCTACTTGCTCTGCACGAAAAAGATGCTCAACTAAAGCCTACCAACACCCTCTCTCCTATATTTAAAGCCCACGACCGCGTGTCTTTGTTAGCCTGGCTTCAGCAGCAGCCTCTACTGCACTATGATGCGCAATTCGACACCGTAATGACCCATGCGGGCATTCCACCTTGTTGGAATTTACAGCAAGCACAGCTCCATGCTCAAGAGTTGCATGAGCTATTGCAGAGCGACGCTGCATCATCATTTTTCGCCAACATGTATGGTAACCAACCAGATCTTTGGCACGACCAACTCAAAGGTATGGACCGATGGCGCTGCATTACCAATTATTTTACCCGCATGCGCTTTCTCACCCCTAAGGGCCAGCTAAACTTAACCAACAGCAGCAAGGTAGACCTCAATGTTAAAGATGAAAATGACTCATTAATACCTTGGTTCAATTTACCCAGCGCCGTTACTTCACGACAAGTATTTGGCCACTGGGCGGCATTAGAAGGTGAGACTGGAAACAACCACATTATTAATCTAGATATGGGCTGTGTTTGGGGTGGCCACCTGAAATTGATGCGCCTAGAAGACGGCCTATGCTTTAGCGTAAATTGCGCACAAACATAGCTTTATCTCTCCTTTTTTATAATTAGTATAATCTAATGTACAATTGCACAAATCAACTACAAGCACTAAACTGCTGGCTTGCCTCTATAGGAATTGAATATGTCTGAAGTTACTTCTATTGCCCCAGCTGACGTTATGGACAAAGTTAATCAAGGTGCCTACTTAGTAGACATCCGTGATATGAATAGCTACCAAAACAATCATATTAAAAATAGCGAGCGTATTGATAACGAGACTCTGCCCAACTTTTTACGTGAAGCAGACATGGACAAACCCATTATTGTTTGCTGCTACCACGGCATTAGCTCCATTCAAGCTGCAGGCTTTTTAGCTCAACAAGGGTTTGACGATGTGTATAGCCTAGAGGGTGGCTTTGCTGCCTACTCTTTACAGCACCCAGAACACTGCAACTCATTGTGAGACACACCTAAAATGGCAACTAGCCAAATCTATTTAGTAGGTGGAGCAGTTCGTGACCACCTACTTGGTCTAGCAGTACACGAACGCGACTATGTGGTGGTAGGCAGCACCCCTGCAGCCTTATTAGCCCAAGGCTACACCCAAGTGGGTAAAGACTTCCCAGTATTTTTGCACCCAAAAAGCAAAGAAGAATACGCTTTAGCCCGTACCGAACGTAAAGCAGGCCAAGGATATAAAGGCTTTGAAGTACACGCTACACCAGACGTTACCTTAGAAGACGATTTACTACGTCGCGACCTCACTATTAATGCCATAGCTCAAGCACCTAACGGCCAACTTATAGATCCTTATGGCGGCCAACGCGATATACAAGCAAAGCTACTACGCCATGTTTCAGAGGCCTTTAGTGAAGACCCATTAAGAGTGTTAAGGGCTGCTCGTTTCTCTGCCCACTTGCATCATTTAGGCTTTAGCATTGCCACCGATACCAAAGTATTATTAGCCACCATCACCAAGTCAGGTGAGCTATCCACCCTTGCTAAAGAGAGAATTTGGCAAGAAACCCAAAAAGCCTTAAGTAGCCAAAGTCCATGGGTGTATTTTGAAGTATTAGAAGCGTGCGGTGCATTACAAGAACTAATGCCAGCATTAGCAGAATTGCTCACCCGTAGGCCTAAAGCATTAAATACGCTCAAACTGTTAAGCCAAGCCGATACTAGCATCAACATACGCCTTACAGGTGTACTGTACCAACTAAACAAACCTCAAATAGAAGACCTTAGTGAGCAAATAAAGATACCTAATGCACCCAAGGTATTAGCCTTAGCCACCAGTAACCACCAGCGCCAACTACGTGCGTATACCGAGTTAGACTCAGCACAAAAACACCTTATGCTTAGTAACTTAGGCCTCATTCGCAACACCGACTCATTGGATGATCTCATTACCCTGTGCCAAGCCATTACCCAAAGCCTAGAACCTCTTTTTGGTTGGCAATCCCCAAAGCAGTACATAGTAGATGATTTAGAACGAATACAGAGCGTAAAACCTGCCGATCTAATGGCTCAAGGTTTTAGTGGGAAAGAGCTAGGTAAGGCACTTCAAACAGCCCAGATAGCTGCTATCTGACGTCATCTGTTAGAAGTCTTTTATCAAAATTGATATGAGGTAAGTAGCAGTGTTTGGCCAAACTCACATGCTTGGTTAAGCTGCCCCATGGTTTGGGCTCTTGTTGGGTGAATCAGGTTAGGCGCTAGTTCTGCTAACGGTTGCAATACATAAGCACAGGTTAGAATATCGGGCCGTGGCACTTTAGCCGCTTCGTCCACTAGATCACCAAACAACAACAAATCCATATCTAGGCCATGGCTACTGGGTTTGTGGTTTGATTCAGGTCTCTCTGCCAACCTAAGCCGCCCATGCTTGGTTTCGGTAGCGCGTATCCATGCCATTAGCTGTGAGTGGCTCATAGCGCATTCAAAAACCACCACCATATTAAGAAAGTCTGGTCCATCTATACCTACCGCTGGTGCTAGGTACACAGGGGACATATCTACTTGGCCAAAGGCAGCCCTTAGCTCGGCGACCCCTGCCTGAAGACTAGCTTGGGGCTCTATATTGGCCCCTAGGCCTAAGTAGACTTGTGTCATGAGGCTGGTTTTAGGCCACGTTCAATCATTACGCCTACATCACGGGCATTAGCAATGGCGTCGGGCTTACCCAGCTTAATACGTACAAAAGGCACGGGGAATTCGGCCAAAATTAATGCCGCAATTTCTTCTGCCATAGTTTCCACTAATAAGAATTCACTTTGCTCTACAAACTGCGTCAGCCGGTCTGATACGTCTTTGTAACTCACGGTACGATCTATATCTTCTGTGGCTGCAGAAGGGCTGATATCCACTGCCATTTCCACATCTAATACTACCTTTTGACGAATTTCACGTTCCCAATCAAAAATACCAATGACTGTGTCTACGGCTAAGCCATGTACATATACTGTGTCCATTGTGAACTCTCTTTGTTTAACTCTTAATGTGTTTTATCCAAACTAGCATACTGCAGGTGGCTCATTTACTGCTGGTAGCTCGCTAAGAGCCCAGCGCGGCTTTACTTTAAGCGTTAAGTCGTCGAACTGACCTGCCGCCAAACGTTGAGCACCTGCGTAAGCAATCATAGCGCCGTTATCCGTGCAGTACTCTGGCCGTGGGTAATATACTTTAGCCCGTAGCTTAGCGGTTTCTGCCTCTAACTTTTCACGCAGCTTTAAGTTAGCGCTTACTCCGCCTGCCATTACTAAGGTAGAGAGCCCCGTCTGCTGTAAGGCGCGACGGCACTTAATCGCTAAGGTGTCTACCACTGCTTGCTGAAAAGCCACTGCAATATCGGCTTTATCTTGTTCACCCAATGGGCCTTGCTGCTTTTGAATGTCTTGTATAGCGTAAAGAGTGGCCGTTTTTAAACCGCTAAAGCTCATATCTAAGCCAGGTCTATCAACCATGGGGCGAGGAAAGTTAAAACGTGCTGCATTGCCTTGCAAAGCTAACTTAGCAACTAAAGGCCCACCTGGGTAATCTAAATCCATCATCTTAGCGACTTTATCGAAGGCTTCTCCGGCGGCGTCGTCTAAGGATTCACCTAGCAATTCATATTCGCCTAAAGACCGTACATGCACCAGCTGTGTATGACCACCAGAAACCAACAATGCTACAAATGGTGGCTTAGGCGCATTTTCTTCTAACATGGGTGCCAATAGATGACCTTCCATATGGTGCACACCTATAGTAGGTAGATCCCACGCCATACCTAAAGCACGGCCTGTGGCAGCACCCACCATTAAAGCGCCTATAAGGCCTGGCCCTGCAGTATAAGCAACACCGTCCACATCGCCGTAAGCTAATCCTGCTTTATCGAATACTTCTCGCATTAAAGGCACGAGCTTACGAATATGGTCTCTTGAGGCCAACTCTGGCACTACCCCACCATACTCAGCATGTACGGCCACTTGGCTATACAAAGCCTCAGACAATATGCCCTTTTGAGTGTCGTATATAGCGACCCCAGTTTCGTCACAAGATGTTTCTATGCCTAATACGCGCATGAATAAGCCAATTAATTAAATAATCTAATAAGTAGGGCGCGAATTTTACCTTTCATCAAGCCTAATGGCCACACGTACAAGAGTGATTTGCTCCATCGATTAAAAACACCTTTAACTTGATGGAAAATTGGCTTTACACTGACCAACACATAAGAGTAAAATATGCGGCCTTGATCAGTTAGGAACACCTCCTTTAGTTTGCATTTAAGACTAACAAGGTAAGTGAAGATAAAAACATTC
This sequence comes from Pseudomonadales bacterium, assembly GCA_034110645.1. Lineage (GTDB taxonomy): Bacteria > Pseudomonadota > Gammaproteobacteria > Pseudomonadales > Balneatricaceae > Njordibacter. Next base: position 11,422 of record JAWUYU010000051.1, read on the forward strand.
GGATTGCTGCCTAATGCAGCCTCCACAATTAGGTAAAGATATGCCAGCTGTAAAACTGAAAGACAACGAACCATTTGACATTGCCCTACGTCGCTTCAAGCGCGCTTGTGAAAAAGCAGGCACTCTAGCAGACGTTCGCAAAGGCGAATTTTACGAAAAGCCAACCAGCGTTCGCAAGCGTCAAGCTGCTGCAGCTGTTAAGCGTCACGCTAAGAAGCTAGTCCGCGAAAACCGTCGTCACGTTCGTTTATACTAGGTTTTACACCTAATAATAGAACCCTGCATGAGTTGCTTTACTGCCTGATAGCCCCATACCTCGAGGGTCTACCGATTAAAGCGATGCAGTAAAGCATACATGAGGGGCGGTTTTTCAGTTACCCGCCCCTTTGTCGTTTCTGTCGTTTACGCATTATCCGCAAACCAAGAAATAATTTAGCGTAAGCTAAGTAAGCTTATAAGCAACACTATAATTACTGAAACCAACACAGGCAGAACTCACCATGTCCGATTTAAAGCTTCAACTTAAAGATGCTCAAAAACAAGCCATGCGTGAGAAGAACAAACTTCGCCTTACCTGCATCCGCACCATGCTATCAGAATTCAAACGCATCGAAGTTGATGAGCGCATTGAAGTAGACCAAGCCCGCGGCCTAGCAGTACTTGATAAAATGCTTAAGCAACGTCGCGACTCTATCAGTCAATACGAAGCAGCTAACCGTCAAGACTTAGCCGATGTCGAACACTCTGAAATGAGCGTCATTCAAGAGTTTTTACCTACCCCACTAACAGACGACGAAGTAAGCGCACTTATCGCCCAAGCTATCATCGATTCTGGCGCTACAACCATGCAAGACATGGGTAAAGTCATGGGTATTCTTAAGCCACAGTTGCAAGGGCGCGCTGATATAGGCAAAGTAAGTGGTAAGATCAAAGCACAACTTGCTTAGGCTTTTATTAAAAGGCAAACCACGTGGCGTCACGCATACCGCAATCATTCATTGATGACCTTCTCGACCGGACCGATATCGTCGACTTGGTTGACGGACACGTAAAACTTAAAAAAACTGGCCGTAACTACTCCGCATGCTGCCCTTTTCATAAAGAAAAAACGCCCTCTTTTAGCGTTGCTCCTGATAAGCAATTTTACTATTGTTTTGGCTGTGGTGCTGGCGGCAACGCCATTGGTTTTTTAATGCAACTAGAAAACCTAAACTTCCCTGAAGCTGTAGAAGAACTCGCAGGTAAAGCTGGCCTCACTGTCCCTAAAGACGACAGCATCACCAGTAAAGCCGCATCTGCAGCCAGCCAAGCTAAAACCCAAGCCCGAAATCAGGCTTATGACTTACTGAACCGCGCCAGCCAATACTACCAAAGCCAGTTACGTCGTCATCCAGATCGACAAAAGGCAGTAACTTACCTTAAAGGCCGCGGCCTAAGTGGCCAAATAGCGCAACGATTTGGTGTCGGTTACGCACCCATGGGCTGGCAAAATCTCATGCAAGAATTAGCACCAAAACCCGAACAGGAAGAGGCACTTATTGATTCTGGCATGGTAGTGGAAAAAGAAGAGAATAAACGCCGCTACGATCGCTTCCGTGATCGCATCATGTTCCCCATTAAAGACTACAAAGGCCGCATTATCGCCTTTGGTGGGCGCGTCCTGGGAGACGAAAAACCCAAGTACCTAAACTCCCCAGAAACTGTGGTTTTTCACAAACAAAAAGAGCTTTATGGCCTCTACGAAGCCCGCCAACACGAACGTAACCTTAAGCGTATTTTAGTGGTTGAAGGCTATATGGACGTGGTTGCTCTAGCACAACATAATATCAACTATGCCGTAGCTACCCTTGGCACCAGCACTAGCACCTTTCATTTAGAGCGTATTTTTAAGCTAGTGAGTGAAGTAGTGTTTTGTTTTGACGGTGACACCGCCGGCTTAAAAGCTGCAGACCGTGCTATGCACACCTGCCTCCCTTTTATGGAAGATGGCCGGCAAGCACGCTTTCTATTATTACCAGATGGCGAAGACCCAGACTCTGTAGTTCGCCAAGAAGGTAACGAGAAACTTACCGCACGCATCATAGACGCTACGCCTCTGAGTGATTTTTTGTTTCAGCGCTTAGGGCAAGATTTAGACCCTCATAACTTAGAGCATAGAGCAAAACTGGCCACCGATGCCAGCCCATTAATTGAAACCATCCCTAAAGGTATTATGCGCAGCATGATGCAGGCACGATTAAGCAAAATAACCGGCCTAGATAAAGACACCCTAGCAGAATTAAGCGCCCTCAAAACGCCGGTTACACCACGAGCTCCTGCGCCAATTACCGAGCCAGCCGATAAAAATCAGACCAGCACCAGCACCAAAACAGTATCTTCAAGTACTGCTAATACCACTAAAAACCACACTCGCGATTATGCCGATTACCACATGGCAGATACCCATTCAGACACTAATGAAGACACACACCATTGGCATGATGAGCACTATCAATCATCTTTGCCTGCTGATCAACCTTCACCATCAAGACAGTACTTTAGCGCCACCTTGCCCAAAGTACAGAATCCCGCTCAAGCGGCAATCCGTATTATTTTGCGACACCCAGAAACGGTTGAACATATCAATGAAATTCCCAGCCACTTAGCCGAATTAAAGATGCAGGATGCCGGGGTACTCACTCAGCTACTGAGTACAGTACAAACCATGCGCAAAGTACTGAAGCGCTGGCCAAACCCTGCAGAACTACATATTGAATGCGCTACGTGGGACGCATGGCCTATGTTACGCCAGCTAGCTGCAATGGAATCACTATTATCCCAAGGCGACTACCCACAACAGCTAGAAGAAGCTATTAATCGCCTACTGGACCACCATTTTGAAGAACGTTTCAACCACTTATTACACTTAGTATCCCAACCTGATGCCGACGCGAGCACCAAGCAACAACTCAAAGAACTGATAAAAGAAAAAGAAGAGTTGCAAAAGCGGCTAAAAAGTACACAATAGACAAACTAATGGATCTTACACTGATCCATGGCTATCGGGCGGCATGCTAGGCATTGCAAAAACAGACCCATATCAGCTATCGTCTCGTGCAGGCTTCAAAAAGCACAAAACACCAGCTAATTCCTTATCATTTGTGGAAGAATTACTGATTCTCTACTATAATGGAGAGCTGACATATTTCAATATCCGTTCACTTACCTATAGGGTTGTCATGGCCGCCAACGAACAGCAACAATCACGCTTAAAGCAATTGATCATCAAAGGTCGTGAGCAGGGCTTTTTAACTTACGCAGAAGTTAACGATCACTTGCCACAAAACATTGCCGATCCAGATCAAGTCGAAGACATTATCGGCATGATTAACGACATGGGTATTACTGTATCTGAGCAAGCGCCAGATGCCGAAACATTACTCATGACAGACGGCGACTCTACTGATGACGCCGCCGCTGAAGAAGCCGCAGCCGCATTAGCTGCCGTAGAAAATGAGGCCGGACGCACCACCGACCCCGTGCGTATGTATATGCGCGAAATGGGTACTGTAGAACTTCTTACTCGCGAAGGCGAAATCGTCATTGCTAAACGCATTGAAGAAGGCCTACGTGATGTGATGAGCGCTTTAGCTCATTATCCAGATAGCGTCATCACCATCATTGATGCATACAAGCACATCTTTACCGAAGAAGGCCGCTTAAGCGACCTTTTTAGTGGCTACATTGATCCAGATGGTGAACCTGATCCCTCTCCAATCAACCCCACCACTGTTGTGAAGAGTGATACAGACGAAGAAGAAGAAGAAACGGACAATGGTCCAGATCCAATTGAAACAGCAGAACGCTTTGCCGAGTTAGAAGAGCAGTTAGTAACAGCTCTAACTGCTGTTGCAGCGCATGGCCGCGAAAGTGAAGAAGCCAAAGAAGCTTACGCCCACCTTGGTTTCCTCTTCTCGCCATTAAAACTTGTGCCTAAGCATTTTGAATCTGTGGCTAAGCACCCTCGTGGCGCACTTGTCCGTATTCGTGCCCAAGAAAAAATCATTAGCACGCTATGCCACCGCACCGCAAAAATGCCTCGTAATGTTTTCCTTGCCCAATTCCCTGGCAACGAAACTAACGTAGGCTGGGCAGATGAACTTATTGCCAGTGGCGCAGCCTATGCACCTGCTATTCGCCGTCATGCTGTAGACCTTCGCCG
>JAWUYU010000052.1:0-23040 GCA_034110645.1 Pseudomonadales bacterium
TGCTATAGGCTAAATATATTTTAGGATTTAACGCCATGAGTATCCGTGAAGCCGTAGAAAATGACTTTGAAGCCATTTGGCCGATTTTTCATAACATTGTTAAAGCGGGAGACACTTATGCTTACGCTTCAGACACCACTAAAGAACAAGCCAAGAAAATATGGTTACAAGCTCCTCGCAAAACCTATGTATTTGAAGAAGCAGGCAACATTCTTGGCACCTATTACATAAAGACCAACCAACAAGGCCCAGGTCAACATGTGTGTAATTGTGGGTATATGGTTGCACCACAAGCCAGAGGTCGTGGGTTAGCCACTATAATGTGCGAGCACTCTCAACAAATGGCGTTGCAACTAGGCTATTATGCCATGCAGTTTAATTTTGTTGCAGCGAGCAATGAAGGTGCGGTGCGGCTTTGGCATAAGCTAGATTTCAAAACCGTAGGTAGGCTGCCTAAAGCCTTTAAGCACCCCTCCCAAGGGTTGGTTGATGCTTTAGTGATGTATAAGTGGTTAGGTACTAAGCCTATAAGCCTAGTTACATATAGTGACTTTAACTATGTATTGAAGGAGATATAACATGACAACACAATTATGGGTGTACTACACCCTTGCGGTGCTTGTGCTAACAGCCTCACCGGGACCAAGTTCCCTATTATGTATGACCAAGGGCGTAACAGCGGGCTGGCGCTCGGCAGCGATCACTGCGTTGGGTAGCCTCACTGCCATCACTTGCATTATGACCTTATCCTTTACAGGCTTGGGTGTGGTCATCGCTTCGTCCGAATGGGTATTTAGCCTCATTAAATGGGCCGGTGCGGCATACCTTATTTACCTTGGTGTATCGTGTTTAATGTCTAAAGAAGAATCTTATACGAAAGCTAAACAAGAGAGCCAAACGGCCACTAGATCACATTATTTGAGTGGTTTTATTGTGGGCGCTAGTAACCCCAAAGCGATTGTATTCTTTACTGCACTGTTTCCTCAGTTTATTGCTACGGATGCCCCGCTGATGCCCCAGTACCTTATCTTTGCTAGTACCTTTGTCGTAATGGAACTTTCGTGGTTATTGTTCTACGCTTATTTGGGAGCAAGGTCTTCTAACTGGTTACTCACCAAAGGCAGGGCTAAATTGTTTAACCGGCTTACGGGCGGAGTATTTATTGGTGCTGGTGCTTTGTTGTCATTCACCAACCGTACTTAAACAAAAGGAAACTACAGTGAACAAAAAACCAATCAATTACGCTACCGCGGGTATTAGTTTTGGTGCAGCGTTGGCCATTACTATTTCTTGGTCTGTGAATAAATCCATTTTGTGGGCCATTATCCATGGCCTTTTTTCGTGGATCTATGTGGCTTACTACGCTGTTACCTAGCAAATAAGGAGACCTATGCAGTTCACCAACTTACCACAAGACCTTCCAGTTCCAAAAGATGATGGCCTCAGCGACCACCTGCTTGGGATGTCTTGGCCAAGTCTTAATCTGTCTGCAACTAATAGCCAAATTATTGATTTATCTAAAATTAATGGTTTTATGGTGGTGTATGTTTACCCCATGACTGGGCGGCCAGACGTGCCGTTGCCAGATCAATGGGATGACATTCCAGGAGCTAGGGGGTGCACACCTCAATCGTGCAGTTTTAGGGATCATTACCAAGAACTCAGGCAGCTCAATGCCCATGTATTTGGTATGAGTGTGCAATCAACCGAATATCAGATAGAAGCCAAACAAAGGCTACATTTGCCGTTTGAATTAGTGAGTGACAGTAAACTAAAGCTCAAATCAACGTTGAACCTACCTACTTTTGAAGTGGCAGGCATGGAGTTGTACAAACGCATTACCCTTATTATTAAAGATGGGTGCATCTGCAAAGTGTTTTATCCTGTGTTCCCTTCAAGTGAGAATGCGCAGGCGGTTGTAGAATGGCTGAAGAAGCCGTATTAATGGTATTAGGCGTAATAACTCAACGTAGCAACCGGAACGTAATCCGAGACATAACAAGGGACATTATTAATGAGCAGTAAAAATACAGCACTAATTACAGGTGCATCAAGTGGCATTGGTTTGGAGCTCGCTAAGTTACATGCACGTCAGGGAGGGAACTTAGTTCTCGTTGCGCGCTCTGGAGACAAACTCGAAACATTGAAACAAGAGCTTGAAGTGAAGTATTTAATCAATGTAACGGTGATCGTGGAAGACCTTTCCCAAATAGGCGCGGCAAACCGTGTATTTGCTCAAACCCACAGTATGGGGTTGGATGTAGACATGCTAATCAATAATGCAGGTTTTGGTGGCCATGGGTTATTTCACACCAGAGACTTAAATGCCGAAGAAGCTATGATGCAAGTGAATATGGCGGCCTTAACTAGTCTGACGCATTTATACCTTCAAGGTATGGTTGAACGTAAATATGGGCGCATCCTTAATGTGTCTTCTACGGCATCATTTATGCCTGGACCATTACAAGCGGTTTATTATGCCACCAAGGCCTACGTCACTTCCTTTTCTCAAGCGATCGCAGAAGAAGTAGCGGCACATAACATAACGGTAACAGCGCTTTGCCCTGGGCCAGTAGAAACGGGTTTTGTAGCCGCTGCAGATTTAGCTGGAGTTGAGGTGTTTGAACAAGCAAAATCTGCAGAGTCTGTTGCGGAATGTGGCTATAAAGCCATGATGCGTGGTGAGTTGGTGGCATTTAACGAAACCAAATTTAAGTTTTTATTGAACTGGGTAGTTCCGTTTTTGCCACGTAAGCTAGTCTTAAAGGTGTCGCGCAAAGCGATGGAGAAAAGCTGACTTGCAATGTTCAGCTTTTGGGTCGTGTAATAAAAGGTAATTTTATACCCAAAATAAGAGCATTGCCCAGTAATACCAGCACTAAGCCACTCACACTACTCAGGCTCCATACATACCCCTCAAACACAGTAGATAAGGCCAGCGCTACTACCGGAAACATGACAGTGGCATAGGCTGCTTTGCTAGCTCCAATACGGCCAATGAGAGAAAGATAGGCTGTGAAGCCGGCAACAGTGCCAATAATAGATAAGTAAAACAGGCTGCCAATGTATTGAGGCCTTGGGTCCCATGCTAATGGCGTGTTGGTAATCGCCAACAAAGCGGCCAAAAATAGGGCGCCGTAAGTCATAGCGTAAGCACTGCTGGTAAAAGGCTTTAGGCCTTTTTTACTGTGCCTTACGGAGATCATATTACCCAGAGAAAACAAGAAGGTGCCTAGAAAGGCTAGGCCGATGCTTGATAAACCTACCCCTTTGTTTGAATCTGCTGCCAACTCTGGCGAAAACATTAAGCTAAGGCCAATGACGCCAAGAATACCTGCGCCAAATACTGCGCGGGTTGGTTTTTCTCCCCAAAAAACACGGTTGTTTACGGCATTAAAGAGGGTAGCGGCAGAAAAAATAACCGACAACAAACCACTAGAGATAGCCAAACCGGCGGTATAAAAACATACAAAGTTTAGAGAAAATAAGCACATACCTTGCAGTACCATAAAGCCATGGTCTTGCTTGGTTGTGGCCTGTAACCGACGGCTTACCAGCACCAAGAACATCATAATGGTTGCTGCTAACGCAAATCGGTAAAACACCGAAGTGAGTACGGGCACTTCGCCTAACTGCCAATGGATGGCGATCCAAGTGGTACCCCAAATGAGCACAGTAGATAAATATAAAAATTGTGTCACGCCGGTTCCTTTTGGCTGGGTAATTGCTTTCGTTTAGTCTTGAATATCGGCAATGGGTGTAGCAAAGCTCTGTGCCATGTCCCATGGGAAACGAATCCAAGTGTCTTGGCTTACTTCTGTAACGTACATGTCTACTGTGTCTTTACCTGCTGGTTTGGCATATACCGTAGCAAAGGTGGCTTTAGGCACCATTTCACGTACGGCTTTGGCTGTCTTTCCTGTATCTACCAGGTCATCAATAAGCAAGAAACCTTCGCCGTCGCCATCAAACCCTTTAAGTAACTTAAGCTGGCCTTGTTGACTGGCTTCCACGCCTGCTTCAAGTTGGCCATAGCTAGAAATACAAATAGTGTCGATTAAACGAATGTCCAATTCACGGGCAATAATGGCCGCAGGTACTAACCCACCACGAGTAATAGCAATAATGCCTTTCCAAGGTCCTTTATCTAACAAGCGCCAAGCTAACGCACGGGCGTTACGGTGTAATTCTTCCCAAGAGATGGGGTAGTCTTTATTGTAAGGGTTGCTCATGAGTATTCCTGTGATAAATACTGATTTTTAAGATTCACGTAATTGTTAGCCATGTAGGTAAGGCTTGATAGTTCGTCAATAGTTAACGCGCGCTTTTGTCTGGCAGGGCTACCGGAATATAAAAAGCCGCTAACCAGACGTTTACCAGGGGTGACCAGACTGTTGGCGGCGATCATAACGTCATCTTCCACTATAACGTCGTCCATTATGGTGCTGCCCATACCCACTAATACACGATTACCGATAGTGCACCCGTGTAAAATAGTGCGATGCCCCACGGTCACTTGGTCACCGATGATTAACGGATAGCCTAATGGGTTGTGGGCACTTTTATGGGTGACATGTAAAATTGAACCATCTTGAATGCTGGTGGAGTGGCCAATACGAATGTGATTTACGTCCCCACGCACAACGCTGTAGGGCCAGATAGATGAATCTGCGCCAATATGAACGTCACCAATAATAATGCACTCTTCGTCTGCAAACGCGCTCGGATCAATCTGCGGGGTGACATGTTTAAGTGGTCGAATGGACATTGTTGTTCCTAATTTGCAGTAAACCATTGGGTATTGCTAAAAGAGGCACTATTATAACCTCACTAACATACAAAACAATCGATGAGACGCTATGACAACCCTTTCCTTACAAGATACATTGCAATTACCTAATTTTTCTTCAATGGCTCCAGCAGAGTTGGCCGACACCCTAGATAGAAAGTTGGCACATAACCTAAAAGTCATTGAGCAACTGCTAAATAGTTCAGCAAGCCTAGGCTATGCCCAGCTAGTGCCAACGTTAGAACAGTTGGATGATGAAATAGGCCAGCTTTGGGGGCCATTAAGTCACTTGCATGGTGTTAGTAATAAAGACGATGTACGAGCAGCCTTTGATGAATGCTTGCCAAAGCTAACGGCCTATGCCACACAAATGGGGCAGAATAAGGCGTTGTATTTGGCTTTTGTAGGTTTGCTAGAGAGTGATGATTTTAGCCATTTAAGCCAAGCTCAACAGCAGTTTGTGAAGTTGCAGATTAGAGACTTTAAGCTGGCAGGAGTGGCGTTAAACCCACAGCAACAAGCAGAATATGGCCAGTTTAAACAACAGATGGCAGAGCTTTCTACACGATTTTCAAATCAGTTGATGGATGCAACTGAGGCTTGGTCAAAGCATATTATAGATAGTGAACACTTACTTGGCCTGCCAGAATCTGCTTTACAGCAGGCTCAGGAAGCTGCCAAAGCTAAATCTTTAGAAGGCTACTTATTAAAGCTAGATTTCTCTTGTTACCATTCGGTGCTGACTTTTTCTGAGCATCCTGAGCTGAGGCAGGAAATGTATCAAGCCTTCAATACCCGCGCCTCTGATCAAGGCCCTCACGCAGGGCAGTTCGATAATACTTTGGTGATGGCAGAGCTGGTGGGGTTACGGCATAAGATGTCTAACCTTGTAGGGTTTGATCATTATGCAGACTATTCTGTAGCCACTAAAATGGCAGATTCTGGACGAGCTGTTGAAGTGTTTTTATTAGATCTAGCCAAAGGTTGCAAACCACAGGCCGAAGCAGACATGAGACAGTTACAACAATTCGCTACCCAAGAAGGCGGGCCAACACCATTGGCAGCATGGGACGTGGCGTATTACAGTGAAAAACTGCGACAAAATCGCTACCACTTATCTCAAGAAGAGCTAAAGCCTTATTTTGCTTTACCACAAGTACAGGCTGGTTTATTTGACGTAGTAAATCGTATTTATGGCATTGAAGTGACCCTGTGCAAAGACATTAGCACTTGGCACGAAGACGTTAGTTTTTACCAAGTGTCGTATGAAGGTAAAGCTATTGGTTACTTCTATTTTGATCTTTATGCTAGGGATCAAAAACGTGGTGGCGCTTGGATGGATGAATGCCGCAACCGTCAGTTTAAAGCCAACGGTGAATTACAATTACCCGTAGCTTACTTGGTCTGCAACTTTGCACCACCGGTTGGTGGTAAACCAGCCTTACTTACCCATGGAGAAGTGACCACATTGTTCCACGAGTTTGGCCATGGCTTGCACCACATGATGACTAATATTGACGTTGCAGGTGTTGCTGGTATCAATGGAGTGGCATGGGATGCGGTGGAACTACCAAGCCAATTATTAGAAAACTGGTGCTGGCAGGAAGAGTCACTACGTTTGTTTGCTAAACATTATGAAACGGGCGCAGCGTTGCCAGAAGACCTACTACGAAAAATGCTAGCGGCTAAAAATTTCCAAGCAGGCATGTTTGTAATGCGTCAATTGGAATTTGCCTTGTTTGATCTACGACTCCACATGAACTACAACCCAGTGGCACCTGAGTCGATACAGTCAGTATTGAACGCAGTGCGAAAAGAAGTGGCGGTTATAAAAGCCCCGGATTGGAATCGCTTTCAGCACGGGTTTGCTCATATTTTTGCCGGTGGCTATGCGTCTGGTTACTACAGTTACTTGTGGGCAGAAGTGCTAGCGGCAGACGTCTTTAGTCGATTTGAAGATGAAGGTATTTTCAATCAAACCACTGGTGCAGCTCTATGGCGAGATATTACCGGACAAGGTGGTAGCCGCGCTGCCATGGATCTGTTTACTCAATTCATGGGGCGTGAACCTAGCGTAGAAGCCTTAATGCGCCATAAAGGTTTGAGTAAGGGGGCCAGCCATGAAGGTTAGGTTTATCGCAGGTATTGTGTGCCCAAAGTGTGGCGCACAAGACAGTGTGCGTATCTATATTCCCGAAGAAGGTGAAGTAGATGAGCAGCTACGAGATTGCATTACTTGCGGCCATGAGGAGCGTATTGGCCAAGCCGCAGCAACAAGGCAGGAAATGAGCACCAGGGTTAATCATAAAGAGCCTGCCGTAGTTCAACAAGTTGAGCCACAAGTGCTTAAGATAAAATAGGGCTTAACTGAGTCTTGTCTATTCTAGATTTAAGTGCTGATCAACCACGCTTGTTTGTAGCTTAGCCATAAGTAACCAGCCAAGGCTACCAAGGCTCTAATTCCACAAAATCCTAAGAATGCCCACCACAGCCCATCATTGCCCCAAGGTTGCAGCAAGTACCAAAGGGGCAAAAGGCCCCCTAAGCTGGCTAGCACTGAATAGAACATAGCTTGGGGTTGGGTAGCACCCACAAAAATGCCATCAAACAAGTAGCTCCAAACACTTATAATAGGTACCCACATTACCCAAATCGCATGCTCACTGGCCAGTTGTCGTACACTTTCTATAGTGGTGAGCATATTGATAAAAGCATCACTAAGTAACCAAAAACCAAAGGTTGCTGCTACCGCTACCATAACGGAGTAAATGGCTGCGCCGTTACATAACTGATAAAAGCGACGTTTCTGTTTGGCCCCCAAAGCTTCGCCACAGGCCGCTTCAATGGCAAAAGCGAATCCATCAAGCGCATAAGCAAGTAAGGTTACGTACTGTAATAACAGCGTGTTAGCTGCCAATACATCATCACCCATACGGGCACTTTGGGACGTGATAAAGGCAAAGGCGAACAGTAGCATTAAGGTACGTACAAACAGGTAGCTATTGAGGCGCATTAGCTGGTTGGCTAAGGGAGCAAAAGTGCTCCATTGTAACTGTAGTTTGTGATTAATTTGGGTGATATGACGCCACACTAAGACCAAGGCTAGCAACAAGCCACAGTAGTCGGCCAACAAGCTACCCCAGGCTACACCAGCACTGGTCATGTCATAACCAATAACAAACACCAAATTAAAGCCAATATTGCTAACGTTAGTGACTACTAGTAAGAGCAATGGGCTACGGCTATCTTGCCGGCCCAATAGCCACCCCAAACACACGTAAGTGATCAGCACTGCTGGGGCACTATAAATACGTATGCTGAGATACTCTTGAGCTAAAGTGGACACTTGAGCGCTGGCCCCCATGAGGGATACCCCCAATGGAATTAGCCAGCTTTGTAATGCCATAATAGCCAGGCCAATGGCCAAAGCAAACAGCCCAGGCATCAGCAACAACTGCATTAAGCGTTGGTTGTCTTTAGCACCATGGGCCTGTGCTGTAAGGCCTACAGTACCCATACGTAAAAAACCAAAGGCCCAGTAGATAAAGGATAGCAAGGTAGCGCCTAAAGCAACCGCACCTAAATAACTTGCTTCATCTAAATGGCCCATAATAGCAGCGTCGGCCAAGCCTAATAACGGCACACTTATGTTGGATATGATTAAGGGCCAAGCAAGGTGCCAAAGTTGGCCCATGTGTTTCGCCTCCGGTGCATATGTATAATATACCCTGGAGCGGCGCACGTTTTTTATCATATTAAGACGACCGAAATGAGCGAGGGAAGGTAAACAACACAAAGAATAGTGCGCTAGCGATGAGTACTATAGAGGGACCGGTAGGGGTATCGTAAAACCACGATAAGGCCAAACCGCCGGTTACGGCTAACATACCAAGTAAGCTGGCTAGCACCGCCATTTGTTCTGGTGAGTTAGACAGGCGGCGAGCGGCAGCTGCGGGGATGATTAATAGCGAAGTAATGAGTAAAACACCCACCACCTTCATCGCCACTGCGATCACCACAGCGACCAAGAGCATTAGTAAGGTGCGCATTAACGCTACGTTAATACCTTCTACCTGGGCTAATTCTTCGTTCACTGTAATGGCCAACAAGGGCCGCCATAATCGTACTAATACTACTAGCGCTAGGCCGCAGGATAAGGCGATCCAGGTGAGGTCTTGCTTTCCAATGGCGAGTAGATCTCCAAATAAAAACCCCATTAAATCAATGCTTTGGTGATCAAAAATACTCAAGCTTACCAGCCCTAACGATAGGCTAGCATGAGACAGAATACCCAGTAACGTATCTGTAGCAATAATGCGTGTATGCATTAAGGTACTGAGTAATAGGGCTAGTAACAAACACACCAGGACCACAGCTAAGCTAATGTTAACTTGTAACAATAACCCTAAAGCGACTCCCAAAAGGGCCGCATGGGCCAGGGTATCGCCAAAATAAGCCATACGTCGCCACACCATAAAAGAACCTAAAGGCCCAGCAATAGCTGCAATCATCAGCCCACCTAGCCACGCCCATAATAAAAAATCAGCCATGGTTGCAGTCCTCGTGATGTTCGCCTACGATGATTTCGCCATGACTGGTGTGGTGGTGATTATGCTGGTGGTTGTACAAAGCTAAATTACCTGCGCCTTGAGGGCCAAATAAATTTGTAAATGCAGGATCTTGGCTCACTTGTTCCGGGTGCCCAGAACAGCAAATATGCTGATTTAAACAAATCACCTGATCTGTTGCTGCCATCACTAAGTGCAAATCGTGGGACACCATCAGGATGCCACAGCCTAATATATCTCGGACCTGCACAATAAGGTTATACAAAGACACTTGGCCGGTAACGTCTACGCCTTGGACGGGCTCGTCTAATACTAACAAGTGGGGTTTTCGAAGCAGGGCTCGTAGCAGTAGTACTCTTTGTGTTTCACCGCCGGAAAGCTGTTGCATGGGTCGCTCGAGGAGTTTCTCGACACGACATTCGTGTAACAGGCTATGCCACAGTTGAGGGCTAAGCTGATATTCTTTATGGAGGCCCAAATCTAAAAAACGGGACACAGTAAGAGGTAAGGTATCTTCCAATTTTAACTTTTGAGGCATGTAGCCAATACGTAGGCCCTTTATTGCGCTAATCTCTCCACTAGTGGTGCTAATTAACTGAAGTAAGCTACGTACTAAGGTAGATTTTCCAGCACCGTTAGGGCCAATAACTGTAGTAATTTGGCCTGCTTCTAGAGAAATGTTTACATCTTTAATGAGCCACCTTTTACCGCGCTTTACGCCTAAGTTTGTGGCTTTTAGTAACACGTCACTCATAGGTTAGGCGCCACTATTTTTGACTTATCCAAACACCCTTGGCAGGTGCCAACTATTTCTATAGTGTGACTTTGTATTTCAAAACCATGTTGTTCGGCACTAAGTTTAAGAGCTAAAGTAATGTATTGGCTGTCCAGCTCTTGGGCTTGATTGCAGACTTTGCAGAGTAAGAAGTGCCCTTGATGTGGTGTATCTGGATTGCAGCAGCCGACGTAGGCATTAATGCTGTCTAATTTATGTAACAGACCATGTTCGCTTAGAAATTCTAGGGCACGGTACACGGTAGGTGGGGCTGAATTAAAGCCTTCGTTGGCTAACCTGGCTAACAACTCATAGGCACCGATGGGCTGGTGGCTATGCCATACTAACTCCAGCACTCGCTGGCGAACAGGCGTGAGCCTTGCACCACGATCAGCACATAGGCTTTGAGCATGGCTAATTGCAGTACTAATACAGTGAGTATGGTCGTGGGGTGAAAATGCGGTAGCCAGCATTGGACAGCCTTTATAGTTTGACGATTGTTATAATATAACATAACATGCCTCCAAATTTCTAATATACTGTGCAAATACGGTACGACAATGTTTTTTTCTGCTCGCTTTTCCTCACACATTTGTGTGCTCGTTATGCTTTTTAGTGTCGGTGCCAGCTCCGGTGTTATGGCATCCGGTACCGTAAGTGTATTACCCAGCACAAAAGTTCTTTCACTGGTGGTCGCTGAAGTGGCAGGAGATGTATTTCCGTCGCTATTGCCTGCCAATGTATCACCTCATGACTTTAGCCTAAAGCCTAGCCATATTCGGCGTATACAAGAAGCCCAGCTGGTGCTTTGGCTGGGGCCAGAGCTAGAGCCTTATTTAGCCAAAGTAATGGCGCAGATACCGGATGACAAACAATTCATTATTAACCAAGGCCAATTATCGTCAAGCGATGGTCAGCACCCATGGACCAGCCCGGAGTATTTGTTACAAGGGATGGAGCAACTGAGCTTACACATGGACAAAGCTTGGAATAGAGACACATGGCTTAAACAAATCAATGAATTAAAGCAGCAGCTTCTAGCTCATACCCTTGAATTAAACCAAAATAACCAAGGTTATGTAGTTTATCATGACGGACTTGGTGGGTTTGAGGCATCTTTTGGCTTAAAACACTTGGCTAGCTTTACTGGTGCTGATGATCAGCCACCTGGAGCTAAGAGTTTGGCAGCGATTGCTCAATTAGCCAAAGAGGGCAAAGTGGCCTGTATTTTGATAGACCACGAGGTTAAACCTAAGCTGGTAAATGCTATTCTAGACACTAGCATAGAGCGGATTTCAATTGATATATTGGCTGCCAGTAGCGACACGCTTATCGGCTATGTAACCAAACTTCAGCAGGCCCTATTAAGCTGTGGCTCACCTCAGTGAAACCTGTCGGGTTAAGGTAGCTGCTGAAACTGTTGCATGCGATGGCTTAAGATATCTCGAAAGATATTGGGATCTTTAAGCACGGTAACACCTTCCTCGCGTTGATGGGAGTCTAAACCGTGGTAGGTTTCTAAGCGAGACAACCAAAAGCGCATAGCTGCTGCAATTAACATGGCGTTCCAGTACTGCTTTTCTGCAGTGTTGAAGGCACGAACCTGTGCATAGGCTTGTAAAAAGGCGTCATATAAAGCGTGGTCAATACTGCCATCAGGTGCAATGCACCAATCATTCACAGTGATGGCCACATCAAATAATAAGTAGTCATTGCTGGCGTTGTACAAATCAATAGTGGCGCTAAGCTGGCCTTGATTGAAGAGCACGTTGTCGTGGAATAAATCCCCATGTATTACGCCTGTTGGCAAATTGGGTTGTTGCGCTTGCATGGCATCATACTGACCAATGGCCATCATTAGCATGGTAGCGTCTTCTCCCTCAATACATTCAGCCGCCCTAGGGCCTAACTCCTGCCACCACTGTTGTCCGCGATGGCTGTGACGCACTGTAGTGAACTTTTGGCCAGCTAAGTGCAAGCGAGCTAACTCATACCCCATAATGGCACATTCGCTTACCCCAATTTCTGAGCGAGCCAAATGATCACCTGCAAAGCGAGGAAATAATAACGTTGGTTTGTTGGCTAGCAGGCTCAGGGCGTTGCCGTCTTGGTCTCTAAGAGGTGCGGGTACGGTAACGTTATTTGTCACCAAGTGTTCTGTTAAATCTACAAAGTAGGGGATTTCATCATAGCTTAGGTCTTCAAATAACGTCAGTACAAAATCTTGCTGCGGCTGACCTTTTATTTGCGTAGTGACGAAGTAGTTGGTGTTTTCAATGCCGCCGCTAATGCCTTTAAGGTCCACCAAATCGCCTAGGTTAAATGGAGCGATGTAAGCGCTAATTTGGGTGCTGCTAAGGTGGGTGTATACGGCCATAATATTACTACTTTCTAAAACTAAACGTGGTCATTAAATCGGTTGCAAATAGTACGCTTACAGAGTCCTCAATTCAAGTTTAGGGCGTCCCATTATGGTATTCTTTAAGCTATAAGCACCCACAAAGATTTGTTTGAGAAGGCATAATGACTGCAAAAGCTCCAACCCCCGTTGTATTGGTAGACGGTTCCTCCTATTTGTTTAGGGCATACCATGCCATGCCGCCGTTGAATAACAGCAAAGGTATGCCAACGGGCGCCATTAAAGGTGTTGTTAATATGATGCGCAGTTTGGCGAAGGATTACGCCAATGCCAATATTGTGGTGGTGTTTGATGCTAAGGGCCCAACCTTTCGTAATGAAATGTACGCGGAATATAAGGCCCATAGACCGCCTATGCCAGATGACATGCGTCCACAGATAGAGCCAATACATCAAATTATTAAGGCGATGGGTTTGCCGTTGTTGGTTATTTCAGGGGTAGAGGCCGACGATGTGATAGGTACGTTGGCTACTCAAGCCACGGCTCAAGGCATTGATACGCTAATATCTACTGGAGACAAAGATATGGCTCAGCTTGTAAGCCCCCATGTTGGCTTAGTGAATACCATGACCAATACCTATCTTAACCAAGATGGCGTGCTTGAAAAATTTGGTGTAAGGCCCGATCAGATTATTGATTATTTGGCTATTTGTGGTGACACGGCAGACAACATCCCAGGAGTGCCAGGAGCTGGCCCTAAAACGGCGGTTAAGTGGCTAGCGGCTTACGACACGTTAGAAAAACTAATGGAAAGTGCCGATGACATTGGTGGCAAAATAGGAGAAAAGCTACGAAATTCCTTAGAGTTCTTACCTCTGTCCCAAGCATTAACTACAATTAAATTAGATGTAGAACTAGAACAAACTCTAGACCAGATGGTGCCTAAACCAGTAGATCAGGCTGCATTATTAGCTTTGTACGAAGATTTAGAGTTTAGATCGTGGGCTAACGCCCTGATCCAAGACGGAGTGACTGCTAGTAGTCTGCCTATGGCTGCTATTCAAGGGCAAGTTGGCGAGAGTAATATGCCAGCACCAGTTGATATTCAGCCTAAGGTGGCAGCGCCTGTCCCTGCACGTGTGATGACTAAAAATTACACCACAATTGCTACCTTGGCAGAGCTTGAACCATGGTTAAAAGCCTGTAGAGAGGCACCGGTCTTTGCCTTTGATACAGAAACCACTAGCCTTAATTACATGGAAGCTCAGTTAGTTGGCATTTCATTGTGTATTGAGGCGGGTACGGCGATTTATGTGCCTTGTGGTCACGATTATGTGGGCGCGCCAGACCAAATTAGCCGACCAGACCTTATTGCAGCCATAAAACCTTTGTTAGAAGATTCTGGTCAAGTGATCTGTGGGCAAAATCTAAAATATGATATTAATGTATTAGCCAATTATGACATTACTTGGCAGGCGCAAATGATTGATAGCATGGTGCAATCGTACGTGCTTAATTCTACTGCCAGCCGCCACAACATGGACGCCTTGGCTCAGCATTACCTTGATTATCAAACTGTTAAATATATAGATATAGCAGGCAAAGGCGTTAAACAGCTCACTTTTAACCAAATAGATATAGAGCAAGCCGGGCCTTACGCAGCCGAAGACGCAGACATTACTCTAAGGCTGACGCAGTATTTTTCTGAATGTTTAGCGTTAGAGACAGACTTAACCTCTGTTTATGACACTATAGAACGGCCTCTTATCGCCGTGTTGTCTCGTATGGAACGCACGGGTGCTTTGGTTGATGCCAAGGTGCTAGGCGAACAAAGTCAGGTTCTAGGGCAACGACTTGTAGAGCTGGAGCGTGCGGCTTATGAGCTTGCAGGTGAAGTATTTAACTTGGCCTCAACCCAGCAGTTGGGTGTTATCTTGTACGAAAAACTGGGCATACCTGTCACTAAAAAGACCCCTAAAGGCAAGCCATCAACAGCAGAAGCAGTTCTGCAAGAGTTGGCCCAAAACTATGAATTGCCGAAACTATTGTTGGAATACCGCAGTCTCAGTAAGTTAAAGTCTACCTATACCGATAAGTTGCCCCTAGAAATAAACCCCGCGACAGGCCGTATTCATACTTCCTATCATCAGGCCGTGGCAGCAACTGGGCGCTTATCTTCTAGTGACCCCAATTTACAAAATATTCCTATTCGTAGTAGTGAAGGTCGCCAAATCAGGCAGGCATTTATTGTGCCTAAGGGCCAAGTGATGGTGGCAGCGGATTACTCACAAATAGAATTACGTATTATGGCCCATCTTTCTAAAGATGAAGGTTTATTAAGTGCCTTTGCCGCAGGCCAGGACGTACACAAAGCTACTGCCGCTGAAGTGTTTGGGGTTACAGTTGATGAAGTTACCATTGATCAGCGCCGCAGCGCCAAAGCCATTAACTTTGGTTTAATCTACGGTATGTCTGCCTTTGGCTTGGCTAAGCAACTAGGCATCAGCCGAGGCCAGAGCCAAGATTATATTGGCCGTTATTTCACCCGCTATCCTGGTGTGCAAGAATACATGGACCAAACCAAAGAAAAAGCTGCTGAACAAGGTTATGTAGAGACCATTTATGGCCGTAGGTTGTACCTGCCAGATATTAAAGCGCGCAATGCTATCGCTCGCCAAGCATCAGAAAGAACGGCTATAAACGCCCCTATGCAGGGCACTGCAGCGGATATTATCAAGTTGGCAATGATCAAAGTAGATGCATGGTTAGCGTCTAGTGGTTTGAATGCGCGCATGACAATGCAGGTGCACGATGAATTAATATTCGAGGTGGATGCAACACAAGTAGATGCACTAGTGGCAGGAGTGAAGGAAGCAATGGAAAGTGCTGCAGAGCTTTTAGTACCGCTCATTGTGGATGTGGGAGTGGGCGAAAACTGGGATCAGGCCCATTAATTGTGAATTAATTAAAAATTAATTAAATTATCTGGAACTAAATGAATTAATAGGCGTCGTAGTATGTAACTAGCTAAGCGTCACCCAAATAACAAGAAAGACGTCTACCCTGAACGCCGTTCCCCTCGGTCTTCAGGGTTTTTTTTATCTGCAGCTTTTATAAGAACTAAAGCTCACTCGTTAGTTGAGGTGCTGTCATTGGTAATAGGTTCATTCACATCATCAATAGCTGCTTCATCAGCTTCTTCGATAGGCTCTTCAGGAGTAGTAGCGGGTTTCATCCACAGCACTAGCTGGCGCTCTAAGTCAGCGATGCCGTCACCCTTAGATGCAGAAAAGCTTTGCATGCTTATCAAGCCTTCAGGGTGTTCAGGAAGGCCTTTCAGAACGTCCATTTTGGCTTTAAAAACGCCATTCTTTTTGAGTTTGTCTGCTTTAGTCAGTAGCAAATGTAATGGTAGGTGTGAGGCGATACACCAGTTTATAATCATCAGATCAAAATCTTTTAACGGGTGACGTATATCCATAACCAGTACTAATCCAGACAGGCTTTGGCGTACTTCTAAGTATTCGTTAAGGTGCTTACGCCACTTTAATTGCATGGCTATAGGTACTTTAGCGTAGCCGTATCCTGGTAAATCCACCAGTCGACATTGGTCGATGTTAAGGTTGAAAAAGTTCAGTAGCTGCGTACGCCCAGGTGTTTTACTGGTTCTAGCTAAGCTAGGGTTGCGAGTGAGGGCGTTAATAGCGCTAGATTTACCAGCATTAGAACGGCCAGCAAAGGCTACTTCTGAACCGATATCTGTGGGACATTCGGTAACTTTACTAGCGCTAGTGGTGAATGCGGCAGAACGAAAATTTAAGTGTTGAACGGTCATAGTGTGTATCATCGATAGATTAGTCTCTATTTTACCTTATTTTTACTAAAATAAACGCTGCTATAGAGGTGATCTGTGCCTTAGGCACGCGTTGTGTTATTGAAGTCGTGCGCCTTGCGTCTTATAATGCCTGCATTGTACTATTCATTTTATAACGTTACGGAAATACCAATGAAGAAAGTAATTGTATGTTTGATGATTAGCCTCGGCTGGATAAGCTTTGCTTATGCAGCTGGAGATGCTGATTCAGGGCAGGGTAAGGTAGCAGTATGTAGTGGTTGCCATGGTGTAGATGGTAATAGCATGATCCCAAGCTTTCCTAAGCTGGCAGGGCAGGGCGAGCTATACCTTGTAAAGCAGCTGATAGACATCCGAGACGGCGCTCGAAGCTTGCCCCAAATGATTGGTATTCTTACCGGCCTAACTGATCAAGATTTAGCAGATATTGCAGCTTTTTACAGTGTTCAAAAGGGTACTGTTGGTGCAACTGATCCAGAAATGCTGGAGTTAGGTCGTCAAATGTACCGTGCTGGCAACGCTACTAAGGGTGTCGCTGCCTGTAGCGCATGTCACTCACCTACCGGGGCTGGCAACGCACAAGCAGGATTCCCTGCCTTAAGTGGGCAGCATGCAGATTATGTAATTAGTCAGCTCAAAGCTTATCGCACACAAACACGTGACAATGGTCAAGCTGTGGTCATGCAACAAGTAGCAGCCTTAATGAGTGACAAAGAAATTGAAGCAGTAGCAAGCTATATTCAAGGCTTGTCTGAGTAGTTACGAAGGTGAACTATAAAGGTGGCTAAGGCCACCTTTTTTATGAGCAATATATAATGCGAGTAAAGACACTGTAAATGAGCTAGCATCTAAGGCCTCAACGGTTATGATCCAACCTTACCCGATAATTTAGGATATATTATGTTTAAAAAAATTGGCACCATCATTGCTCTAATCAGTTTTCCAATGTTTGCAATGGCTGCAACTTACCAAGCTGGTACGCATTATCTTGTACTAGATGAACCGATCAAATCATCAAGTGCTGAAGCTGTTGTAGTAAATGAGTTTTTTGGCTATACCTGCCCTCACTGTAATAATTTTGAATCACAGTTGCATAAGTGGGCTGTGGAGCAAACGGATGGTGTTGTATTTATGCCAATCCCAGTGATCTTTGGCCGTAGCTGGGAACCTTATGCTAAGGCTTATTTTATTGCGCAAAACTTAGGTGTGCTCGAGCAAACCCACCAAGCCATGTACGATGCGGTACACATTGATGAGCGTCGCATGACGAATCAACAAGCCTTAGCCGGTTTCTTTGCTGAACATGGTGTGAGCAAAGCTGATTTTGATAGCGCTTATGACTCCTTCGATCTGAAAAATAAACTACGTCAGAGTAATCGCCTAGCTGCTCAGGCAAAAATTACAGGTGTGCCTTCCATGTTGGTTAATGGTAAGTATATGGTTAACTCTACTTTGGCAGGCAGTAACGAAGGTATGCTTGCAGTAGTGGATTATCTAGTAGAGTTAGAAAGCCAATAAGCTTAATTAAGGCCACGACAAGGCTATAGTGGCAAGGTAGAATGAGACCAAAGGGCGCAAGCCTAAGTATATAAACGGACATGCAAGCACATGAGCGATCAGGGCCCCAAGCCAACTACGCACTTTGGTTTCAAAGAAGTACCTACAGGTGACAAAGTAAGCGCGGTGGCTGGCGTTTTTCATTCTGTGGCAGCCAAATATGACGTCATGAATGACCTTATGTCTATGGGTATTCATCGTATATGGAAGCGCCAAACTATTGAAATGAGTGGTGTTAGATCCGGTGATTCGGTATTGGATCTGGCAGGTGGTACAGGCGACCTTACCATGCGCTTCAGTGATATAGTGGGCCCAGAGGGGCGGGTCATTCTAGCTGACATCAATGAGTCTATGATTAAGGTTGGGCGAGATCGGCTTATTGATAAAGGCGTGGTTAGCAACGTAAGTTATGTTCAAGCCAATGCTGAAGTATTACCGTTTCCCGACGACAGTTTTGACTGCATCACTATTGCCTTTGGTTTGCGCAACGTTACTGATAAAGATAAGGCGCTGGCCTCAATGTGTCGAGTATTGAAGCCGGGTGGGCGATTACTGGTATTAGAGTTCTCTAAAACTGATAACCCGTTGCTTACCAAAGTCTACGATACATATTCTTTCAAGATATTGCCCAAAATAGGCAAGCTCATTGCTGGTGACGAAGAAAGCTATCGTTATTTGGCAGAGTCTATTCGTATGCACCCAGATCAAGCTACCTTAAAGGGCATGATGGAAACAGCAGGCTTGGTTAACTGTCGCTTCCACAACATGACTGGTGGCATAGTTGCTTTACATTACGGCGTTAAGCCGTAAGTAGTGGGAATATAACCAACCCATGAAAGCAATGTTCCGTGGTTTCTCTATTCTTAGTGTCATTATTCGTTATCGCTTAGATGTTCCCTTGTTAGGCTATGCCTTACCTGTGCCTGTGCGGTTGATCATTTGGTGTATGCCATGGCGTCTATTAGTGCCTGTGCGCGGCACTGTTGCCCATCGTATTCGTTTGGCACTGATCGATTTAGGCCCGGTATTTGTTAAATTTGGTCAGCTGTTATCTACCCGTAGAGATATGTTGGATGATGATTTGGCAGAGCAGTTGGCTACTTTGCTAGATAAAGTTCCTGCCTTTGACAGCCAGCAATCCAAACTCCTTATAGAGCAAGCCTTGAAGCAAAGCGTAGCTCAGGCGTTTGCAGAATTCGACGATGAGCCGTTAGCGTCTGCTTCTGTTGCACAGGTCCATAGCGCTCGATTAACTACTGGCGAATCGGTTGTTGTGAAGATTATTCGCCCCGGCATTAAGCTTATTATTGAGCGTGATTTACGGTTGATGCGATTGTTGGCAAAAGTAATCAATGCGGCGGTTCCTGATCTTCGTCGCTTGCGCTTGCAAGGCGTCATTGATGAATACGAGAAGACTATTTTAGATGAGCTTGATTTGCAGCGCGAAGCAGGCAATGCTAGTCAGCTTAGGCGTAATTTTGAAAATTCAAACTTGCTGTATATCCCTAAAATCCATTGGGAGTTAAGTAATCCTTCGGTATTGGTGCAAGAGCGTATTTACGGTCTTCGTGTAAACGACATCGAGGCCATTGAAAACGCAGGTATTAGTCGACAAGAGCTGGCTAAGCGTGGAGTGGAAATTTTCTTCACGCAGGTATTTCGCGACAGTTTTTTTCACGCTGATATGCACCCTGGCAACATCTTTGTAAATCCAGCATTGCCCCATGACCCTCAATATATGGCGGTGGACTTTGGCATCGTAGGTAGCCTTACTCAGGAAGATCAGACCTATTTAGCACGCATATTATTGGCCTTCTTTAATCGGGACTATCGACAAATAGCTCAGCTGCATGTGGACTGTGGCTGGTTGCCTGCTGATACTAAGGTGCATGAGTTTGAAGGGGCTATTCGAGGCGTAAGCGAACCTATATTTTCTAAACCTTTGGCAGAAATTTCGTTTGCTCAAGTATTGCTAGGCTTATTTCACACGGCCCGTAGGTTTAATATGCAAGTGCAGCCACAGTTGGTTCTATTACAAAAAACCATGCTCAATATAGAGGGTCTGGGCCGTCAGTTGTATCCTCAATTGAATCTGTGGGAAACGGCTCAACCTATTTTGGAGCAATGGTTTAGGCGTCAAGTGAGTCCTAAGCAGGTGTATAAGCAGCTAAAGCAAGAGTGGCCAGACTTAGCGACAAAATTGCCCCATTTGCCGGGCTTAGTCCACGATGCATTGCAGCAGTCGGCACGGCCTCAGCCCGCGCCAGCTGTCCCCAAGGGCACGCCTAAGTCTGATAAGGAAAAAGGGCATTGGAGTGGGTTGATCGGCTTAAGTTTGGTTATAGCGGCCGCTGTGGTTCATCCTATCCGCTTGGAGGATCAACTTTGGTTTGCTCCAGCAAGTGTAGTACTAGCACTTGTTGGTATATTGGTATTGTGGAATAGAGGGAATCGCTAATGCTTACAGATCATTGGTTGGATCAAATTAAGTGGGACGACAACGGCTTGGTACCTGCCATTGCACAAGACTATCAAACAGGGCAAGTGCTGATGATGGCTTGGATGAACCGTGAGTCTTTAGCATTAACAGAACAAGAGCAGCGAGCAGTGTATTGGTCTCGTTCGCGGATGCGGCTATGGCGCAAGGGTGAGGAGTCAGGCCATGTGCAGAAGTTACATAATATACACTTAGACTGTGATGCTGATGTGATCTTGTTAACCGTAGAGCAGGTTGGTGGTATCGCTTGTCATACCGGGCGTCCTCATTGCTTCTTCAAGCGTTTAGAAGCTGGGCAGTGGCACGAAAATGTTGCCGTAGCTAAAGATCCCAAGGAAATTTATAACCATGAATGATGTGTTAAATGCTTTGCAGCTGGTGTTAGAAGAGCGCAAGCTGGCGCCGCCAGAATCTTCTTATGTAGCCAGCCTTCATACAAAGGGCTTGAATAAAATACTGGAAAAAATTGGCGAGGAAGCTACTGAGGTTATTTTGGCTGCAAAAGATGCCAAAGATCAGGCTACGACTAAAGATGTAATTGCTGAAATGGCAGATTTATGGTTCCATTGCTTAGTAATGTTATCGTATTTAGGTGAGGATCATACCGCTGTATTAAAAGAGTTAGAGCGTCGGTTTGATCTGTCGGGTTTAGTAGAAAAGGCTAATCGTAGCCAGTAATTTATACATTAGGAGTCAGGCATGGGTTTAGGTGGAATTAGTATTTGGCAGTTAGTGATCGTTTTAGCTATTATTTTATTGTTGTTTGGCAGCAAGAAGCTTCGCAACATTGGTGGCGATTTAGGAAATGCAGTTAAAGGTTTTAAGTCGGCGATGAAGGACGGCACGGCAGAAGAACCGAAAGCTATTAATGAAAAGCAGGATGCCAGCTTTAGTGCAGACACTTCTGTTGAAAAAGAATCAGAAAAAACTGAAAAGTAACGGTCAAATCTATGTTTGATATTGGGTTTACAGAATTAGTATTAGTGGGTGTGATTGGGCTGCTAATACTTGGCCCTGAGCGCATGCCTGTGGCAGTGCGAACTGTCGGTCTTTGGGTAGGTAAAATAAAGCGGACCATCGGTGGTGTCCAAAAAGAGATCCAGGCAGAGTTAAGGGTTGATGAAATCCGTA
This sequence comes from Pseudomonadales bacterium, assembly GCA_034110645.1. Classification (GTDB taxonomy): domain Bacteria; phylum Pseudomonadota; class Gammaproteobacteria; order Pseudomonadales; family Balneatricaceae; genus Njordibacter. Next base: position 21,530 of record JAWUYU010000052.1, read on the forward strand.
AAAAGGCCGATGAAAATCGGAAAGCTATTGAAGGTCGTATGGCTGAGCTGCAAGAAGAAACCGATATTATGGAAGCTCCGGTAGTCGTAGCGAAAAAGCATTTGCCTGAACCTGAACTGGACACAAAAGAACATCAAGCTGAACAAAAAGAGCCCTCAATTGGCGGATTTTAACCGTTTTTGGAACACACTATGAGCGACGCAAAGGCTTACACCAGCGAACAAGAATCTGAACTACCCTTAATGGGGCACTTAATAGAGCTGCGCAATCGTTTATTAAAGGCGGTCTTGTTGGTAGTGCTGTTATTTGCGTGCATGTTCCCTTTTGCTAACGAGTTCTACTTATATTTATCCGATCCGCTGCGTAGTTTGCTGCCTGAAGGGTCGACCATGATCGCTACCCAGGTAGCTTCTCCATTTTTAGCACCGTTTAAACTAACCATGGTACTGGCGCTATTTTTGGGCATGCCATTCATATTGCATCAAGCGTGGAGCTTTATTGCGCCTGGCCTATATAAGAAAGAGAAGCGCTTGGCCTTTCCTTTGTTAGCATCCAGTATAGTGTTGTTCTATACAGGCATCGCTTTTGCTTATTATGTAGTGTTTCCGCTGATTTTTGGCTTCTTTACGGCAACGGGCCCAGAAGACGTTAAGGTGATGACAGATATTTCGGCTTATCTAGATTTTGTACTGAAGCTATTTTTTGCTTTTGGTATCGTATTTGAAATCCCCATCGCTACTATTTTATTGATTTGGTCGGGTGCGACCACGGCTAATGACTTAGCCAAGAAGCGAGCTTATGTGCTGGTAAGTTGTTTTGTCATTGGTATGCTAATTACCCCACCAGATGTAATATCTCAAACCTTACTTGCTGTGCCTATGTGGCTATTGTTTGAAGTGGGTATTTTGGTAGGGCGGTTTGTCAAACCCAGCGCTGCTGATGATACAGAAGAAGACGTTAAAGAATCTACTATAGTAGACTAGTCCTGTAGGAGGGTTGTGCTTAGATGCCCTTGCTTTGAGTTTGCTATAGGCGCAACCTATTACCTGAGCGTAGTCCAAAGGCAGAATATGTCTGGGCTACACTCTAAATGATTTCGGCCCCGACCTTAAATCCTCATATATAAGCTGTTGTTACCCTGCCTTTTGTCCTTATTTCGTCTTATTTTCATAAGCGCCTTGTGCTTTCCTGAGTGATGGATATAATGGCGCTCCCTTGTCATAGGGACCTTAGATAAGCGTTAAGCAAGTCATTAAAAGGTCTTATAAAGCAAGGGGTAGGCAAGTTCTTAATGAACGAGCCAGCAATCAAAATAAAGTATTTATTTACACCATTTTGATTGACGGCGCTGAATACTTCGGTATAATACGCACCTCGGTTGAGCAGACAGCTTCACAGCAGATCACTTAACCGACCGCTCTTTAACAATTTAATCAAGTAATTCGTGTGGGCGTTTGTTGGATTGGCAATAAGACCTGAGCTTCGGTTCAGGCAACGATCAAACAGACGAC
>JAWUYU010000053.1:0-8926 GCA_034110645.1 Pseudomonadales bacterium
TCGGCTTAAGTTACGCGTATGTTTACAAAAAAATTGGTTTGATCAAGGAGCATAGATAATGATAAATTGTAAAGAAGTGACAAAATTGCTTTCTGAAGCACAAGACCGAAAACTTAATCTAGCAGAAAAAATCACTTTGAAGATACATACATCCATGTGTGCCAGTTGTCGTAACTTTGGCATACAAATGAAACAGTTAAAGGTTTTTTCAAGCCATTTTATTGACAAAAAAGACCCCTCAGAAAAGTAACTTCTTACCCGACTTAACTAACCACAAAAATATATACCCGTTTTGGTGTAATAATATTTGCAGCCAAACGACAAAGCTTACTATAGATCAGTAATTCCCAAAGAGACAACTGAAGAGACCACCAATGAAACCTTCATACAGCACCACAAAAAAACTTTTATTTCTTCTTTTTATCCTATTAATTGGTGCCATGTTGCTACTTTTGAGTGATCAGTCCATTGACCTAGCACGCATACAAACGGTTATATCCGAAATTAAACAGTGGCGTTTGCACAATGCAGAACTTTTTACAGGCCTATTTTTTGCTGCCTATGTGCTCATTACCGCTACTTCATTACCTGTTGCGGTATGGATGACTTTAGCTGCCGGCGCTTTATTCGGCCTCTCATGGGGCACATTACTGGTCTCTTTTGCCTCTAGCATTGGTGCCACGGTGGCATTTTTGTCATCACGCTATTTTTTACGTGAGTGGGTTAAATCCAAACTGGGTAGCCGGGCCCAAGCAATTGATGCAGGATTAGCAAAAGATGGGGCTTTTTATCTGTTTAGCCTACGTTTGATCCCAGTGTTGCCGTTTTTTGTTGTTAACCTATTGATGGGTTTAACGGCCATGAAAAGCTGGCGGTTTTATTGGGTGAGTCAGTTAGGTATGTTGGCTGGCACTATCGTGTACGTTAATGCAGGCACTCAACTATCGCAGCTCAACAGTTTATCTGACATCACTTCTCCAGCACTGATATTGTCGTTTGTAGCTTTGGCGCTGCTTCCTTGGTTAACACGTCTTGTTTTAGCCTTTTACCAACGCCGCAAAGCCTACGCCAAGTGGGTAAAACCCAAACATTTTGACCGTAACGTTATTATTATAGGTGCCGGTGCCGCAGGCTTAGTTTCAGCTTATATCAGCGCAATTGTGCGCGCTAAGGTAACCTTAGTAGAGGCTCGGGAAATGGGCGGTGACTGCCTAAACTACGGCTGTGTGCCTTCTAAAGCACTCATTAAAAGCGCTAAGGTGGCTCATCAAATCAAACACGCAGACCATTACGGCCTGCAGGCTTCTAGCCCCACATTTAGCTTTAGTAAAGTAATGCAGCGCATACACGACGTAATTGCAGCCATCGCTCCCCATGACAGCATTGAACGCTATGAGTCGCTGGGCGTTGAAGTATTACAAGGGCACGCTAAGCTAGTTAGTCCGTGGTGCCTTGAAGTCACCCATGACGATGGCAGCAGCACAAAGCTCACCAGTCGTAGCATTATTATTGCTAGCGGTGCTGCGCCTTTTGTACCACCATTACCCGGGTTGGAAAAAACAGGTTACCTCACCTCAGACACATTATGGGAGCAATTGCGCCACGATGACAAACCACCAGCTCGTTTGGTGGTACTTGGAGGAGGCCCTATTGGCTGTGAACTGGCCCAATCTTTTGCTCGATTGGGGTCACAAGTAACGCAAGTAGAAATGCTTGATCGTCTTATGATTCGTGAGGATGCCGAAGTCTCTAGCTTTGTAAAAGAGGTATTAGAAAAAGATGGTGTTACGGTACTCACAGACCACAAGGCCATGCAGTGCGGGCTAAGCCAAGGAGAGTTTTTGGGTGAAGGCTTGAGTGAAGGTTTAGCAGATGGCGTTAAATGGCTTGAGGTTGAGAGCCAAGGCCAAACTCATCGTATTGAATTTGATCAAATGATAGTGGCTGTAGGCCGAGCACCCAGGTTAAAAGGCTTTGGTTTGGAGGAGTTGGGGATTCCCACGGATAAAGTGGTTCAAACCAATGATTACTTAGAGACCTTATTCCCTAATATTTATGCTGCAGGCGATGTGGCAGGCCCCTACCAATTTACTCATGCAGCAGCCCACCAAGCATGGTACGCCAGTGTTAACGCCCTATTTGGTCAATTCAAACGTTTTAAGGTAGATTATCGAGTGATCCCTTGGGCTACTTTTGTAGACCCTGAAGTAGCACGAGTTGGGCTTAACGAACAAGAAGCCATCGCACAAGGTATCGCTTATGACGTCACACGTTACGGCATTGATGACTTAGATAGAGCCATTGCCGATGGTGCAGCTGCTGGCTTTGTTAAAGTACTCACCGCACCAGGTAAAGACCACATATTAGGCGTTACCATTGTGGGCACTCAAGCGGCCGAACTCATTGCCGAATTTGTAATCGCTATGAAATACAAGCTCGGGTTAAATAAAGTGCTTGGCACCATTCACATTTACCCCACCATGGCAGAAGCCAATAAATATGTAGCTGGAGAATGGAAGCGCCAACAAGTTAACCCTAAAGTGATGCTTTGGTTAGAGCGTTACCACACATGGCGTCGCTCATGATTGATGCCCACATACTGCCTTTGCAGCATAAATTACTGCATCCCTTGGCCCTGCTGTTAGTGCGCTTAAATGTGCGTGCCGACCATGTGAGCATAGCTGGATTTTTAGTGGGCGTTGGCGCCCTACCACTGCTAGCCACGCAGCATTACTTATGGGCTTTAGCGCTTATCCTTAGCAACCGCCTACTTGATGGCTTAGACGGCCAAGTAGCGAGGTTAACGCGATCAACTGACCGTGGTGCATTTTTAGATATCGCCTTAGATTTTATGTTTTATGCCTTAATACCCTTAGGTTTTGCTTTAGCCGACAGCACTGCCAATGCCCTAGCAGCTGCAGTGTTACTAGCCGCATTCATAGGAACGGGATCATCTTTTTTGGCGTTTTCTTTAATGGCAGAAAAACGCGGACTACATGCTAAAAACTTCCCCAGCAAAGGCATTTATTATTTAGGTGGGCTCACTGAAGGCGCTGAAACCATCGCCTTATTTGTGTCCTTTTGCTTGTGGCCAGATTTATTCTCGCCCTTAGCGTACTTCTTCGCCTTTGCTTGTGCTCTTACTATCTTGAGCCGTTGGATACAAGGTTGGCGCATGCTTGCTGACTAAGGCATTGCTGCCTTTACTGGCTACTTACTAACTCATTACTATCTATTTACTAATTAGAGACTATTACCATGACCTTACATGTTAACTCCATCCTGACCAAGCGACTGGGCATGATGTTATCTTTATTAACTGTGAGCCTTTTGAGCCCACTTTCCTATTCATCTACATCAACCACAGAAGTTGCTAGCACCAACGCTAGTGATGCTAACTTATGGCAGCAAAACCTTAAGCAAGCTGCAGGTGAAACTGTGTATTGGCACGCTTGGGGTGGCGATGTTAGAACCAACGATTTTATAACCTGGGTGGGTGAACAAACCGAAGCTTTATATGATGTAAAAGTTAAGCACGTTAAATTATCCTCCACCGCCGAAGCAGTAACTCAAGTGGTGGCTGAAAAGGCAGCAGGCGAAAATACCAATGGTGCCGTGGATATGATTTGGATCAACGGGCCTAATTTTTTAGCAATGAAAAAACAACAGTTATTGCATGGGCCTTTTGTAAACCAACTGCCTAACTCTAAGTACCTAGACCTAAGCCCCAATTCCGCCGCTTCTGTAGACTTCACTGAAGCCGTTGCTGGTTTAGAAGTACCTTGGCGGCTGGCTCGTTTTGTATTTATAGTAGACAGCAAGCGAGTACAACAAGCACCTTTGTCCATGGCTAAAATGCTCACTTGGGCACAACAAAACCCCGGACGACTTACCCACCCTGTGATCAGCAACTTCATGGGCACTACCTTTTTAAAGCAAGCTTTAATTGAGCTAACACCTGATCCAAGCGTATTACAGCAGCCTGTTAATGAACAGTCATTTGCAACAGCAACCGCACCCTTGTGGCGCTGGTATGATGCCATCAAACCTCACTTGTGGCGCGCTGGCAAAAGCTTTCCAGAAAATGAATCTATTCAGCAACAAATGCTTAGTGATGGCGAAATTGACATTGCCATGGCATTTGACCCAGCCGCCCCGGCCGCGGGTATAGCTAGCGGTTTATTACCCACGAGTGCACGGGTGTTCGTACCCAGCCAAGGCACTTTGGGTAACATTAGCTTTGTAGCCATTCCTTACAATGCCAGCCATACCGCTGGAGCTAAGGTGGTAGCTAACTTTTTACTACAACCAGAAACCCAAGCTCACATGCAAAATATTGACGTATTAGGCAGCTTTTCTGTACTAGACCCAAACAAGTTAGACGCGCAACAGGCACAAGTGTTTGCCACTTTACCTAGCTCTGAGGCATTACCTACTCTGGTTGATTTGGGCCCCACATTACTTGAACCCCATGCAAGTTGGACTACCCAGTTAAAGCAACATTGGAGTCAACGATATAGTCAGTAATGTCATTAAGTAGTTGGCCAAAATGGTTAATGCTGACCGCCTTAGCAGTCGGTATTTTGGTACCAGTGCTGGCAGGCCTTGGCGAAACCATATGGGCTGCTTTTGGTATATTACCGGCCATAGGCCGGCATACTTTAAGTGTGGATGCTTGGCATCAATTATTTGAACTGCCAGGCCTAGTCACCAGTTTAAGGCTATCGCTTGTGAGCGGTTTTGGCGCTACCTTGGTGTCTTTGATGTTGGCATTGTTTGGTAGCGCGTGGGTGTATCACACTTCAGAAAAAGAGTCTTCTTTAAGTAGGTTAAAACCCTTTTCTCAAGCCATATTAGTGCCCATATTAGCAGCCCCTCATGCCGCTATAGCCATTGGACTAGCGTTCTTGTTAGCCCCATCTGGCTGGTTGGCGCGCTTATTTAGTCCTTGGCTCACTGCTTGGGATTTACCCCCCAACTTAGCCACCGTGCAGGACTTATGGGGGCTAAGCCTAACGCTTGGCCTGATCATTAAAGAGCTGCCTTTTTTGTGGTTAGTAAGCCTTGTTGCCCTTAAGCAAATAGACGTATCTAGGCAACTTAACCTGACCCAAAGCATGGGATATAGCCATACCGCGGCTTGGTGCAAAATCATTGTGCCTCAGCTGTATCCTCTGATTCGCTTACCGGTATTTGTGGTGTTGGTCTATGCACTTTCAACGGTTGATATGGCTCAGTTGTTAGGCCCCAATAACCCTCCCACCTTAGCCCTAGCCACCATGCGCTGGTATAACGATACTAATGTACAATTACTGTTACCCGCTTCTGCCGCTTCAGTACTTTTGGGTGTATTAATAGCTGCTAGCGTTTTACTGTGGGAAGTCGTTGTACGCACGGTAATGTTTACCAGCAAAGTCATGATTAGGTCTGGTGATCGTACAGGCAAGTACTCAATATTTACTGGAGTGTTAACCACCGCTTTGCCCATTACAGTAATGTTGGGACTATTGTCCTTACTAGTGCTAGCACTATGGTCTATTACCTGGCGTTGGTCTTTTCCTGATGCCTTACCCACAAGCTGGTCATATAATTATTGGTTACAACTAATTACCAATGTGCCCTTAGCCTTGCAGCACAGTTTAATAGTGGCTCTTATAAGTAGTGGCTTAGCTTTAACCCTAGCAATAGCTTGGTTAGAAGTTCAAGACCGATTTGGCGGACACTTCTATAAAATAACCCTATGGTTTATATACTTACCTTTACTGGTACCCCAAATTGCTTTTTTATACGGCCTTAAAGTGGGTTTTTTACGCCTTGGTTTAAATGGCAGCATGATGACTGTAATGTGGGCCCACCTATTATTTGTATTCCCCTATACCATGCTCAGTTTGGTGGATTCCTGGCGAGCTTTGGATAAGCGCTATGTACAAGTTGCTACCAGCCTTGGCCGTTCTTCGTGGAGTTGTTTTTGGCGCATCAAACTTAGTTTATTATTAAGGCCATTATTGTTGGCATGGGCCATTGGTATAGCTGTGTCTATTAGCCAGTATCTACCTACATTAATGATCGGTGCTGGCCGGGTTGAAAGCCTTACCATTGAAGCAGTCAGCTTAGCTTCAGGTGCAGATCGTCGTTTAGTTGGTGTTTATGGCCTACTACAGGCATTGGTGCCATTACTGGCATACTCCTTTGCCTTACTACTGCCTCGTTTGGTAGCATTGAAAAAATAACAGAGGTAATAATGAGCATGTTGTTTTGAGTTTAGAATTGCGCAGCCTAAGTGTAACCACATCAACCCATGTGAGTTTATTTACAGCCGTTGATATAGTAATTGCTAGCGGAGAAGTAGCCTGCGTAATGGGGCCTTCTGGAGTAGGAAAGTCTACCTTACTCAACGCCATTGGCGGACACTTAAGTACTCACTTCAGTGTGACTGGAGAGGTATTATTAAATGGCGAAAAAGTGACACATAAGCCGGTGGTAGAGCGTCAGATAGGCATTTTATTTCAAGACCCATTACTATTTCCACACTTAACTGTGGGCGATAATTTAGCATTTGGCCTGAGTTCTAATGTAATAGGCTCAAAGAATCGACGCGCGCAGATAGAGCAAGCGTTAGAGCAAGCGCAACTTCAAAATTTTTACCATCGCAATCCTGCTACTTTGTCTGGCGGCCAGCAAAGCCGAGTAGCGTTGATGCGAGCCTTATTAGCACAGCCACAAGTTTTGCTGTTGGATGAACCTTTTTCTAAACTAGATTTAGAGCTAAGACACACCATGCGTGAGTTTTTGTTTGCCCAAGCTAAGCAACGCAATATTCCCATGTTGCTAGCTACCCACGAGCCAGCAGAAGCCCAAGCGGCCAATGGTCCACTTGTTATTTTGATGCCTGCATAAAATAGTCTGCAAATAAGAGCTACTGCTCCCACGTTCCTAAACATCAATAACTTAAAAATCCATTGACATGGATATAGTTTTGAAACGATACTATATTTAGTATTTATTATTTATTGATATGACAAGTAGATTTCACAGACTTTCTTGGCTTTTTATATCCACTTATAAGTTTTTACCACTTTTTAATCACTAGACTCTTAAGCATCATTTTTCAATAATTTGTAGATAGGATTTTTTATGACTTTCGTTGTAACAGAAGCGTGCATTCTCTGCCGTTATACAGACTGTGTCGATGTATGTCCGGTGGACTGCTTTCATGTAGGTCCAAACTTCCTCTCCATCAATCCAGACGAATGTATAGACTGTGCAGTATGCGTAGCCGAGTGCCCTGTTGACGCTATTTATGCAGAAGAGGACGTACCAGAAGATCAGCTGCATTTCATCGAATTAAACGCAGAACTCTCTCTCAAGTGGCCATCTATCAGCAAGGTCTGCGAGCCACTACCTGAAGCAGAGGTATGGAAAGACGTGCAGGACAAGCTGCAACATCTAGAGCGCTGACCTCCTGAAAGTTCATAAAGCATAGGCTGCACGAGCCAGCCTACCCGGCCCAACAGTTTCATATATTCCACATACCACTGCGCATATTTGCTCAGGAGAATCCCTATTAAAATAGAAATGACGCTAGTCACCGAAAGAGCCTACGACGCACCAGATAAGCAAAGAGGCTCGCTTAAGACTAAGCGCGACGAAATCGTTACCGATAAAAGATTGCCAAAACCAAGTTGGATCCGTGCTAAGGCTGGGCTAACATCGGGCCGCTACAGTGAGATCAAGGGCATTGCGCGCGCCAATAAATTGGTGACAGTGTGCGAAGAAGCTTCCTGCCCAAACATAGGTGAGTGCTGGAGCAAAGGCACCGCTACATTCATGATTATGGGTGACAAATGCACGCGGCGCTGCAGGTTCTGCAACGTAAGTACCGGCCGTCCCAATCCATTAGACTCGCAAGAGCCGCAACGTTTGGCCGAAACCATCGCCATGATGAAGCTTAATTACGTAGTGATTACCTCAGTAGATCGTGACGATTTACGCGACGGTGGCGCTAGCCATTTTGTAGCATGTATTCAGCACATTCGCACACTGTCGCCCAACACTTATATCGAAATTCTAACACCAGACTTTGGTGGTAGGCTCGACCTTGCACTGGACATTCTCAGCACAGCGCCACCAGATGTATTGAACCACAACATCGAAACTGTTCCGCGTTTATACAAAGAAGCACGTCCAGGTGCAGATTTTCAAAACACCCTTAATCTATTACAGCGTTTCAAAACCATGCATCCCAATATACCCACTAAGTCTGGGCTGATGGTTGGATTGGGAGAGACCGATGACGAGATTTTGCATGTACTACGTGAACTACGTGCCCACGGAGTGAGCATGTTGACCATAGGTCAGTACTTGAGGCCGTCTGGCGGGCATATGCCTGTACTTCGCTACGTGCACCCAGACACCTTTAATATGTATGAACAAGAAGCGCTGAAGATGGGTTTCTTACACGCGGCTTCAGGTCCGATGGTACGAAGTTCATATCATGCCGACGAACAAGCTCATGCTGCAGGGGTATTTTAACGATGCAACATCTAACTCCACCAGAACTGGCTATATGGCTAGAGAATACAGAGCGCGTGACCCCTATATTACTTGACGTACGAGAAGAGTGGGAGTTTCAGACCTGCAAGATTGCCGGGTCATTGATGATACCGATGAACACCATCCCAGCAGGTTGTCCGAACTAGACGTGGAGCAGACGATTGTCTGCATCTGCCATCACGGAGTACGAAGTATGCAGGTAGCACTTTTTTTAGAGCAGAATGGTTTTGACAAAGTTAGCAACCTCACAGGCGGTGTTCATGCTTGGGCTCTAAACGTCGTCAATACGATGCCGACCTATTAGCTGTCAGCTGTGTCGACTTCCTGCAATAAATAATATTTAATAAATAAGTATGTTGAGATTATTAATAAC
>JAWUYU010000054.1:0-10655 GCA_034110645.1 Pseudomonadales bacterium
CGCATTGCCATCAACGGTTTTGGCCGCATTGGCCGCAACATCGTTCGCGCCATTTATGAAAGTGGCCCAAATGGCTACAACAAAAACTTTGAAATCGTTGCCATTAATGACTTGGGCAGCCCTCAAACCAATGCTCATTTACTGCAATTTGACAGCGTACACGGCCGCTTTAATGGCCAAGTCGAGCATGATGATCATCACCTATACATCAACCAAGACAAAATCCACCTGTATCAACTTAAAGACCCAGGCCAACTGCCATGGAAAGCACTCAACATAGACCTAGTGCTTGAATGCACCGGCTTATTTACTCATCGAAAAGACGCTCAAGCCCACATCGACGCTGGTGCACATAAGGTATTAATTTCCGCCCCCGGCCAAGATTTAGACGCCACTATTGTTTATGGCGTTAACCATAATACGCTCACCGGACAAGAACGGATCATATCAAATGCATCGTGCACTACTAACTGCCTAGCACCATTAGCTAAGATACTTGACCAGGCTGTAGGTATAAAGCAAGGGCAAATGACCACCATTCATGCTTATACCAACGACCAACTACTGACTGACGGCCTGCACAGTGACTTATACCGCGCGCGCTCTGCCACCGCCTCTATGATTCCTACTAAAACGGGTGCTGCCGCAGCTGTAGGCCTAGTGCTACCCCAGCTTGATGGCCGCCTTGATGGCATGGCCATTCGCGTACCTACCATTAACGTTTCATTGGTCGACTTTACCTTTGTGGCCGCTACAGAAACAAGCGCCAAGACGATTAACCAACTTGTGAAAAATGCCATCTCAAGCGACCCTGAGCTGGCCTATATCATGGACTACGTAAGCCAACCATTAGTGTCTGTAGATTTTAATCATTGCGCCAAATCCTCAAATTTTGATTCAAACCACACTAGAGCCCAAGGCAGCTTAGTTAAAGTAATGGCTTGGTATGATAATGAATGGGGCTTCAGTAACAGAATGCTGGACACTAGCCTAGCGCTAATGCACCATTAAACTCTCGGTGGTCTGGCACTACCGGCCCGCCTCCTCATGACCAAGGACAGATCTTTATATCATGCAATTACGACGCACTAAAATTGTTGCTACCTTAGGCCCTGCCACAAGTAGCCTAGAAGTTCTTAAAAGCATTATTGCAGCTGGTACCGACGTAGTAAGGCTCAACTTTTCCCACGGCAGCCCTACCGATCATAAACAACGTGCAGAAACTGTACTTCAAGCCGCCAAAGAAGTAGGACGTCACGTTGCTTTGCTGGCAGATTTACAAGGCCCTAAAGTTCGTGTGGCTCGATTTGCCAACAACAAAGTTCAATTACATGAAGGCCAGACATTCATACTAGACCCTGCTATGGATTTAGAAGCAGGCACTGAACAAGCCGTAGGGTTGGATTTTCCTGAACTAGGCAAAGACCTTAATAAAGATGACATTCTATTACTAGATGATGGCCGCATTGTGCTTAAGGTTGAGAGCGTAAGCGATGGAAAAGTATACACACGTGTTGAGATTGGCGGCCCTCTGTCCAACAACAAAGGCATTAATTTACAAGGAGGTGGCTTATCTGCACCCGCCTTAACAGACAAAGATCGCGCAGACCTACTTACCGCCGCCGAAATCGGCGTAGACTACATCGCTATTTCCTTTGTACGTAATGCAGACGACATGCACGAAGCTCGCGCCTTACTTAAACAAGCCAATAGCAATGCGGGCCTAATTGCCAAAATAGAACGCGCCGAAGCCATTGTTCCAGCCACCTTAGAAGGCATTATTGAAGCCTCTGAAGGCGTAATGGTAGCCCGAGGAGACTTAGCAGTAGAAATAGGTGATGCACTATTAGTAGGGGTGCAAAAAGACATCATAAAGCACACACGCCGCCTTAATCGCATTGTGATTACTGCAACACAAATGATGGAGTCTATGATTGCCAGCCCCATGCCCACTCGCGCAGAAGTGTCTGACGTTGCTAATGCGGTAATGGATGGTACAGACGCGGTAATGCTGTCTGCAGAAACCGCCGTGGGTGAGTTCCCTACACAAACTGTAGAAGCCATGGCTAGAGTTTGCTTAGGCGCCGAACAGCACAGAAAATCCCATAAGTCATCTCATCGAGTTGATATCAGCGTACACAGCATTGATGAAAGCGTTGCCTTAAGTGCCATGTATGCAGCCAATCACCTAGAAGGTGTTAAAGCCATTATTTGCATGACCCAAACTGGCAAAACTCCACTGCTTATGTCACGCATACGTTCTGGCATCCCCATTTTCGCCTTTACTCCACAAGCTGCAACTCAGCGCCGGGTATGCTTATACCGAGGAGTGATTACTCACCCTTTCGATTCTGAAGTACTGGACAATGACAAAGTGAACCATATTGCAGTGGAGCAGCTTAAAGAGTTAGGTGTTGTGGAAGATGGCGACATCGTACTGATTACCAAAGGTGACTACGTGAAAGCCCATGGTGGCACTAATACTTTAAAAGTAGTGCGGGTGGGCAATCACATTCAATAAGTCACTTTTACCTGTATTTATTGATTTAACCGAAAAGCCACAAATAGCGGCCTACCCTCACGTACTATACGCAGCGAAATAGAACGCTGCGTCGGCAAGGCCGCCGCCAATTCAACAAATTGTTGAACGCTAGTAATACGCTGATTCGCCAAGCTAGTAATGACATCGCCAACTTGCAAACCCAGCTCCTGAGCTACGCCTGCATCTACTTCGATGATATCTATACCATTACGAATACTCCATTGCTGGGCTTTTTCTGATGACAAGGCTGCCACACGCAAACCAATGCGTTGCACATATTTACCTTGCTCAATAGCACTTAATTTGCCAGCTGCAATTTTAGGCAAATGACCAATTACCACCTCTATCTCTATGCTTTCACCATTTCTTACTACCTGGATAACCACAGATTGTTCTGGTGGTATAGCGCCTATAAAGTGCGCCACTTGTGCAGACATTACAACTTCGTTGCCATCCACCTGAGTAATGACATCTCCTGCCAGTAGGCCAGCTGCCAGAGCGGGACTATTGTCTAAAACCTGCGCAACTAATGCCCCTGCAGCCTTATCGAGACCAAAAGATTCTGCGAGGTCTTGGCTTACTTCTTGAATCTGCACGCCCAACCAACCTCGTGCCACCTCACCATTTTCTCTTAACTGAGCAACTACAGCGATTGCAGTATTACTAGGGATGGCAAAACTAAGGCCCATAAAACCGCCTGAGCGAGTATATATTTGAGAATTAATCCCCACCACTTCGCCGTCCAAATTAAACAAAGGGCCACCTGAATTGCCGGGGTTTATAGCAACGTCTGTTTGGATAAAAGGCACGTAAGTTTCCGAACGCAAACTACGACCTTTGGCACTGACAATACCTGCAGTAACCGAATAATCAAATCCAAATGGAGAGCCAATCGCCAGTACCCACTCCCCCACCTTGAGCTGATCAGAGTCTGCCAGAGTAAGGTATGGCAGATCGTCTGCTGCTATTTTTAATAACGCTAAATCAGAACGTGGATCGCCACCCACCAATTGCGCTTCCATTTCACGGCGATCACTCAACGCTACAATAATTTTATCGGCGTCTTTTATCACATGAAAGTTGGTTAATATGTACCCATCCTCACTAATCAAAAAACCCGAACCAGAGGATTGTGCCTTAGGCATTTGCCCCGGCTGTGGTGATTTTTGTTGTGGAAACTGACGTTCAAAGAAGTGTTTGAAAATGTCTGGCAACTGTTCTTGATTGGGCAGATCAAACTGGTTACTTGTAGGTTTTTGGTTGATGATACGGGTGGTGCTAATGTTAACAACCGCCGGGGATGCCTGTTCAACTAGCTGCGTAAAATCTGGCAACTGTCCAGCCCGCGCAAAGCTAGACCACAGTAAAGACAGCAGCAGTATAGAAACGTATTTATAGTGAAAAGGGACTCGTTGGGTCATGGTAAAGATCCTCTACAATAAAAATGAATGTCCATTGAGTGTAAGAGCATACGATAGTTTTGCAGGATCAGGGCTAATACCTATCACCCTTTACAAAGTTTTGCAGTTAGCCGTGTTTTAATAAAGCGCCTCACTGGGAATTTATTCAGACGTAAAGTGCATTTCCTGCACCTGACTTAAGCGCTGTTGACGCAGAATAACAGGCTGCCACTGGTCAGAGCCTAATGCAGCAGCATTTTGGCTATACCACCGTAACAAAAACAAGCCCAAACCCAAGCCTAATAATGCCGCAACGACCGTGAGCGGTTCAGAAAGAGCCAACCATTGAGCCAGCACCGCACATGCCAGCATAATGATTAATGGCATAACAAATGTTAACAAGCTGGCTTTTATAAATGCTTTTTGATGGACGCCAAGCACCACTTCATCACCCACATTTAGGGTCATGTTTTTAGGAATAGGCAATTCAATACGCGAATGAGCGGTGTCTGCGCCCTCATTCAATAGTCGCTGCCCACAAGTGCAAGAGTCACAAGTAGCACGACGTAAGGTCTCTAACCAAACCGTGGTTTGATCAATAGCGTGGACATGAGCAACTTGCTCAATCATGCAACTTTGTGCGTTGGACATAGTTAGATATAGTTCAGCTCTGCGAGCTTACAATGCAATTATTGAGGTAATAAGGATACCACAGAGTTCGCCACATGCTCAGCTTGCGCCAAACTTAATTGACCAACTAAAGTCACAAATATAGGCTCCCCATTATGATCCATAGACTGGCCCAGCACCAAGTTTGAGCCTGCAAAAGCGTGACCTTCAGCAATAGTACGACCATTCAATGCTTCAACATAAAGGGTAAAACTAGCAACGCCGTTGCTATAGGTCAATACTTCTCTTGCGGTCGGGTCTGACACATCTACACTGCGCTGCGTTAATACAAACCCTACTGGAAGCTCTGCTGCCAACCAGTTTGCTTCTGCCGCATTAGCAGCTTCCACAGGCGCTGGTAAGCGAATAATGTCATTAGTATTTACTGCTACAGTATGAGCTGCACCAGTGCTAGACAGCGCAATACTATTATTGGTATTTCTTGGCTCTAACAAAACCACACCTTGCTGCGCAGGAATTATTAGAGGCTGCTCGGCCATACTAATACGCTGAGCACCCAACACCATAATCACAGTCACACTTGCTGCTACCGCTAGCCCAGCAACCGGCTGCCAGAATCGATCAAACTTACTGACTTTGGAAAGCACCTCCGATGCCGAATGAGAAGACGATAAAGAATACGTAGCCTCTAACTCAATAGCATTACGTACACGGTGCGCCAAGCCGAGATCTAATGAACTATGTGTTGTTTCACGCTTTAGGGCTGCACTAGCAAGCTGATAGCGCGCCCATTGCAACCTTACTTGCTCATTACCTTGAGTAACTTTAAGTACACGCTGCAGCTCTAGTGGCTGAGCAGCATCATCCATCACAGCAGATAATGATTCGCGTATTGAATCGGAGTTAATTTGAGTAGGTGCCAAAATATCGTTTCCTAAGTTTAACTTACACAAGTAAGACGCTAACAAGGTCGTTTGGTTCAATTTTATTTTCAAAGCCAATAATAGCTCGCTAATCGGGGTCCATAAGCTTAGCCACTTCTTTATCTATGGCATCTCTAGCGCGAAATATACGAGAACGAACAGTACCAACAGGACAGTCCATCACCTGTGCAATTTGCTCATACGTCATACCTTCAAACTCCCTTAGGGTTAACGCTGTCCTTAGGTCATCTGGCAACTTTTCTAGAGTGGCAAATACTTTGTCTTGCAATTGATCACGAGCCAGCAAATTTTCAGGGGTGTCAACGTCAGCCATAATGTCTGCACTTCCGTAGTCACCATATTCATTAGCTTCCACATCCACATCTGGAGGCCTACGATTACGTGCCACCAAATAGTTTTTTGCAGTGTTAATTGCAATGCGATACAGCCACGTATAAAACTGGCTATCGCCTCGAAAATTAGCCAAAGCACGGTAAGCCTTTATAAAGGCCTCTTGGCTTACATCCATAGCCTCATGGTGATCTTTCACATAACGGCCCACTAAACTGATGATTTTGTGCTGGTATTTAAGCACCAGCAAATCGAAGGCACCCTTATCCCCAGCCTGTACTCGTTCGACAAGCTGTTGGTCTGATGGGGGGACTGGCGCTGAGGCCTGCGTGTTAGGCACTTAGATTTCCTTATCTAGACTGCAGTAAGTATACAATTTAAAAGATTTATCCAATTAAACAATACGAGACCTTTGCATAAAGCGGCGACAAAAGGGAAATGAGAGAAAAAAGTCTAATTGAGGCGGGAAATGCAGGTAATAGCTAGCTATTGCCAAGTTTTCCAACGAGAAGTAGGCTGTTTTTAGCCATTTTGTCTTGATGCCTGCTATGTGCAAAGCTCTCAATACAATAGAGTACAGCAGATTAGACCCACTGGCACGATATTCAAGCTATAACTTCAAGTTAAAACTTATGTCGTCGTTGATAAGCGTTTAACCTTGTCTGCGATCACGCTATAATGATACAACTTGGGATTTTATTTATACCTCCTTATGCAACAAGATTTTCAATACGATGTGCTTATCATTGGGTCAGGCGCTGCAGGCCTAAGCTTAGCTTTGAAATTAGCAGCCACCAAAAAAGTAGCCGTTATCAGCAAAAATGAATTAAATGCTGGCGCCTCTGCTAAAGCTCAAGGAGGCATTGCAGCGGTACTAGATCAACAAGACTGCATCGATAATCACATACAAGACACTCTTATTGCTGGAGCCAATCTTGGTAATCCAGCGGCTATAAAGTTCACAGTAGAGCAAGCCAAGGCCAGTGTAGACTGGCTTATTGAGCAAAAAGTGCCGTTTACCCAAGATCTGGATGATACAACGGGTTACCACTTAGGCCAAGAAGGTGGACATAGCCATCGCCGAATTATTCATGCCGCAGACCGCACTGGCCACGCAGTGACTACCACCCTTCTTGAACGTGCCAATGAAGCCAAAAATTTGCATTTATTATGCCATCAAGTAGCCATCGATTTGATCACTGCTGCCAAATTAGGTTTGCCTGGCAATCGTTGTATAGGTGCCTACGTTTTGGACCAAAAAACTGGCCACGTGAATACTTTTAAGGCCCAGTGCGTCATTTTGGCTACTGGAGGCGCCTGTAAGGTTTACCTTTACAGCAGCACGCCAGATGGATCATCTGGCGACGGTATTGCTATGGCTTGGCGAGCAGGCTGCCGCGTCGCTAACATGGAATTTAACCAGTTCCATCCCACTTGCCTCTACCACCCCCAAGCAAAGTCATTTTTAATATCCGAAGCGATACGTGGCGAAGGCGCTAAACTGTTGCTGGCTAATGGCGAGCCTTTTATGCAGCGTTTTGATGAGCGCTTAGAACTTGCTCCAAGAGATATAGTGGCCCGTGCAATCGACCATGAGATGAAACGCCTGGGTGATGACTGTGTTTATCTAGACATCAGCCACCGTGGCCGAGAGTTTGTGCAATCCCACTTCCCTACCATTTACCAGCGCTGTTTAGATCTTGGCATAGACATTGCTGTAGACCCAATTCCTGTGGTACCTGCAGCGCATTACACCTGTGGCGGCGTTATCACCAATCAAGACGGCATGACCGACATCGAAGGCTTGTATGCTATCGGTGAAACAGCGTTTACTGGGCTGCACGGCGCTAACCGCTTGGCCAGTAACTCATTGCTGGAATGTTTTGTATATGGCCATGCGGCCGCACAACACATCGAAGCCCATTGGACTCCAGAAAAACTAGACAGCATCATTCCACCATGGGATGAAAGCCAAGTAAAAGATTCTGATGAAGACGTCATTATTTCACATAACTGGGATGAACTACGTCGCTTTATGTGGGATTACGTAGGCATTGTGCGCACTGACAAGCGGCTAACTAGAGCGCAGCACCGAGTAGAGATGTTGTTAAGTGAGATTGATGAGTTTTATAGCAATTACCGTATCAGTGCAGATTTAGTTGAACTGCGTAATTTGGCCTTAGTGGCGTCTATCATTATCAATAGTGCTCAACAACGCAAAGAAAGCCGAGGCCTGCATTACACCTTAAATTACCCCAATACTTTGCCAGTGGCTCGCAATACTATTTTGACACCATCTAATTTCGATTGGCAGTGGCATATTGGTGGTTCCAGCGACCAAATACTCTGAGCTTACGAAGCCCATCTGCAGGGCCACTATCAATCATTAGTGGCCACCAAAACTGGCGCCCCTCTACTGTCATAATATGGAGAGTGGTAAAGTAAGGATTAAAAGCAGACTTAGCTAATATATGCCCACTCACTTGGCTGCCGTTTTTTAAATAGCAGCAAAGTTCATCTGGCGTCCAACTTATTGCTACTAAACTAGTACTAGATTTGAGCCAGGCATAACGCCACACCCAGCGGCCAATAACTGACGCTGCAAGCACTATATAGGCTAGCGCAAACCAAGACCAGCCAAAAACACCACTACCACACACACTTAATACTAGCCATATCGTCATGGAAACAAAGGTAAGGTGTACTGAAGCCTTAAGCTGGAACTTGGCTCGACTGAGCATAGTCTTGCACTTGTTTAACCATAGCGGCTAATTCTTTATCATCACTAGTGGCAGTGCCCATAAACCAAGTAAATAGATCTGGATCTTGCTGGCTTAATAGACGCACATAAATTTGTTGCTGATCAGCACTAATCAAAGGTAACTCATGGGCAGAAAAAGGCCCTAGTAAAACGTCTAATTCCAACATGCCACGGCGACTATGCCACACTTGTCGTCTTAATTCTGTTGCATTCAACATTGAATTCCTCTGTTGTAACCCATACCATAGCCTATATATTAGATACTTATCTTCCATTTTAGCGCAAACCATCAAAACATGCCTGTTAGGCATCAATATTTAGATTATTTAACACTATGAAACAGACCTATTTTTGCCCATTAGATCATTTTGGCAGCGTCAGTTTAACCGGCCCAGATGCACAGAAATTTTTACAGGGCCAAATCACCTGTGACGTAAGCATGGTCACGCCGTCGTTAGGCCAAGCTGGCGCTTACTGCACTCCAAAAGGCAACGTTATTGCTAACTTTGACTTAGTAGCACATGCCGATACTCTGCTACTGCACATGCCTTTAAGTATGGTAGAAACGGTACAAAAGGCGCTAGCCAAGTACATTGTATTCTCTAAAGCACAGCTTAAGGATGCCAGTAATGATTGGTGCCGTTACGCTGTATGGGGCGACAACTCCTTAGCCTGCATTAAAGACATGTTTGGTTCGACACCAGATAACCGTCTGGATACAGTGCAAAACGAACATGGCTTTGCTTGGGCCAATAATGCAGAGAGCAACGAGTTTATTATCTATTGCCACCCAGATGCCAAGGCAAACGTCATAGCCACGTTACAGCACAAAGCCAGCACCGCTGAAGCGCATGCTTGGGAAACTCGTCAAATCAACCAAGGATTGGTTTACGTCACTCCAGACATCACCGACAGCTATGTGCCACAAATGCTTAATTTACAAGCCACAGGCGCCATCAACTTTAAAAAGGGTTGTTACACTGGTCAAGAAATTGTGGCGCGTATGCAATATTTAGGCAAACTAAAACGCCACTTATTTATCGGCCAAGTGACCACTAATCAGGCTTTCGAAGTAGGCCAGCAAATTGATGCCAGTAAACGAAAGAATGTAGGCCGAGTGACTAGCTTGGCGAGTTCTGGCACTAGCGGCCACAACACTTACACATTTACTGCGGTAATTAATCGTACAGAGGCTCTGGAAGATCAGCTGCACTTGCACGAGCAAGATGGCACTGATATTACTTTGTCACCACTGCCTTATGAAATTGATCCTCAGGTATTCGAGCGCATTAAGCTCTAAATAGGGACCTTTGAACAAAGGCCTTGTCATGACACATAAATAACGCAAGCCACAAAAAAAATTCTAACAGACGAAACAGATCACAAATATCTAAATGCCACTTATGTAACGTCAAATAAGGCCGTTATTTGCCCTATTAGCGCCTATTTTTAAATCATTAGACTCAACTTTAGTTTGAGAGTTTGCACGATTTCTTAATCATCGCGCCTCTCCTAAGATTATAGGCCAAGCACATCACGCCGAAGCGAATACTATTACGAGCCAGCCCCAAGTAACGGGTTTGACCCATACCATAATGTAGCTTCAGAACCCCGAATACTCGCTCAACTGTGCACCGAGTGCCTGAGTTACGTTGGTTTTTCTTCTTTTGTTTGGGAGTCAAAGGCGTGTTGCGATAAGCGCGCTCTATCACTTTATTGTCAACGTGATGATCTTCAAGCCAATCATCGTGTTTTTTACTTTTATAGGCGCTATCAGCATAAACCTCCGATTCTTTACCGCTCAGTAAGTCGATGAAATGGTTGGAATCATGCACATTGCCGGAAGTGAATGCCGCCGCCTTAATAAAGCCCTCTTCATCGACATTAGCGTGGGCTTGAATAACACTAGTATGCCTCAGGGCACTCTCTCTGGCTACGCCATTCACCTTGTCAATAATACTGATTTCGCCAGCACGAATATAAAGCCCTTGAATGCTGAATTGACGGTTGATTTCTGCTAACAAAGACGCCCTCAAACCCTGCTTTTC
>JAWUYU010000055.1:0-13701 GCA_034110645.1 Pseudomonadales bacterium
CTACCGTACTCTCACAACTCATACCGTTAAGTAGGTCGAGTTGCAGTCAACTTCTCACCAAAAGATGCATACTCGCCACCACCTAACCGCGAGAGCGGCTGCACTTTATCCGCGAACACTTTGAGCCGGCCTTTTTCATTCACCTCTGCACAATCGTCATCTAAATATATTTCTTTTACCTCAGCGAACAGAAGAGTCTGCCCCTTATTACCAATCGGCTGCGTTTCATGACGCTCACAGATTAGCGCAATTTTACAATCCGTCAGGCGTGGCATATGGTATCCATCCACAGGCGTGGTTGATAACCCGCCTGCCAACACTTCTGACTCGCCCGGTGGCAGCGTAGCTGACGATTTATTTAGTATATCGAGTTGATTATCGCTGGCTATATGAATAACGAATTGGGAGCGCTGACGAATGTTACGGAGGGTGTCTTTTTCGCTGCCATTATCCTGCAAATTAATCGATATCATCACCAAGGGTGGATCGGTGCAGACGGCATTGAAGTAGGAAAATGGCGCCAGATTAAAACTCGCGTCTGCGTTTTCTGATAGCACCCAGGCAATGGGTCGCGGCATGATGGTTTGCGTCATGGTGAAGTAGGTTTTCGATTCGGATAAACCGTCTAACTTAATTTGCATTCTTGATAGCTTCCCTAATATATTAAATGGATGGATTAAACTGACTTTCTTGCTGGCTTATTTTTTTGGCCCAAATTTTAGGGCCAGTTTGATGATAAGTAATATAACCACTCTATCCGATATACTCCAAACAAATTGATGGAACGTGTTGATAAACACTTTCCCAAGCCTGAACCCAATCGCGATTTTAGGCAGCCCCAAGGGCATTTCCATTTAGCTGAACTAACCTAGGCTCTGCCAATTCTTGCAGAATTCCTTGCACCCACTGAGGGCGATTTAAGGTATACAAATGCACCCTATCAAGCCCTTCATCCGCTAAACGCTCAATCTGCTTTAGGGCTATATCTATGGCTAGCTTAAATTGATCATCAGCATTATTGAGTCGTTCAAATTGGGACACAATTTTAGCTGGCACGGTAGCACCACAGCGGGCTGAAAAGCGCTGAATAGCCTGCATATCATGAATAGGCATAATACCAACCACTATAGGCACATCTGCAACATCGGCAGACTGCCCACGGACTCGATCCGCAAAACCAAGCAAGGCATCTGTGTCATAACAGTATTGGGTCATAATTTGGCTAGCTCCAGCGCCTATCTTAGCTGCCAAGTGCCCCATATCTGCACTAGCGCTACTCGCTTCAGGGTGAATCTCAGGGTAGGCGGCCACAGAAACAGTGCCTTCAAACCATTGCCGCAGCCCTGCCACTAAATCGGCGCCATATGGATAGCCTTGTGGGTGAGGAGTGAATACTCCACTAAGGCTATCCCCACGCAAGGCCACTAGATGACCCACACCAGCCCCAACAAAGGTTTGAGCTGATTGATTCACTTCAGCTTTACTCGCACCCACTGCAGTGATGTGGGCAGCAGCAATATGCCCACGCTTTTGTAAGCGCTGCACTGCACTAAAGCTTTCCGCCTGGCTGGAACCACCCGCACCGTAAGTCATTGAACAGAATTCAGGTTGCCAAGACGCAAGCCCCGAAAGACAAGTGTCTAAGGCTAAACTACTGACACTGGATTTAGGTGGAAAAAACTCAAAGGAATAGCGACAGATCAAGGCATGCTCCAGCATTGATATAAGAAATCAAATAGATAGAAGAAATCAAGGAGTTGCTATTATGTCAGCTTGGGGGAAGCCGCTGGGTGAAAGCTTTACGCTCGAAGTGAATAGAATTCACGTTATTAGATGAGGCTTATAGAGACCAATATATAGTCAACGCCAATAGCACCAACAACTCTGAAACCTCAATAGTTGCACCTGCTGTATCGCCGGTCCAGCCATCAATACGCTGCATCATCAACCGACGCATTAACACATAGCCAAGGCCAACAGTGAGTAACATTACCAATGATAGCCAAAGGTGCTGATATAGCATTAACACACTTAACAGCAAGAACCAAAACCAAACCCACTTTGCCTGCGCTTGATTTTTAAGCTCTGTACCCAAACCCTTACTTCTAACATAGGGTGTATGCACTACTAATAACATGGCTTGAAACCGTGCTACCACCGGCACTAATAGCAGCACCAACCACAATAGTGTCGATCCAGTTTGAGCATAAGCAATCAGCTCACTCAAGGCCAGCCACTTCAGCAACAATACCAACACTAGCACTATCACCGCAGAGGGTCCGCAGGTGGGGTCTTTCATCAGGTCTAAAGTACGCTGCTTATCACCAAAGCCACCAAGCCACGCATCGGCACTATCGGCTAAGCCATCCAAATGCAAGCCTCCAGTAATCCATACCCAAAGCCCCAGCACTAAACCTGCCTGAATTTGCGGACTCAAAGCCACTTCAAAGCAGCTCAACACCACTGGTAAAAAAATCAACCAGCCGCCAATAACAGCACCTACAACTGGGTAATACAGTAGCGCCTTACCTGCCACTTGTGGCGATGGCATAGTATTGGCGATGGAAAATAAACGATACACAGGAATACGCGTTAGGAACTGAAAAGCGAGGATTAGTGCATGGTAATGCTGCTTTATGATCATACAAAATCCTGCTGGGCGGCAAAGTCTAGGCTAAGCTGGTAGTCTGGTTTGGCATCTTCATCTTCAAAACATGCCACATGTAATCGAACAACGCTGCCATAAGGCAAATTTAAATTGAACAAGCCTTTAGGACCCATGTGTAAAACAGCCCCTAATATAGCTCTGATCACACCGCCATGAGTAACAATAAGCATGTGTTCACGTTTTTGCGCAATAGCACACTTAACATGCTCATGCAGCGCCACCATAGCTCGCGTTTGAAGCTGCAAAACGGTTTCGCCATTGGGAGCCGAGCTTGCCATTGGATCACTCCAAAACGCGCTTACTGCTTCAGGCTGCGCTTGCCATATTTCAGCACGGGATTTGCCATCCCAATCTCCAAACGACATCTCTTGAAAACGTTCGTCTAGCTGTTCCTGGGGAGCAATTAACTCTGAAAATTTAGCACATCGCTGTAACTGAGAGCTTACAAGGTAATCTACTGGTAAAGAAAAATTAGCATACGCCTGCTGCATTTGCGCCAAGCCATGAGAGCTTAAAGCTACATCCGTGTGGCCACGATAGATGCCATCCTGCATGGTTTTACCGTGGCGCAACAAGCTAATTCTCATGTCTGGTCAGCGTCGATCAACAAAAACTAAGCTGACTTTTCAGAAACAGCTGCTTCTGAAAAAGTGGCCATTTCGTTATGAGTTACACAAGCACTCTTAAGTATAGACAACGCAACACCAGCACCACTGCCTTCACCCAAACGCATACCTAAATCAAGAATAGTGTCTGCGCCTAATGAGGCCATCATCGTTTGGTGGCCTGGCTCCGCAGATGCGTGAGCAAAGAACATCCAATCAGTGATTTTTGGTTGGATTTTAGTGGCCAAAATAGCCGCCGAAGTAGTAATAAATCCATCCACTAAAATTGTCATACCTACCTGTGCTGCACGAATATACGCACCCGTTAAAGCAGCAATTTCTAAACCACCCACATGGCGCAACGCTTCCACTGGGTTTGTCATGGCAGCAGCATGTTTTGCCAATGCCGCCTCTATCACTTGGCCTTTGTGAGACACCCCTTGCGCATCTAAACCAGTACCAGGCCCTACCAAACTGGCTACACTTTGGCCTGTGGCCCATGCAGCTAGTGCTGTAGCTGATGAGGTATTAGCAATACCCATATCACCACCGATAAAAATCATCACTTTGTTAGCTGCAGCACGATCTACTGCAGCTTTACCGGCTGCCATCGCCTGTGAAAGCTGGACTTGTGTCATTGCTGCTTGCTTAGCAAAGTTTGAAGTACCTGGCATAATGGTGTTGTCTACGATATTTTCCATGGCTGACAAATCTACTACAGTGCCCAAGTTCACCACTTCAAACTGGGCATTATTTTGTCGTGCCAAAGCACATATAGCAGCACCACCACGGGAAAAATTCTTTACCATCTCCCCTGTTACCACTTGAGGAAAAGCCGACACCCCTTCTGCCGCAATACCATGATCACCCGCAAAAACTACCACTTGAGCATTATCTACATTAGGCTTATCCACCCCTTGCATCGCACACAAGCGCACAGCCATGGCTTCTAAACTACCCAAAGATCCAGGCGGCTTGGTCAACTGCCCTTGTCGCTCTAAGCCTCGTTCTTTGGCGCTATCGTTAAGTGCTGCTAACGGTTGATTAATCCACTCAAGATTCATAATAGTTACTACTTCTAGTTAATGTGTCGGTTTACTTTTTAGACTTAATGGCAACCCAGCTACAGCCAAGATTACCTCATCGCATACCTGGGCTAGGCGTTGATTCATTAGCCCCGAATAATCTTGAAACTGGCGACTTAGCTCGCCCATAGGTACGATACCCGAACCTACTTCATTACTTACTAAGATAAGCTGGTGCTGTGTAACACTCACCTGCTCTATTAACTGTTCTAATGAGGCATCAACGTCTCCTCCATCCTTGCATAGGTGATTGCTAAGCCATAAGGTTAAACAATCCACCAGTACACAACATGGTTTTTCATCTAGCTCAGCAAGAATCTGACTCAACGCTAGAGGCTCTTCAATTAAGCGCCAATGGTCAGGTCTGCGCTGCTTATGTGTAGCAACACGTTGGGCCATACTGCCCTGCTCATCACTATGGCTCACTTGTGCTGTGGCCACATAGATCACTTCCAAACCGCTAGCCATTGCCGCTTGTTCAGCTAGGCCACTTTTGCCTGATCGGGCACCACCTAAAAATAATTGTCGCAGCGGAATTGAAGCCGTCATGGTCGGTATCCGTGAAATTTTTCGCATTAATATGTGCCACAGTTTATCGTGATCCCTTGCCTATTAATACTCAAAAGCGACCCACTTAACTCAATCTTAGAACATACACCTTGTCGACTACTTACCCTTTACGTACACTGCTGCATACATTGAGGATACCAAGAGTAAGGCAACCATGAAAAAGCCCGTTAACAGCGAAAAACACCAACAGCGTATGAGTAAAATGAAGGAGCAAATTGATAAAAAAATTGCTCAAGCCGATAAAGAACAAGGTGTATCTGTATTACTCACCGGCAACGGCAAAGGTAAAAGCAGCTCTGCCTTTGGCATGTTAGCTCGTAGCTTAGGTTATGGCCACAATTGCGCAGTGGTGCAGTTTATCAAGGGCGAGTGGGAATGTGGCGAAGAACTGTTCTTTAGCCAGTTGCCTAAAGTGTCATACCATGCCATGGGCGCTGGATTTACCTGGGAAACACAGAGTCTAGATGCTGATAAAGCCGCTGCTGAAAAAGCGTGGACACTAGCGGCATCTTTGCTCTGCGATCCTAACATCGATTTTTTAATATTGGACGAGCTCACTTACATGTTTAGTCAGGGCTGGCTAGACTTAGATAGGGTTACACAGGCCATTAGTGCACGCCCAGCCAACATGAACCTTGTAATTACTGGCCGCGGCGCACCAGACGGACTGATTGCAGTGTGCGATACTGTAAGCGAAGTAAAAGACGTTAAGCATGCGTTTAGAAATGGCATAAAAGCCCAACGTGGCATCGAATTTTAGACTACATTTTAATGTTACTAACTGCACTACTGAAGATATCGAATTTTAGACTACACTTTAATGTTACTACCTACACTACTAAAGATATTGGAACTGTATCATTAATACTCAACTAGAACCCCTTTTGGCACAAATCGCACACCACCATGAGCCAAGCCTTAAGCATTTATACCAACTTACCAACGCGAATCTATTTGCGCTTGCCTTACGTATATTAAAACAAAGGGACTTAGCAGAAGATTGTTTACAGCTGGCATTTGTGAAGGTGTGGCACAATTCTAAACAATTTGACGCCGCCAAAGCCAAGCCCATCACTTGGCTTAACGCCATAGTGCGTAATCAAGCCTTAGACTTATTACGTAAGAACAAACACCAGAAAATGCACGACAGCAGTGATGAAACTCTAGGCCAGCTTGCTGACCAAGGGGCTAGCCAAGAACAGCAAGTAAGCCAATCACAAGAGCAACAGGCCAGTCATCGGTGTTTAGCGACGTTAAAAGAGAACCAACGCCAGTGTTTACAATTGGCTTATTTTGAAGGTTTAGCTCACCCTCAAGTAGCTGCCCAACTTAACCTACCTCTAGGTAGTGTTAAAACTTGGATTAGACGCGGATTATTGGGATTAAGAGAATGTCTGACACATATAATTTAAGCCAACTAGAAGACATTGATTTAGCCGCTGGCGAATACGCTTTGGGGAGCCTAGATGCCGAACAAAAGGCTCAATTTGAAGCATTATTGGCGGTTAGCCACGACACTCAAGTTAAAGTGGCTGCGTGGCAAGAACTGTTACAGCAAGGCCTACATGACTTTAAACCGATGCCAACACCTAAAGAGCTGTGGCCACGTATTGCCGAACAACTCGGCCATCAATCTACTTGGCATCATTGGATTAACAACCTTAAACTTTGGCAAGGGTTAAGTGCTTCCGCTTTAGCTTTATCACTAGTGCTAACAGTAACAATAATAGCACCACCGTGGAACAGCTCTACTAGCCTTCGCGAAAGCACTTCAAACCTTGTATCTGTGCCTAATACATCGCCTGATTTAAATTACGTAATGTATAACACCAATAACGACCCTGCTTGGATCGTCAATGCATCCATGACACAGCAACAAGTATCCATCGACACTATCGCGCCAGATTCGATGGAGGAAGGAAAAGTGTGTGAATTATGGTTAATTGTAGATTTGGGAGAGCCTATCTCTCTTGGAGTGCTGCCCAAGCAAGGCCGCATGAAAGTGGCATTTAATAGCCGTATTACGTCTTTACCTAATTGGCAGCAGCTAGTGCAACAAGGCAAACTTGTCATCAGTGTAGAAGGATCTGAAGGCGCTAGCAGTGGCTACAACATGGGGCCAGTGATTGCGGAAGGACCTTGGGTTAGCGCTATGACAGGACCAACTATAGGCATATAGAGTAGCAGCTACTGTCGCACAGTACTCTTACTTTTCTGTAGGTAAAAAATGGCCTGAGTTGCCTCAGGCCATAAATCGCCACAAATACCGTGGAAAGCAAGCCTACCTTACCTACTTCTATTCAATCTGCTAAGCAAATGGCTTAGAATTCAGAACAGCTCCTGAACATTTTTATTACACCTACATTTATATCGAGGTTTGCAACATGGCTATTGCTCTATTTTTTGGTTCCACCACCGGCAATACCGAAGACATCGCCGACCAAATTCGTGACATCTTGGGTTCTGATGAAGTAGATATCTACAACATAGCAGATGACTCCGTAAGCCTGATGCTAGACTACAAAACTGTTATTTGTGGCATCCCAACCTGGGACTATGGCGAGCTACAGGCAGATTGGGAAGATATTTGGGAAGAAATTGACGCCTTAGATTTAACGGGCATACAAATGGCCTTTTTTGGATGCGGCGACCAAATTGGTTATCCCGAATGGTACCAAGACGCCATGGGGCTTTTACATGATAAATGCCTAGGGCTTGGTGCCACTGCAATTGGCTACTGGCCAACTACTGGCTACCAATACGAAACATCCAAAGCAGCCACTGCTGACGGTAGTCAATTTATTGGCTTAGCTGTGGATGAAGACAGCCAACACGAACTTACGGACCAACGCGTAACTGCATGGTGCCAGCAACTATCACAAGAAATAAAAGAGAGTTAGCAATGGATACCAAAGGACCGCTAGCAGGCTATAGAGTAATTGAACTTGGACAATTACTCGCTGGTCCCTTTGCCGGCTGTATGCTGGGTTATTTTGGTGCCGAAGTTATCAAAATCGAATCTCCAAATGGCGGCGATCCCATCCGCAATTGGCGTCAAATGAAAGATGGCACTTCCCTGTGGTGGTACTCATTAGCTAGAAACAAGAAATCAGTCACAATAGATTTAAAAACAAAAACTGGCATTGAGCTAGTTAAACAACTTATAAATACCGCAGACATTGTAATCGAAAACTTTCGCCCAGGCGTGGTAGAAGATTGGGGCATTGGCCCTGATGAATTTAAACAATCAAACCCTAAACTGGTTTATGCACGTATCTCTGGTTATGGCCAAACAGGCCCATATGCAAGTAAGCCGGGCTTCGCCTCTGTATGCGAAGCTATTAGTGGCTTTCGTTATGTAAACGGCCATCCAGAACAGGCTCCCGTAAGACCCAATCTAAGCATAGGTGACACCATTTCGGGCATCCATGCAGCGCTAGGAATTTGTTTAGCGTTACTCGAACAAAAAACCAGCGGCACAGGCCAAGTGGTGGATGTCGCTTTGTACGAATCCATGTTTAATTTAATGGAAGCAGTTGTTCCAGAATACGATGGTGCACAGGTCATTCGACAACCTTCTGGCAGCACAGTTACTGGCATTGTTCCCACCAACACTTACCGCTGCTTAGACGGTAAGTATGTTGTTATTGGCGGCAATGGTGATTCAATATTCCAACGTTTAATGAAAGCTGCAGGCTACCCCGACATGGCCCAAGACCCTGCCCTATCTTCCAATGCAGGAAGGGTAGAACATGAGACTTCAATAGACCAAGCGCTGTCTACTTGGTGTGCAGAAAATGATTCCACCAGCATCCTTCACATTCTCGATATAAACAAAGTGCCAGGTGGGCCCATTTATAATGTAGAAGACATGGTAAATGACGAACACTTTAATGCCCGAGGTTTATTCGAGGAGGTCAGTATTAACGGTGAAACATTAAAGATTCCTGCCATTCTGCCCAAGCTCAACAAGACCCCCGGTTCCACACGCTGGCCCGGGCCCGAACTTGGCAGCCACAATCACCAAGTGCTGAGTGAAGTACTTGGATTATCCGCAGCAGGTTTATCGCAACTTGCGAAAGACGGCGTGATACAAAAACCAAATTAGAGCCATTAACTGCAAGCCTAACACCCATAGCCACGCCGTAGCATATGCCGCTTGTGGATAAGCACCCATGGCATCTACAGGCCATAAATTAATCACCACTCCTAAGCCCCACTGGCAGGAAAAAGCCACAACAAATACACATAAATTTAGGCTGGTGTTAACACGCCCTACTAAGCTTTTAGGCACCGATTGAGATAAATAAGCGTACATTAGTACCCCTGAAGTACCAAAAAAACCACTCAAACCCCACCACAAGTGATGCCAATCACTCCATTCATTAATAATTACCCACTGGCTGAATATATACACCAGCATGCCTGAAACACTAACCACGTAAGCGCTCACGCCAAAGCGTTGCAAGCTTGCAGCAAGCCACCCCAAAACCACAAACCCAGCCGTCATAGCAGCCGCCATGGTGAAGATAATCTGCACTGCTTGCTCATTAGATAAAGCCAAATAATCTCGTAACCAATAACCCGACCACAAGCCAATAAAAGCACCAAAAACACCTTGAGTGGCTACCGATAAAGGGGCTACTTGATAGAAGTTAGGGCTTTTAATTACCTGCCATAACTCTACCAATTGCTGAGTTAGATTCTGACCTTGAGACCTAATCTTATACTTAGGCACCAAACTATACACCAGCACACTTGCCATAACAGAGGCCACGGCCAAACCTTGAAATAACAATCGCCAATCACCCCAGGTTAGGAACCACTGCACGGGGGTAGACGCTGACACCACGCCTAGGCCACCAGCCATCAATTGCAGGCCGTTCACTAGAGGTAGTTTTTCTGAGGGCAAGAGGTTGGCGTAGGCAGTAAAGGCTGCCATTAAACAGGCCGACACACCTATACCAATAATTCCACGGCCTATTAACAAACTTAAGGCAGAATCTGCAGAGGCAAAAACCAGCGCACCTACTGCGGCTATTAATAACAAAGCTGCACTCACTTTACGGCTTTCATACCGGTCTAGTAATAAACCTAAGGGTAGCTGGCACAACGCAAAGGTTAAAAAATAAGCACTGCTAATCAAGCCCATTTGGCTAGCGTCTAAACCAAACTCTTGCACCAAGTTGGGAGCGATAACCACATTAACCACTCGATATAAGAACGAAAGGAAATAACCAAAAGCAAAGGGCAACAACAACCTTAGTAACATAGACCAACCTCTAGTAAAGACCTTTTCAGAATACCGAAGTTAAGGGACAATAAAATAAAAAACCCCTGCAATAGCAAGGGCTTAAGAGAACTAATATAATTAAAACATTACATTTTACATAAAACGAGGTCTAAAACGGAATATCGTCGTCAAAACCATCATCAAAACCGCCCGCTTGTTGCTGCGGTTGCTGTTGTGGCTGCTGGGTTTGAGGTTGCTGCTGTTGCTGACCTTGCTGCTGGCCTTGAGGCTGCTGGTAAGACTGCTGCTGTGGTTGCTGCGGGCGACCTTGTGCCGCTTGCTGATTGTAGCCTTGTTGAGGAGCTTGACCGCCTCCTTGTTGAGGCACAAAACCACCTGTATTAGCACCGTCTTGAGAGCCACTTTGTGCGCCGCCTTGACGGCTATCTAGCATTTGCATTTCTGATGCAACAATTTCAGTAGTATAGCGCTTCACACCATCCTGCTCCCACTGACGTGTGCGCAAGGAACCTTCAACGTATACTTTTGAACCTTTACGAACATATTCGCTAGCAATTTCTGCAAGACGGTTAAAAAACACCACCCGGTGCCATTCTGTACGTTCTTGGGGCTGACCTGTTTGTTTGTCTTTCCAAGATTCTGAGGTAGCTAAGGTAAGGTTGGTTACTGCGCCGCCCGATGGCATATAACGCGTTTCTGGATCTCCACCTACATTACCCACTAAAATAACTTTATTGACGCCTCGTGCCATGGTTTTCTCCTGCTGTATGAGTGTTAAGTTGCTGTATGTGTTAGCACACTAAAATAGCCAATTGTGTTGAATTGGGTAGCAAATTATAGGCCTTATAGTCACTATATGCCAACTATTCAAAAGCCTATACCGCTTATTTTAAAGAGGCTCAGAGCAACTAAAAAACTCATGTTAACCAGACCCTCTTGAAATGCTGTTATAGCATAGATGTTATGCCTATAATGGTTGGTTTGGCCCTTAGCGGATTAATCCATGGACACTATAATATTACGCGGCGCGCGCACACATAATTTAAAGAACATCGACATCGACATTCCGCGCGACAAACTCGTGGTAATAACAGGGCTTTCTGGCTCTGGAAAATCATCTCTAGCGTTCGATACTCTCTATGCTGAAGGCCAACGGCGTTACGTGGAATCCTTATCCACTTATGCCAGACAGTTCTTGTCGATCATGGAAAAGCCCGACATCGATCATATAGAGGGTCTCTCTCCAGCCATTTCTATCGAGCAAAAGTCCACCTCACACAATCCACGATCTACCGTTGGTACTATTACCGAGATCTACGATTATCTGCGCTTACTATTTGCCCGTGCTGGCGAGCCCCGTTGCCCAGATCATGACCTGCCACTAGCAGCACAAACCGTAAGCCAAATGGTGGACCAAGTACTAGCTCAAGAAGCTGATCAGCGCTTAATGCTTCTTGCTCCCGTAGTACAGAACCGAAAAGGTGAGCACTTACATACCCTAGATGAGTTACGCAGCCAAGGCTTTATACGCGCACGTATCAATGGAACCCTGTGCGACTTAGACGACACCCCAGAGTTAGAAAAGAACAAAAAGCACACCATAGAAGTGGTCATCGATCGCTTTAAGGTGAAAGAAGGTTTGCAGCTACGCTTAGCCGAATCTTTTGAAACCGCTCTAAACCTGACAGACGGTATAGCCAAAGTCGCATCCATGGATGACCCAGAAGCCGAAGAGATGATATTTTCATCTCGTTTTGCATGCCCCACCTGTGGTCATTCTATTGCAGAATTAGAGCCTCGCTTATTTAGTTTCAATAGCCCTTCTGGTGCTTGCCAAAGCTGTGACGGCCTTGGTATTCGGCAATTTTTTGATGCTGGGAAAGTGGTACAGCAACCAGCCAACAGCTTATCTGAGGGCGCTATTCGAGGTTGGGATCGCCGCTCCATCTATTACTACGGCTTACTCAGTGCCATGGCTAACCACTATAGTTTTAGTATGGAAGCACCATGGGAAAAACTAGATGCCGATATACAAAAACTGATTCTTTACGGCACAGGCAAAGTGCCGGTTGAATTTAACTACATTAATGATCGTGGTGACAAAATAAGTCGTAACCATCCCTTCGAGGGCATCATTAACAACATGCAAAGACGTTACCGCG
The DNA here is from genome assembly GCA_034110645.1 of Pseudomonadales bacterium. Classification (GTDB taxonomy): domain Bacteria; phylum Pseudomonadota; class Gammaproteobacteria; order Pseudomonadales; family Balneatricaceae; genus Njordibacter. Next base: position 12,345 of record JAWUYU010000055.1, read on the forward strand.
AAACCGAATCCAACATGGTGCGCGAAGACCTTGGCAAATACCTCAACATGCAACCCTGCCCTAGCTGCGATGGCAGCCGCCTACGAGTAGAAGCGCGACACGTATTCATCGATGGCTTAAACCTGCCACAAATCTCAAGCAAGGCCGTAGGTGCTTGTGCTGAGTATTTTGCCAGTTTGGAGTTGCCTGGAAAACAAGGCCAAATCGCCGACAAAATCCTTAAAGAAATCCGTCTTCGTTTAGACTTCCTAGTAAACGTAGGACTGGACTACCTTACCCTAGACCGTAATGCTGACAGCCTTTCTGGTGGTGAAGCCCAACGTATTCGCTTAGCTAGCCAAATCGGTGCTGGCTTAGTGGGCGTGATGTATATATTAGATGAACCCTCCATCGGGTTACATCAGCGAGACAACGAACGACTGCTAAAAACCCTGATTCACTTACGCGACTTAGGCAACACTGTGATCGTGGTAGAGCACGATGAGGAAGCCGTACGCCTTGCTGATCACGTTATCGACATTGGCCCTGGCGCTGGCGTGCATGGTGGCCGCATAGTGGCTCAAGGCACTCCAGAAGAAGTTATGGCTAACCCAGACTCACTGACGGGCCAATATTTAAGTGGCGTAAAGTGCATTCCAGTACCAGAAAAACGCAACAAACCTACTAAAGGCCAATGGCTAAAGCTTTTAGGTGCTACGGGAAACAACTTACAAAATGTTGACCTTGCTATCCCATTAGGCTTGATGACCTGTGTAACCGGTGTATCGGGTTCAGGAAAATCTACCTTAATTAACGCTACTCTTTATCCTTTAGCCGCCACCTTATTAAACAAAGCCACCACTTTAGTCGCTGCACCCCATAAAAAGGTAGAAGGCTTAGACCTAATGGACAAAGTGGTGGATATAGACCAAAGCCCCATTGGCCGTACCCCTCGCTCTAACCCAGCCACTTATACTGGTATCTTTACGCCTATCAGAGAACTCTTTGCTGGCACTCAAGAAGCCCGCTCTCGTGGATATAAACCCGGTCGATTCAGTTTTAACGTGAAAGGCGGACGCTGTGAAGCCTGCCAAGGCGACGGTGTTATAAAGGTAGAAATGCACTTCTTGCCTGACGTTTATGTACCTTGTGATGTATGTAAGGGCAAACGCTACAATCGCGAAACCTTAGAAATACAGTACAAAGGCAAAAACATTACTGAAGTACTCGCTATGACAGTAGAAACTGCAGTAGATTTTTTTGCCGCAGTACCAATGATCCACCGCCGTTTGAATACACTAATGGACGTCGGTTTAAGTTACATTTGCCTAGGCCAAAATGCTACCACCCTTTCTGGTGGCGAGGCGCAGCGGGTAAA